>JBEKAJ010000107.1:0-10185 GCA_050018295.1 Occallatibacter sp. | reverse complement strand
AGCGTACCTGAGCATTTTCTTCTCTGGCTGCGTCTGGTGAGTGATGAGCACCAGCCAGGCCATTGTCGCAGGGTGGATGGAGAGTCCCACGAGCGCGGTGAACGACGAAGCCCGCCGGCGCGCGGAAGATGAAGCGCTTGCCGCGTTGGTCGACCAGTACGCCGGCACTCTGTACCGCGTAGCCTTTTCCGTTCTCCGCAATCAAGCCGATGCCGAAGATGCCGTGCAGGAGGCGTTTGTGCGCGTCCTGCGCCATCGCCATACGCTGGGCGAAGTGCGCGATCACCGCGTCTGGCTTATTCGCATTGTTTGGAACATCGTGCTCGACCGCAAGCGCCGCGCCAAGACGCGCCCTGAGACCGACGACGTGGCCGAGCTGGCGCGGGTGCTACCTTCGACGGGCCTTTCCGCCGAGGCGATTGCCGCAGCGGCGCAACATCATGCCCATGTACTCGCCTGCGTTGACCAACTGCCCGCCAAAGAGCGGCAGGTGCTGATGCTTTCGGCCTTTGAAGAGCTCACCAGCGTGGAGATCGCTTCAGTGCTGGGGATTACAGAGTCCAGCGTTCGCTCGCGGCTGTTTCGCGCACGGAACCTGATGGCGGACCTGCTCGAACACCAGAGGAGTTTGCGATGAATTCGAACCCTCACCATCCAACGACATCTGAATCCGCGTCCAGCCCGGCGGAAGAGACTCTGCGGCTGATTGCAAGCCTACCCGCTCCCGACGGTCTTGAAGACCGAGTGAATGCGGCCCTCAGTGCTGCACCGCGCCGCGGGCGTGTTCTGGCCTGGCCGAGAGCCATTCGCCCTGAGAGTAGCTGGATGCGTGCGGCGGCGGCGGCGGCCATTGTTTTTGTTGTTGCCGGCGGAGGCTGGGGCGTTTACACGCGCGTAGAGCAGAATCAGCCGGCCAAGGTGATCGCGATGCCGCCGCGCATGCCCATTGCAGGCGGATTCTCGGGAGCAGGCGCCATGCGCACTCCGCAGACGCTACCCGGACCTGCGGCGCCACAGCCTGTCAAGGTGAGCGAACCTGCAAAGGCGTCTGCGACGCAGACGAAGACGGCGAAGAAGCCTGCCGCTCGCCATAAAACTACCTCGAATGCGAGCGGCCAGCCTGCTGCGACGAGCAAGACCGCGGCCCAGCCTGACGCGTCTAAGTAAATCTTTCTCTTTAAGCGTCCTTTACGATCGCACGAATGAGCACGCCCAGCAGCGCCAGCACAACCGCGCCCCAGAAGGCTGGGCCGAGGCCGGAGACATGGAAGCCTGGGACAACGGCTGAGGCCAGGAGAATCATGACGCCGTTGATGACCAGAAGAAAGATTCCCAGCGTGACGACGCTAAAGGGAATGGTGATGATCTTGAGGAAGAGCCCTACTGTGGCGTTCAGCAGCCCGATCACCACCGCGGCAATCAGGGCTGGAAGCAGGCCAGCGACGTGAAAACCCGGCACAAGATGAGAGACAATCAGCAGCGCGAGGGCGCTGAGCAGCCACTGCAAAAGAAGTTTCATCCCCTTCGATTCCTCCCCGCGGACGGCGACCTCCGTATCCGGCGCCTCCTCGTCTAAGACGGTATACCATGGCGCAAAGGATGCTCATTGATCCGCCTTTGAAAACTCCGCGCCTCCTCGTTTTGATTCTTGTCTTGCCGCTGCACTCGCTTCCGGTCTTGTCGCAGCAGCCGTCTGCGCCTCCATTGCCCGATATTCGTCAGTTGATGCGCGAAGTGGTGGATCACCAGAAGCAGGTGGAAAAGGTTCGCGAGAACGACACCTACACTTCACTCATCACCACGCAGGATATCGACGGAGACGGTCAAGTCACCAAAACCGAAACCGAAGAGGCTGAGAACTTCTTCGTGAACGGCCATCTGATCTCCCGGACCGTCAAGAAAAACGGGCAGCCGCTCGACGCGCACGACGAGCAAAAAGAAACCGAACGCGTGACCAAACTGGTCCAAAAGGCGCAGAGTGTCCCTTCGGGCCAGCCGCTCGAGGGCCAGACCATCAGCATCAGCCGCCTGCTCGACATCATGGATGTCCGCAACCCGCGCCGCGAAAACTTCCACGGCCGTCCGGCGATTGTCTTCGATTTCTTTGGCCGCAAAGATGCCGCGACCCGCGGCCTTGTCGAGGACGCCTCGAAAAAGCTCCAGGGCACCATCTGGATCGACGACGCCGACCGCCAGGTTGCCCACCTTGAAGTGAGCTTCAATGACAACTTCCACGTAGCTGGCGGCATTCTCGCGACGATCCAGAAGGGGTCGAATTTCCATTTCGACCAGGCTCCGGTCGGCGGCGGAGTCTGGCTGCCCACCGGCGGCGATGGTTCCATGCAGGCCCGCGTGCTCGTGTTCAAGAACATGCGCCAGCGCTTCAAGGAGCGCGACTACGACTTCAAACGCTTCAGCGTGGACACCGATTTGCCAATGGGCGCCAAAGTTGTGGAAGCCGCAAAGCCACAGCCTTAACGTCAGCCAGTTTTCGTTTAGAGTGAAGCCATGTTTGCGCGGCGGCTAAGTGTGAACCGAATCGACGCCGAGGGCGCGCGCCACGCGTGCCCGATCCGGCAGATCGACAACTTCGCCATGCGGAACTTCACCAACGATGCGGTTTTCGACGATACGTTTCCCGCTGGAGATGGAGTTCTGGAAGCGGGAAATCGCGTTCCGCTCGATCGGCTGCAGAGCGCGATGGAAGATTGGTTTCGGCGCAAAGGCTATTTGAAAGCTGAAGAAAGGCTCGAAGTTGTCGAGGAGAGCGCAGGTCACAGCTCTTAGCTCTTAGCTCTTAGCTCTTAGCTCTTAGCTCTTAGCTCTTAGCTCTTAGCTCTTAGCTCTTAGCTCTTAGCTTTTGGCTTTCACCCCATTCACGTCGTGCGAAATGCGACACCTTCCGAAAGCAAAAACGATCAAAGGAGGTTTCAGCGGTCAGCTCTCAACTTTCAGCTCTGAGCCATCAGTTTTCAGCGATTTTCAACAATCGGTTTTCGGCGATCAGTTTGCCGCTATCCGCTTCCTTTTGAGGAATTTGGGCTTCAGTTCACAGTCCTTTCTTCTTTGCTCCACAGTTTCACAGTTTCTGTGAAACTATGGAGCGAGTAGCTGTAATGCTCTGATTCCAAAGACTTCACAGTTTGACAGTTTCACAGTTTCACAAAACGGCATGGGGGGGTGGGTCAAAAGCAGGGAACCGGGATGAGGGATCAGAAAGACGGGGACCGAGGAGGCAAGGGACCAAGGGGACGGAGAGGCAGTGAATAGCCAATAGGGAGTAGAGAAGTAGAAAAGCAGGAGCCTTTGTGGATGAGACGGTCGCGGTAATCGTCATTTTCATTCCCTCTTTTTGATGGTGCGTTCGAAATGGTTCCACTAGACTGCACTGGTTGCAGCGTTGGTCTTCGGGCGGCTCGTCGCGACTTCCGCCGGTGGCTTTGCGCTAGCGCCGTTCCCTTCCGCGCCCCTGGTCCAAAGCTCAAAATCGGCCTGGCGGCGGGCTTTGAGTCCCGCATTGACCGCGCCCCCGGCGTGGTCCCACGCGAACAACTGCCGCGCGGCTGCGTCGTGGTGGCCCGATTTCAGTTCCCGGAGTTGCGTTGAGCCCTCTAGCCGGGCTGAACCGAGGTTGAAGCAAAAGTCGACCAGCGCGTCGAACTGGCCCTGGGTCAGCGCGACCTTGACCAGCCGGGCGACCGCCTGTTCGGCAGCCTGAACGTCGTCGGAAAGCATTGCGGCGGCCTGAGGCTCGGAAATGCCGCCCGGGAAGGACTCATTGGGCTTGATCAGGTGCCCATAGCCGATGGTGAGAAAGCCTGCGACGTCGCGATAGACATGGTCGCGAAAACCTTCGGACTTCTTGATAAGATCCAAACCCTCAGCGCTTAATTGCATGGAAAGCTCCTCTTCCGCCAGAAATGGCAAAGGGCCTGCCGTGAACCCCCAATCGATAGGGAGGGTTCAATGCAGACCCTAAGACCACGCTAGCAACATCCGCGAATTAATCGGCAAACTTCGAAAAAATATTTTCAGTGCGTTGGTACGGGGCCTTTGCCAGCGATGGAGAGGAACTTGTCGAGGACGCCGGTGAGCGCCTGGTCGAAGTTTTTGTCGCGGTTTTTCTGCAATTCGGCGGGCTCGATGGACTGTGCGATCGTCCAAAGCACGTAACGGCCCTGAGCGCTGTAGATCACCAGCCGGAAATCCGGCTGCGGGCTAAGTGGGCTATGTGGACCCGGCAATTGAACTTCCAGGACCAAGTCGGCCTCGGATGGATCGTTCAGGAGCTTGTAATCGCCGGTGGCTTCGAGGGCCGCATAGAACTCCGCGTAGGGTCGGTCCTGATCGCCGGTGAAGAGGTAGGGAGGTTGCACATCGCCTGTGAAGTGCTGCGGAAAGAGTCCGGGCTCTGAGCCGGCATTGGAGATGAAGACGGACTTGGCATGAAGGATTGCAGGCGGCACTGGGCCAGCCGGGGTGGAGGGTGTTGTTTGAGCAAGGGCAATGGATGCGGCGCCAAGGACGGCGACCACGGCGAAGGAGCAGAGGAACCGTGTCGATTTCATCGGTAACTCCTTTCATTTCTTAATCCTACGCTCTCGATGCGCATTCATGATGCCAAGTTGCCTATTTGTGCCCGATTTTGCACTGAAATCTGTGCCCAAAATAGGAAAACTTGCACTGTTCTTGGTGCAATTTGTAACTCAAACGGGCTGAATACCTTATCCCCGGCGGGAGGGTTCGGCTGCGTTTTTTCAACAGGAATCCCATTATCGATCTTGACAACATCTGACGGCAGTCAGTGGCGATCTAGTAAAATTGTCAGATGGTTATGAAAAGGAAAACACGCAACTTAAGACGAAAGGCACCGCTATGGATTTGCCTCGTGGCTGGTGTCTCCGCCGTTGCAATGGTGGCGCTGGTTGTATTGTTCTCGGCGCGCACAGTGCAAGCGGATGCGGGTCTTCCCAGACCAGCCCCCACCGCGCCTGCGGATTCCCTTCGAGCGAGTGCTGCAACACCGTCAATGCGGGCATCGCTCGCTGACCAGGAACCCCGGATTCCGCAGAACGCCCCAACCGCCGCCGCCCAGACCTGGAATGACAGGATTCACGGAGTGGCTTCCTGGTACGGCGGCGTCTTCAACGGACGCAAGACGGCCAGTGGCGAGGTCTACGATATGTACGCCATGACGGCCTGCCACCCATCGCTTCCCTTCGGGTCGATTGTGCGGGTGGTAAACGTGCACAACCACCGGTCGGTTGTGGTCCGGATCACGGATCGCGGCGACCTTGTGGAGGAGGGGCGCATTATCGACCTTTCCTATGGCGCAGCCCAGAAGCTCGGGATGACCTGGTCCGGCCTGGCGAAGGTGGATTTGCAGGTTCTCTCGTTGGGCAAACAGCAGAGGCAGCTGGTAGCCAGTAGCCGGTAGCTAGTGGTTGCCGATCCGCTTCCGGGCCCGAGGGCCCGGTTATTTTTTGCGCTCATTCAGGGGCCTGAAGGCCCCTGCTCCCTCCATTCGTGCTGTCCCACCCTTCGCTAGAAGAAAGCGAAGGATGGGGCACCCATTTTCGTGGGTAGGTCGAGAGTTGGGTACGCGACTGGCGGCGAGGACGCCGCCAGTACAGCCGGTTTGGAGACCGGTGCTACGGCCGGTCTCATCTCACTCTTTCCCATTCAAGCCCGCGACAGGTTCGGAGCCAACCTGATGAGACTTCGCAGCTAGTGCATGCAGGTGCCTTCGGGTTGGGCGAAGGGCTTTTGCAGGTACTGGCGGGCTTCGTTGACCGCACCCTGGGTGTTGTCGTTGGTCTGGACGGCGAGACGGTACTCGCCGACGGCGCGGTCGCGCTGGCCGGTAATGTCAAAGATCTTGCCGACGGCGATGTGGCTCCAGACCTCGGTCCATGGCGGCTCGTCGTCGCCGCGGAGGGCGTCGCGGAATGCGTTGACGCTGGCCTGGTAGTTGCACTGGGTGAAGAGCACTTCCCCCATGCGGTAGTTGGCCAGCGAGCTCTGGGAGTTGGCTTCGAGCGCCTTCTTATATTCGTTGATGGCGCCTAGAAGGTCGTTCTGCGCGACCAGTTGCTGGCCTTTGAGGATGGCGATGCGGACCTGGAGGTCGGGGCTGGCTTTCAGCACCCAATCATTGGGATCGACGCTGATGCGGCGAGGACGGCCAAAGGTGTCGACGATGTATTGCGTGTCGGTGCCGACGACTTCGATGCTCTGGTTGACGGTTTTGCCGTCGGTTTCAATGCGCAGATCGACCGGCATGCGGAAGAGGTCGAGATCCTGGTTGATTTCGCCGATTGTTCGGAAGCCCTTGTTGTTGCCGAGGCGGTAGACGGAGTACTTGTTGGTGAAGGTGGGCGCGCCGGTGCCGTCGATCCATTGGGAGAAGAACGGCATGAGTTCCTTCTGGCTTTCTTCCTCGGCCACCTTCTCAAAGTCGCCGGTGCGGATGGAGCCGCCTGAATACTGGCTGAGCGCGCCTTTGAGGATGTCTGGAAAGGCCTTGTCACCGACCTCCCAGCGCAGCATGTGGAAGATCATGGCGCCCTTTTCGAGGGTCATGGACTGGAACTGGGGCGAGAAGGGATCAAGACGGCCGACGCTGGTGAGGGGAACGGTGTCATAGGCGAGCGCGCCTGCGGCCACGTCTTCCATGGCAGCTTTCATGGCGTTCTTGCCGTTCTGGTCCTCGACATACATGAGCTCGCCGTAGCGCGACATGCCATTGGTGATCCACGCATCGTCGAGTGATTTAGGGCTGATTTCGAGTCCCCACCACTGGTGAGCGATGGTATTGGCCAGGAGCCGGATGCCAGATTTGTCGCCGGTGCGAGAGCCCATGATGGCGGCCAGCTCTGGCGCGTAGACGGCGGGCAAGGTGTCATCGGGAAGCTCGACGATGTTGATGCGGGGCGTGGGCGGGAGGCCGAAGGTGTCGGTGAAGAAGTTGTATTCGCTGGTGGCGGTTTGCGCCAATTGGTTGGCCGAGGCCTGATGGGTGATGGTGACGTAGACCTTGACGTTGCCGGCGCCGGCCGAGACTGGAGGCAGATAGCGACCGGCAATCACGGTTCCTGGGAATCCCGGCTTGGCCCAGTTGAATTCGTACTCGTCGCCGGGCTTGCCACCGGAGAGCGTGACGGGCTTGGAGGCGCCCGTGGAGCCGCTCGAAAATACGCGCATGCCCTGGGGGACGCGAATGTGCAGTTGGGCGGTGAAGCGATCGGTCATGAAGCCGGTGGTGGGAAACCAGCGGGCGGGGTAAAGCAGATAGCTGATGGGTTCCTGGATGGCCGCAAGTTTGAGGCCCTCGACCGGGCCGTCTTCGTTGCCGGTGATGACGCCGTCATAGACGAAGGTCCAGTGGACCGGCTGGCCGTCAACGAAGGGCGTGTTTGCGGTGACCCGGACGGAGCCGTCGGCGGTGCGCTCGGCTTCAAGCAGTTTGCCGGAATCGTCGGTGATTTTAGTGACTTTGAGTGCAGGATGGAAGCCGAAGGTGACCACGTCGAGGTTGGGGGGCGCGGTAAAGGTGACCTGGGCAGTGGCGGTGAGGTGGTGGGCGGCGGTATCGAGTTCGGCGTCAATGACGTAGCCGGTAATGTTGAGCGACGGACGCACGATTTGCGCCGCGGCGGGGAGCGCGGCCGTTGCGGCGAGGGCCGCGGAAAGTAAGGCGGGGGCGAACCGGAAGACGATGCGGCTGGCCGCGGAGTGCAAACTTTTCTGATTCTTGTTCATTCGTTCGCTCATTGTGCTGCCGCCGTTGGCTGGCGGGTTGATTCGTGGGCGCTGCCGATTGGCTTCAGTGCGGGGCCGTTTGGGCGAACTCGGCAATTGCTGCAGGCGCTTGAGAAAGCGATTCGACCTCTTTAACAACGATAGCGGCTACCCGTTCGATGGCGGATTGGCCCGGTTGATTGGCCTCATGTGCATGGAGCGCCTCCCGAATAAGCCCCAACTCCATTCTCATGGACTCCCGAGCGGGGCCGTCGGGTAGCAACGGGCTGAGGTGTTGGACGATATTTGCCGCCGTGAAGTCGTGCTGAATAAGCTCTGGAACCACGCGTTTGCCGGCAATGAGATTGGCCATGGCCACGTGGGGAACCTTGACCAGGCGCCTGGCGATAGCATACGTGAGCGGCGAGACGCGGTAGACCACGACAAAGGGATTGCCGATGAGGGCCGCCTCGACGGTGGCGGTGCCGCTGGCGACGACTGAGGCTCGTGCATGGAGGAGGGTGGCACGGGCGTCGTGGACGAACCGCACAGACGGGTCGCGGCCGCAAGCCTGCGCAAGTTTGAATACCGAATTCCTTTGGGCGGCGTCGAGCGTGGGCGCCAGAGGAATGAGGAACTCGTAAGCCTGCGAGGAAGAGGCGGGATTCGCGGCAGGCGCAGGACGGGTGGGGTCCGGCGGGGGCGGGGCGAGGGCGCGCGCGGCGGCGAGCATTTCAGGGAGGTGGTGTTCGATTTCGCGGAGGCGGCTGCCGGGGAGAAGGCCGATCCAGGTGCGGGCGGGGTCGAGGCCATTTTCGGCGGCGAACTGCTCGCGGGAGATTGCGGGAAGGGGCAGGTCGGCGAGGGGATGGCCGACGAATTCGGCATCGACGCCGCGGGTGCGGTAATACGACTCCTCAAAGGGAAAGATGACGAGCATGCGGCGAACGTATTCGCGGACGAGGCGGATGCGGTGCTGCTTCCAGGCCCAGAGCTGCGGGCTGACGAAGTAGATCACGGGAATGCCGAGGCGGTGGAATTCGCGCGCCAGGCGGAAGTGAATCTCGGGGAAGTCGATGAGAATGGCGACGGTGGGCCGGCGCGCGCGGATGGTTTTCTTGAGCTTACGGAACTCGCGGGAGATGCGGGGCAGATGGAGGACCACTTCGGTCAAGCCCATGACGGCCATGTCTTCAGCACGGACGATGCAATCGACACCGGCGGCCTGCATGCGCGGACCGCCCATGCCGATAAGCTCTGCCGCTTCAGCTTTTGGAGCAATGCTGGGGGAGAGCGCTGAGGCCAGGAGGGCACCGTAGTGCTCACCGCTGGCTTCGCCTGCCGAGATGAAGATGGTGGTTGGCATCGATCCGCGCGCTCAAGGCGGTGCTTGCGCTGAGTTCATGATAGCGGCGAAAGGCGCGATCCCACCCTAAACGCTCAACCACCCCACGGACGTGGACCTGTCCGTGGGGGCCCCGGGATGCGCGTTTAGGATGGGGCACCCCGCGAGCGCGGGCGGTGGTAGTCTTCCCGATGGAACAGAAATGGGGGCTTCGATGCGCGTCTCTTTCAGGATGCCAGTTTCGTTCAGGATGATTGGCCTTGCCGGTTTGGTGGCTGGATGCAGCTTTGCGGCGATGGCTCGAATTGCGGTAGGGCAGGCAGCGCAGGGGCCGAGTGGCGCAGGGGGCTCAGCGGGGGCGGGCGCGCAGGCCGTGCCGGCGGAAGACAAACCTGTGGCAGACCCGAAGGCCGTGGTGACGATCGGGAACGCGCGATTCACGGTGCTGACGCCGCAGTTGATTCGGATGGAGTGGTCGGCTACGGGCG
This sequence comes from Occallatibacter sp., assembly GCA_050018295.1. GTDB lineage: Bacteria > Acidobacteriota > Terriglobia > Terriglobales > Acidobacteriaceae > Telmatobacter. Next base: position 612 of record JBEKAJ010000107.1, on the reverse strand, counting down.
AGTTTGAGGACCACGCGTCGTTCGTATTCATCAACCGAAGGCTGCCGGTGCCGAAGTTCGAGACGGGGATCGGGTCTGACGCCGGCGTCCAGATGAGGACGATCAAAACCGACGCGCTGACGCTTACATATGATCCTTCGGGCGATGGGCGGTTCACGGCGGACAGTTTGCGTATCGCGCTGACGGTTGATGGAAAGCAGGTGGTTTGGCATCCGGGCGACAGCGATCCCGAGAATTTGATGGGCACGACGCGGACGCTCGACACCGCGCGGGGATCGAAGACGGAGGAGCCCATTGAACAGGGATTGGTGTCGCGATCGGGATGGGCGCTGGTGGATGATTCGACGCGGCCGCTGTTCGACTCGGCTGACTTCCGGTTTCCTGAGGGCGAAAGAAGTCCCTGGCCGTGGGTGATGGAGCGGCCGGCAAACGAGAAACCCGGCGCATACACGGACTGGTACTTCTTCGGCTACGGGCACGACTATCGGCGGGCGCTGGGCGACTTTGTGCGCGTGGCGGGACGGATTCCGTTGCCTCCGCGGTTTGCGTTTGGGGTTTGGTGGTCGCGGTACTGGGCGTATACCGACGGGCAACTCGACGATCTGGTGCGGG
>JBEKAJ010000106.1:0-13597 GCA_050018295.1 Occallatibacter sp. | reverse complement strand
TTCGCCGATCCCATCGCACCTGAAATTCAGCACTGACGCACTCGGCTTTCTGAAAGGAAGCGGCCTACCGATCTTCGGGCTGTTTGGGATTCTCATGGCCTTTGGCCACTGCATTCTGGCCATGAGCGGCGAAGAGACTCTGGCCCAGGTCAACCGCGAGATCGCGCATCCCAAACTCAGGAATCTAAAGCGGGCGGCGATTGTCATCGCCATTTACAGCTTGATCTTCACGGGTGGCGCCACGCTGCTAGCCTCAATGCTGATTCCCACTTTGGAGCGGACCCACATCTACCAGGACAACCTGATTGCCGGCCTGGCCATGTTCGTGGTGGGTCCGCTGTGGGCGCGAATCGCCTTCCGCATGTTTGTTGTGCTGGTTGGTTTTCTCATCCTCTCCGGCGCCATCAATACCTCGATCATCGGCTCGACCGGCGTGTTGATGCGGGTAGCCGAAGACGGCGTGCTGACCGACTGGTTCCGCAAGCCGCACACGAAGTTCGGCACCAGCTACCGCATCGTCAACCTGGTCTTCGTCTTACAGATGTTCACCATCATCGCCAGCCGGGGCAACGTCATCATGCTGGGCGAGGCCTATGCCTTCGGCGTCATCTGGTCATTCACCTTCAACAGCCTCTCGATCCTGGTGCTGCGCTGGAAATATCACGGCGAACGCGGCTGGAAGGTTCCGCCCAATATCCGGATCGGCAAGACGGAGATTCCGCTGGGTCTGCTGTCGGTTTTCATGGTGCTGCTGGCGACAGCCACGGTGAACCTGTTTACCAAATCGATAGCCACCATGAGCGGCATAGCGTTTTCCATCGCGTTTTTCATCGTGTTCACCGTTTCGGAGCGCGTGAACCTCCGCAGGCACGAGCAGACCGCGCGGCAGATGAAGGACCACTTCCAGCTCGAACACCAGGAGACGATCAGCCGCGAATCGACGGCCATCCGGCCCAGCGGCGTGATCGTGACCATGCGCGACGCCGCCAATCCGCTGGCATTGAAATGGACGCTGGGGCGGACGAGCACCGTGGATCGGGATGTGGTGGTGGTGAGCGTGCGGCTGATGGGCGTGGGCGGCCCGGAGTATCTGAGCGCCGAGCAGCAAAGCTTCAGCGAGCACGAGCAGATGCTCTTCACCAAGGCGGTTTCGGTAGCGGAAAGTTTCGGCAAGAAGGTTTCCCTGCTCGTGGTGCCGGCGGGCGACGTGTTTGCCGCGCTGGCGCAGACCGCGAATTCTCTCGAGGTCGAGTCGGTGGTATCCGGACAGTCCAGTTCCATGACCGCCGAGGACCAGGCGTTCCACATGGGACAGGCCTGGGAGGCGCTGCCCGAGCCGAAAAGGCAGTTCAACTTCTACGTCATCGGCGCATCCGGCGAGACCAAGGTGTTCTACATCGGTCCGCACGCGCCCGCGCTTGGGCCGGAGGACGTCGAGCTTGTCCACCGGCTGTGGCTGAACATGCGGCGCGATCCCTTGGCGGCGGATCTGCATCACAGCGACATCATCACCTACGCATTGACGCGGCTGGCCAGCCACTACGCGCGCGAGAAGCAGGAGATCCTGCGCGACCTGCGCAATTACCGCGCCGCCGATTCCCGCGCCCCCATGCGGCTGGGCACCCAGGATTCGCACGGGCCGGACGAAATTGTGCAATCGCCCCGCGCGATCAAGCAGACGCGCGACCAGTAAGAAGAACAGGGATCAGGGGTCAGAGACCAGAGACCCGTGGTCCGTGGTCGGTGGAGCATGGTTAGCCCGCATTTCTCCCCAGTTGCAGGCAAGGCGTAGCGCCGGTCTCCAGACCGGCTGTGGTGCGGGTCTCCAGGCCCGCACAGGTGGGGCTCAATCGATCGACCTGACCCCGACGCGTTCGCTAGACAGAGATTTCGTCTCCGGGCTTCCAGTGCACAACTTTAACGTCCGGACCAACCAGAGCCGCCAACTCTGCCGGCGTCCCCTTGAGCGGGGGAAACGTGCCCCAATGAATCGGCAGAACTGTTTCCGGCGCGAGCAAGCGGCAGGCGAGCGCTGCTTGCTGCGGTCCCATGGTGTAGTAGCCGCCGATGGGCAGCATAACAACACGAGGCTGGTAGAGCTCGCGAATCAGTTGCATGTCGCCGAAGACCGAGGTGTCTCCCGCGTGGTAGAGCACAGAGCCTCCAGCGACGGCAAGAACAAAGCCGGCGGCGACGCCCACGTAGTGCGTGCCTTTGTCGTCGGCCGCGGCGGCAGAGTGCTTGGCATCGACCATCGTGACGGTCACGTCATCGAGGGCGACCGTGCCGCCCAGGTTCATGCCCATCGTCTGGGTCACGCCCTGGCTGGCGATGTAGTCGGCCAACTCATAGATTGCGACCACAGTGGAGCCATGCTTTTTGGCGACCGGCGCGGCGTCGGAGATGTGGTCGCCGTGGCCGTGCGTGAGCAGAACGTAATGGATTTTTTCCGGCAGCACGAAGTTCTGCGGGTACTTGGGGTTGTGCGCGATGAAGGGATCGATCAGGAATTTGGTTCCCTGGGCGGTTTGAATCAGCACGGTGGCGTGGCCAAGCCAGGTGATGCGCGTTGCCTGCGATTTACTCATGGGGCCTCCTCGAGACTCAGCTCTTAGCGATTAGCCTTTAGCTCTTAGTTTTTCGATTCTAAACTGCCATTTCAAGGGCTGGCCAAAAGGCCTCAAACGATGAAAAACCAGGCGGCGATTCATTCGGCCCAGCCGGCAGCCGACCGTGGCGCGCAAGCCGCAGTGCGAACGCTGCAATCCCCTGCCGGCTCGCCGACTTCCTCGCCCTGATCCCTGCCTCCTCGTTCCCTTGATCCCCCGGTCCCCAGTACCGCCTCTGGACTGCGCCCCAAAAAGTTGTCAAGCCCCTCGGCGCTCAAACAACCCCTCCCTCCTCGCCTTAAGTCCTTTATTTTCTGATCTCTAACCCCTGATCTCCGATCTCTGTCAAGTTTGCCGATCAATTGCCCGCTTGCGCGCATACTCGCTGTATGAGAGTTCAACTAGGCCTTCCTGCCATCCCGAGTTCCTCGTCGAGTCTCCGCGATCGTTCTATGCACGAAACCAGCCTCGGTGAGGCGGAAATAACCGGCCTCTGAGCGAGCCGGGGCTTCAGGAAAAAATTGTGCAGTGGATTTGGTGCAAATTGGCATTAACTCCTTTGCTTTCAACAAAACTTATCTAAAATCGAGGCGAAAAAACGGGCCAAATCGCAGCAAAATCGGCTCTTTTCGGCAGAAAATCGCCTTTTCGAGCCGCCGGACGACTTCACTGCTATTCCGCCATGCGCCGCCTGTTCTCGCCACTTTAGCGGCCCCCCCCGCACCTTCACTTATGCCTCTTGACGTGTGCGACGGCCAGGCGTAGTCTCAATATTAGGCGAACATATGGCGAAACCTGAATGGCTCTTCCCCATCCTGCAGCCCTCCCCCACCGCGGGACTGGCTCGAACCGCCGCCGAGGCGCCGCTCGACTCAACCGGGTGCCTGACCGAGTACCGGCCGCTAACGAGCCGGTCGATTCTGAACAAAGTGACCTCGAATCGCGGCTTGCCCTTCAGCCACGCCATCAACCCCTATCGCGGATGCGAGTTTGGCTGTCGCTACTGTTATGCCCGCTACACGCACGAGTTCCTGGAGCTCGGGCCAGAGGAATTCGAGCGAAAGATCTACTTCAAGCAAAATGCCGCCTGGCTGCTGGAGCAAGAGCTGAAGCGGCTGAAACCCGGCACGGAGATCGCGCTGGGGACAGCTACCGATCCTTACCAGCCGCTCGAGAAAAAGCTCAAGATCACGCGGTCGCTGCTCGAAGTATTTGCGCGGCAGAGCGGATTCCGATTGGGGCTAGTGACCAAGTCGGCGCTCGTTATTCGAGACCTGAACCTGCTGAAGGAAGTCGCCAGGAACAACCGGCTGACGGTGCACATGACCGTGACCACGATGAACGCGAAGTTGGCGCGGCAACTGGAGCCGCGGGCGCCGCGGCCCGACCTGCGCATGCGGACAGTTTCCGAAATGCGCGAGGCTGGGCTGAGGGCGGGCGTGATGTGCTCGCCGCTGATGCCGGGAATTACGGACAGCGCAAGCTCGATCCGCGCAGTGGCACGCGCCGGGGCGGCTGCGGGCGCGAGTTTTCTGGCGGCCGGAGCGCTGTTTCTGAAGCCGTGTTCTCTGCCCACGTTTCTCGCGTTTGTGCGCGAGCACTTTCCCGAGCAGTTAACTGCGTATGAGCGGCGCTATGCAGGGAGCGCATTTGTCTCCGGCGCGTACCGGGAAAGAATGGCCGCGCTGGTGGACCAGATTTGCCGGGAGTTCAAGCTGGGAAAGCAGTACTCCTTCTACGAAGAGGCAGCCAGAGAGGCAACAGGTTTGGACGGGGCGGTGGCGGAGTTCCAGCCGTGGTTGCCGTTTGCGCGCGGAAGCGGCGAGGGTTGTGGACAGAGGGTGGGTGCGTAAGAGAGGAATCCCTCGGGGGTTCCTAAGAGCTAGAGGCTGACCGGCGATTACCAGATCATAACTTCCGGATTGTCGACGATCCAGGCGCAAGCTCAACCAATGGACACTCCGGTCGGCCCATCCGGGGGATTCTTGCTTTGCTAGAATGCTACAGGCGAGGGAGGTTCACCATGAAAGCATCAACGCATCGATGGGGAGTGCTCGTGGCGTTCGGACTATTGGCCACGCTGCCTCGAATTGTGAGTGCCGCGGAACCGTGCAAGTTGTTGACTGTGGAAGAAATCGCCCAGGTGCTCGGTAACTCAGTTTCGCCCATGCCGCTGGGCACTACTGGCTGCATGTGGAAGGGCAGCCCGCAAGGAGTAAGCATTGCGCTGCGCGATGCCTCGGCGTGGGCGCGAATCATAATGCCCGGCCCCGGTATCACCAAGATGGATGTCGGCGGAATCGGGGACGCGGCTTCATTCTCTGGCATGCAAGATTTATGGACGCTATCGGTGAAGCAGGGGAACAATGTCATCGTTCTGACGGTCAACGGCGCAAAGAACCCCGACCAGCAGCGTTCGTCGGAAGAGTCGCTCGTCCGGCTCGCTCTAAAGCACCTTTAGGCCCCACTTGCAATGCCCGGTCGGCATCTCCACTAACCGTGCGCTTCTTAATCGTCTTCCGATCTATCGGTCAACATATTTCTGTCGAAACGACTCCGCCAGGCCGCACAGCGGGCCGTCTCCGACCTTCTGATACGTCCAAGTTGACAGCAAATCGCCGATGCACTCATCTCGACCGAAGAGTTCGCCAGGTTTCGCATTTCCGGGAGAGTCCCCGGCCACTCGGTAGTTCCTGGTTGAATAATGGTCCCGCACGCCGACGGCTAGTCGCCTGCGGCCTCCCGTGCCAGCGTTACCTAGTTTTCACTGGCTGGCCCCTCCTTTGGAACTGGGAATCTCGCGGCTTGGCTGAAGCCAAACCCTGGTACGAGGCCCCGAGAGTTGGGTTAGTGCGCGCGAAGATCGCTGCGCTTGGGTCCAAGTGCGTGCGAGGTGCGCTACTTCTCGAGTGGGGGTTCGACGACCGTCTCATAGTGCTCCGACGCGGCATCGAAGCGCTTGAGGACAGCGCGCGCTTTGGCCGGCACCACGGCGGTCTCATATGCCTCCCCAGCGAAGGAGCGTACGGAGTCGAGTGAGTCGAACCACATGATGGTTACGAACTCGACTTCGTCGCCGACTGGTCGCCGGCCCAGCGAGATGCCGCGATAGCCAGGGATGTTGCGGGCTGCAATGCCCTGGAAGATTTCCGTGAGCAGGAGTTGTTCGTAAACCGGCGCATTGGCCGGCGTTGTCCATCCATGCCAAATCCGAGTGATCATCGAACGTCACCCTCCCGGTGGAGTTCTTGGTTTGGGTTCATCATAGTCCCGGGACTGGGCGGGGCGAGCGTGCGTCAGCGCGTCATGATGACTTCGGAGACGCTGTCTTTGGCGAGGAACTGGCGGTGGCCGGACCAGCCGGTGAAGAGGCGCTCGATGCTGCGGTTGGTGAAGCAGCGCTGGATGGGGAACTGCTGGGTCACCTGCATCTCCACGTCGTCGCCATCGGTGAGATGGAAGCGGCAGCGGACCGCCTCCTCGCCCTGCATTTTGGTGTGGAAGAAGGCCAGCACCTGGCCGCCGGGATTCATGGAGGCGAAGAGGTGCGCGACGACCGGGGCGACCAGTGGCTCGGGCAGGTAATCAAGCGCCGACCACAAGAGCACCAGGTCAAAGGTGCGGCCGGAGAAGTTGAGAGTGTGGTTCAAGTAGCCTTCTGCGTTCCAGATCGGGTTGCCGTCGTCGTCCGTGCCATTGATCCAGTTTTCTCCGTAGGCATCGACTTCAAGGTCGGCAAGGAAGACGCTGTGGCCGAGGGTAGTGAGGAAGTTGATGTTGGTGGGCGAGGTGTAGCCGGTGTCGATGATGCGCAGGCCGGGCTCGGCCTGCAGGCGCTTGCGCAGGACGCTCCATGCGCCGGAGTGGCGCAGAACGCGAGGACCGGTGGGACCCGGAAGTGACTGGGCGATCGCGCTCTGCTGTTTTCTATCGAACCAAGTGCGCAGCACCCTGACTCCCTCTTGAGAATTTTCGATTCATTTCTTCACATCGCTGGCACTGACCCTCGACATTGCACAATGTGTCAAGAGCTGAATCGAAGACGCTGTAACGCCCGGGCAGATGATTGCCTGCTGCCCAGCGAAGGTTGATTAGCTTGCATGCGGCTTCAGGAGCCGTTGCCGGGCTGCGGAACGGTAGCACCGTCAGGCGGCCTGGAGACACCCTGCGTCAGATCCACCTTGCCGTGGAAGACGGCATTATCTTCGACGGCGAGGCGAAGGGCGCGGATATCGCCCTCGAGGTTGCACCCGGAGCGCAGCTCCACGCGGCCGCTGGCCACGATATTGCCCCGCACCCGGCCCAGAATCAGCACATCCTTGGCGGTAAGGTCGGCGGCAATATTGGCGTTGGGGCCGATGGTGAGCCGGTTCTCGGCTAGGTTGACAGTGCCTTCGACCCGTCCATCCAGGATGAGGTCCTCACTGCCTTTGACTTCGCCGCAGATGACGATGGTTTTGCCGATGTGCGCGGGGGAATTTTCTTGAGCCATGGTCACGATCCTTGTCGAATTCCGTAGAGTCCCTGCCCGAACTATATCAACCCGGCCAGTCGGCTCCAATTCGCGGGTAAAAAAAGCTGCAATCAGGATATCTGCGACACCGCCGCACCGGGAGCCGGCGGCGCAGCGCAGCGGGATGGCCAGCAGGCGACCCAGTTAAAATCAACGTGTGCACCGGCTCTGTCCCCTCCTCCTCCTGCTCGCCGGAACGGCTTGCTGCCAAGGGCAGCCCGGTTCCAGCGCCGCGAACACGGCGCCCGCCGCTCAGGGGCAGGCCATGCCCGCGCGGGAACAGTCTATGGTCGATCGCGCACTCGCGAACGAATACAACGCGGCGCAGGATGCGAGCCACCCCATGCGCTACGAGTTGCTGAAGACCAGCCCGCGGCTGACCACTACCAAGAAGATTTGCGAGACCAGGGACGGGGACGTGGCTCGGCTGATCGCGGTGAACGGCAAGCCGCTGAGCCCGGCCGATGAGCAGAAGGAAGAGGCCCGCCTGAACGCGCTGCTGAGCGACCCAGGGAAACAGAAGCGCCGGAAGCAGGCCGAAAGCGACGACACGGGACGCGTGCTGAAGGTGCTGCGCGCGCTGCCTGCCGCGTTCATGTACCAGGACGCTGGCACCGGCGAGGGCCCGACGGGAAAGCCTGGCGACAGCCCATCAGCGAAAATCGAGAAGTTCACCTTCAAACCGAATCCCAGGTTTTCACCGCCGGACCTGGAGACGCAGGTTTTGACCCAGATGGCGGGAGAGATCTGGATCGATCCCGTGCGTCTGCGCGTGGTGCGGCTGGAGGGCCACCTGCAACAGGATGTGGATTTCGGCTGGGGGATTCTGGGGCGGCTGAACAAGGGCGGGTGGATCGTGATCGAACAAGCGGACGTGGGCGGAGGCCAGTGGCGGACCACCCACTTTCAGATGGCGATGAGCGGCCGGGTGGTGTGGAAGACGCGCGTGTTCGACACTACGGAGGATGAGACGGGGTACGAGCCGGTGCCGGTTGGGCTGGGGTACCAGAAGGCGATCGAGATGCTGCGCGCGGACAAGTAGGAGAGGCGACGGCCTGAAGCAGAAAGAAAAGCGGTCCGGCGGATAAGCGCAGGACCGCTTTTCAGTTCGTTCGCGATTCTTACATCTTCACGAAGACAATGACCATGGTGAAGAGGGTGAGGGACTCAATGAATGCCAGGCCGAGCACCAGGAACAGCATGATGGCGGGGCGGGTTCCGGGGTTGCGGGCGACTGCTTCAGCGGCCGAGGCCACCGCGCGGCCCTGACCCATGCCGCACATGCCGGCGGCAAGGCCCATGGCGATGCCGGCGCCGATGGGAATGAGGCTGACTGCAGCAGTGCCGCCATCGGCAAAGACCGGGACGGCAAAACACAGAACCGCCAGGGTCATGAACACGAATTGAAGTTTACGCATAATTCTCCTGCTTCCTAAGATTGGCTGCCAGTGGGTGGTTGAGGCTCACCGTGCCGGCATTTTCGGGATGATGCGCCCGAGAATGCCTTTGGCCCCCTCACGCTTGCGGCCTCCCGTTTACCCGGAGCGGAAGCAGCTCCGGCGGAAACTCGAGTTAGGTTTCTGGTGTCAGGTTTCAGGTATCAGATAAAAGCGCGAATCTGCCGGCAAGCAACCTGATCCCTGACCCCTGAAACCTGAAACCTGTTTCTAATGCTCCTCGGCCACCGCCATGGAGAGATAGATCATAGACAGCAGCATGAAGACGAAAGCCTGAATGACCGAAACCAGCGCATGCAACGCCAAAAACCCGGACGGGATCGCAAGCGGGATCAAAGAAAAAGCGACCACCGTCATGAGGTCGCTGGCAAACATGTTGGCGTAAAGACGGATGGTGAGCGACATCATGCGGGCGAGGTGAGAGACAACCTCGATGGGAAACATGAGGGGCGTCAGCCACCAGAGCGGGCCCGCGAATTGCTTGAGATAACCAATGGGACCGTGCGCGCGAAGGCCATGGTAGTTGTAGTAGAGAAAGGTGAGGACGGCGAGGCCCAACGGAACGAAGGGTTGCGCCGTAGGCGTCTCGACGCCGGGGATGAGGCCGACGACGAGGCCGATGAGATTATTCAACAGGACAAAAAGGCCGACGCACGTGACAAACGCCTGGAAGCGCTCGTAGTCGTGCCCGATGACCTGCTCGGCCAGGTCGCCGACACCTTCGTGGATCATCTCGGCGAGCTGCTGCGCGGGATTGGGTTTCTCCACCGAAAGCGTAAGACGCACGACGAGGAAAAATGCGATGAGGAAACCGGCGACCAGAAGCTCGAGCGTGAACGCGCTGTTGACGGTGGCTGCTGTTGCGGTGGCGTCCGCGGAGCCAAGACCGATGAGTTGGTAGAGCTTGACCTCGATGCCGCCGAGGAGAAGGTTGACGAAATGCGTCAATGCGAAAGCCTGCACCATGAGAGTTGTGTCTTCCCTTTTCAAGGGGCAATGAAGGCAAGATGGTCGCCCGTCGCCTCAGTCGCGAAGCAAGCGAACCGCCTCCCAGACCATGGCCAGAAGCGCCAGGCCAAGGCCGCAGAGAAGCGCCACCACAGAACCCCGGAAACATTTCAGGCTACCATAAATGGCTGCGCCGAAGACGCCCAGGCGGAGCACAAAAAGGACGGCCGAGACCGCTGCGCCACGCGGGGCCTGCTGGTGGTCCAATTTGGCATTGAGGAAGCGGATGAGGCGGCGCCACTCGAGGATGCTGGCGGCGGAGATGGCGGCGCCCGCGGCCATCATGGCGGCATCGCGCCAGCCAGAGGCCTTCCAGAGCACAAGGGCGGCGAGCGCGCCGACGACGAGGGTGATGCGGATGGCTCGCATGAGCAGGGCCTGCAAGCCTTCGTTGGTCAAGCCGGCCAGGGAAGGGTGCTCCTCGGTCATGAGCCTGTTCCCCCGCTGCCCTTCCCGGCGGAACTGTCGTCCCCGGAGGAACTGTCGTCGTCCTGCATGGCGGGATCTTTCTCCGCGTTCAGCGCCAGGCGGACGACGTACACCAGGCCGGAGATGCCGCCAAAGACGATGCCGACAATCGCGATCCAGGACTGATGGAGGTGGGATCCACGTGCCCATGAGGCTGGCGGGCTTGCCGTCCTGCTTGGGGTCCGGAATGGGACGCTGGTATGGCATTCGTGGCTCCTCAAAAAGGATACAGCTCCGCAAGGGCGAGGCGTACGGCGCCAACTCGTGAACGGTATACTTCCCTATTGAGCATCTGCGCTTTGCTATGGAAGGAAAAGACTGTGTTCGACTCGGAGTTTGAAGAGAATCTTTTTGAGCTGCGCAAGGAGAAGCTCAAAGAGATCGAGAAGCTGGGGCAGGCGGCGTATCCGAACCGGTTCCCTGCCCGGCAGGACCAATCGGCGATCAACCTCGCCGCTGTGCGCGCGAAGTGGGACCGGGCGACGGGCGAGGAGCTCGAGGCCAAGCACGAGTCGGTGGCCGTGGCGGGACGCATCATGGCGATTCGCCAGCAGGGGAAGGCGGGATTCGCGACGCTACAGCAGGAGGGCGCGCGGCTGCAGATTTACGTACGGCTGGACGCGGTGGGCGAGCAGGGATTCGCGCTCTACAAGCTGCTTGACCTGGGCGACCACATCGGCGCGACGGGCTATTTATTTCGGACAAGAACCGGCGAGCTGACGGTGCACGTCGAGACGCTGACGTTTCTGGCCAAGGCCATGCTCACGCTGCCGGAGAAGTATCACGGGCTGGCCGACGTGGAGCTGCGCTATCGCCAGCGCTATGTGGACCTGTTTACGAACCTTGACGCCCGCGAAGTGTTTGTGAATCGGGCGAAAGTGCTGAAGGCGCTGCGAACGTTCTTTGACAGCCGTGGCTATCTTGAAGTGGAGACGCCGATGATGCAGCCAATCGCCGGCGGGGCGGCGGCACGGCCGTTCGAGACGCATCACAATGCGCTGGACATGAAGCTGTATCTGCGCATCGCACCTGAGCTGTATCTGAAGAGGCTTGTGGTTGGCGGGTTGGATAGGGTGTATGAGATCAACCGCAACTTCCGCAACGAGGGCGTGAGCACACAGCACAATCCTGAGTTCACGATGCTCGAGTTCTACCAGGCGTATGCGAATTACTGCGACCTGATGGATTTGACGGAGGAACTAGTTGCGCGCGTGGCCCTAGAGGTTAACGGAACGACGGTTCTTCCCTCTGGGGAAAAGGACGAACAAGGAAATTCAATTCCACGCCTTGATTCAAACGGCAAGCCCATCGACCTGGCGAAAGAGAATTGGCAGCGGCTGACGATGCGGGAGGCGATTGTCAAGTGGTGGCCGGATAACGTGGCCGGCAAGCCTACGCTGGAGGATCTCCATACAGAGGAATCATCTAGAAAATGGCTCCAATCGACATGGACACATATAGCGGTTCCGTCCGAGGGAACCGACGAAGAGCTAGAGATTCCAAATCAAATGCTTGCCGCAAAGATTCGCGGCATCTTCTCAATGCTTCCTCAGACGGTTGTAGAGAGCGGTGGCAGGATGGGGCCTGTGCTTGCCCCTGGCGACCCAGTTGGGAGGCAAATAGCAACTCTGTTCGAAGTGGTTGCCGAGCCGCACCTGATCCAGCCGACCATCATCTACGAATTTCCGACAGCCGTCTCGCCGCTGTCGAAGCAGAAGCCGGACGATCCGGATTGGGTCGAGCGCTTCGAGGTCTACATTGGCGGGTTCGAGATCGGTAATGCCTTCAGCGAGCTGAACGATCCCGTGGAGCAGAAGAAGAGATTCGAAGATCAAATCGCACAGCGTGCGGCTGGCGACGAGGAAGCGCACCAGATGGACGAGGACTACGTGCGGGCTCTGTCCTACGGGCTGCCTCCGACCGGCGGCGAAGGCATCGGCATCGACCGGCTGGTGATGCTGCTGACGGGATCGAAGTCGATACGGGACGTGATTCTCTTTCCGCTGATGAGAAATGCAGGGAGTAGCCGGTAGCCGGTAGCTAAAAGCTACGGGCAACAAACTACAGGCTGAAAGCAAGCAGCCAGGAGCTGTTTTTGAACATTCTTTTTGTTGGTGACATTTTCGGCAGCGCAGGGCGCAGGATTGTGCGCGAGCACATTGGCCATGTGCGCGAGGCGCACCAGGTCGATCTGACGATTGTGAACGTGGAAAACGCGGCCGGAGGTTTCGGCGTGACTCCGGGGCTGGCCGAAGAGATTTTCGACCTGGGCGCGGACGTGCTGACAACCGGCAATCACGTGTGGGACAAGAAGGAACTGATGGACTATCTGAACTCGGCTGCGCCTTATACGCACGAGCGCGCACGGAGGGTGCTGCGGCCGGCGAACTTTCCGCCCGGCGTGCCGGGATACGGCTTCTATGAAGGAAAGACCGCCGGCGGCGTGGACTACGCGGTGCTGCAAGTGCAGGGGCGCGTCTTCATGACGGCGATCGATGATCCGTTCCGCACCGCTGACTCTCTGCTGGCCTCCGTCCGGGCCAAGGTGATCGTAGTGGATTTCCACGCCGAGGCGACCAGCGAGAAGGTTGCGATGGGGTGGTACCTCGATGGGCGCGTGACAGCGGTTCTGGGAACACACACGCATGTGCCGACGGCCGACGAGCGGATTCTGCCCCACGGAACGGCGTATCAGACCGATGTGGGGATGAGCGGGCCCTACGACAGCATCATCGGCGTGGAAAAAGAGCTGGTGCTGCATAAATTCCTGTCGGCCATGCCAGGTAAGTTCGAGGCGGCGAAGGGAAATCCGAAGATGTGCGCGGCGCTGGTGACGTGCGATGCCGCGACGGGGCGGGCGTCTGCGATCCAGAGGATCATGCTGGGGGAGTAATTCTCTCGCAAACAAAATCCCTCAGGGGCTAAAGCCCGACCTCATTTTGCTTCGGTTACGGCACGACTGAAGTCGTGCCCTGATACAGGACCCGATGGATTGGTTTCGTGCCTTCCCACCCTTCGCCAGAAAGAAGGCGAAGGGTGGGGCACCCATTTTTGTGGGTAGGTTGGGGGCAGGCCGCGAGCCCATTGCATGGAGCAGCCCTTTGGACCGAGGGCGTGCGTGCACACACAACCAGTCCCCGCAATAAAACTCAGCAGAAGAAAATAGAAAGGGCAGGCCGCCGAAGCGGCCTGCCCTTTTTTATCCCAGAAGCATTTCGTTGCGCTGCCCGAGATCGCCGATGCGAGACCTTCGAGCGAGGGCCTGCGGTTATTGCGCGTGGTGCGCGGGTGAAGGCTTGACGGGGTGGTGCACCGGGGCGGCCTTCTTTGCTTGCTGAATGAAGCCGTCGGTAAGGACGATTTGCGCCGATGCGGCGGTGGATCCCGCTGCAGCAACATGGGTGTAGGTGTTGTAGGTGCCGTCGAGCTCAGTGGCGGCCGGCTGGAATCCGAGCGCTGTGCCCGATCCCGGCGCATCCTTGCAGGAGAGCGGGTCCTTGAGGTTGACGGTAAAGTCGGCGGTGTGGGCGTCCTTGGCGTCC
>JBEKAJ010000105.1:0-10269 GCA_050018295.1 Occallatibacter sp. | reverse complement strand
CTCGGCCGCGGTTCTCAGAGCTGCGCCGAAAGCGGCGGCGGCCTTATCCAACCGAGCCCCTCCTTTACCGTCGAGTCGCGCCACAAGCAACTGGCGCACCCTGGCGCGTCTACCTTCCCACTGTGCGAGCGTGAGCGCATTCTGCATTACCTGGAGCTCTTCCTCCAAGCCAGAAACGGCCGCGGTGTCGTCCGCAATATCGCGAAGGATGCGCACGAGATCCTCGTCGATGGCCAGAAGTCGAGCCTGCGCCTTGACGTCCTTGTTGACCCGCGCCGGCAGTACGAGCCCCTGCCTCTCGGAAGCCAATGTGGCTTGGCGAACGCGTGATGCAGAAAGAGATTTATCGACCTTCGCGCGTTTCTCGGTCAGCTCCGCGATCCGAGCCTCCAATCCCTCCGGCTTCATCTCGCCGAGACTTTCCTTCGTAATCACCGCCGTATTCATTGAGCGTTCTCCTTTTGCCGAGGGCCGTTAGGCCTTCGCTTCGGACTCCCTACTAATCGGCTCCGAGGGCGAGGAGAGGAGCCCACCGCCCCCGGAGCTTTCTCTGCTCCCCGCGTCTCTTCGTGGAACAAAGTTCGATCTCATGACTTTCGGCCGCTCGCAACTCGTCGACGCTTTGCAGGGCCGCAGAGAGCTTCGTGCGCTTTACTGCCCGGCCCACAACAGAAGCCGCTGTGCCTGTAGCCGCTCTGGTGGCATTTACAGGCGCACCGCCGGCCGCACTCGCAATCGGGAGGGCGGATAGCCTTCTCGACCTGAGTTCGAGGACTGGATGCCGGCGGCTCCAGTCGCTGTTCGACGGGGCTCACGAGCCAGCCGACGATTGCGCCTAAAAGATGAATGCCAGGGTTCGCCCGCGGCACCGACGCCCCAGAAAATGCGAGAGGATCGGTGGTCCAATCCGTCAATCCATTCAACGTTCCACCGCAGTCAAGGATGGCGCGCCATGGGCGGCCGTCGCGGAGTTTGTCAAGATCTCCGTCCCAAGATTCGTCGGACTGAAGGCGGAGCCTCCCGAACACAGCGCCGGGGGCTGACGCCTCTGAAAGATACTTCTGGCCGAGCTCCTCCCGCTTTCTCTCCTCTTCGGCTCGCTCAGCTGGGTCCTGCGGCGAGTTCGCTTCATTCACTAGCCGGTCCTGGTCGGTGAAGAGGCGCGCGGGAGGGCGCCTGCGCCATGCTTCCGGACTCAGTTCTCTCGATACCGGCAAACTCTCAAAGAAGAGGGCCACGCGAGCACCGAGAAGCGGGAGCAGCTCGGCGTGCGGCGCCGGCTGCGCTTTTTCGCCGTCTCCTTTCCTCCGCGCACACTGAATCAGCACGAGATCTCCTGCGAAGAAATCAGAGCGCCCTAAGCGATCCGTGGCCTGCACGCAGATCGTTAACGAGGGCTCGCGCACGAAAAGCGAAGCGAACGGGACGGACGTCGCGAATCCGGTGCCCAGGTCCTTCAGGTCGCCCCTGACAAATCGCAGCAGTGCCGCCGAGTCGAGAAGCGGAAGTCGGACCTTTTTATCCAACACTTCCTGGTCCGGCTGCTCCTTGATCTTTCTGCGCTCAGCTTCCCTAATCAGCGACAGATCGACGCCGGCGCCTTCCCAGAACCAAAAGCTGTCCGGGTACTCGGCAGCATTCTCCAGGGCATCGACCTTCCCCTCGGGAACGACCGCGCCTTCCCACTGGTGGATAGCCCTATCGGCCAAGTTACCGAGTTCGATGAGTTTCCGGGCTGAGGGCCGCTCCGTTCCCTTTTCCCACTTGTAGACCTGTGGTCTATAGGCCTTTAGCTTCTTTGCGAACTGCGCCTGAGTAAGGCCGCAGAGCTCCCTGAGGTTCTTGATCTTTTTGACCAGGAGGCGCCCTGTGGCCTCCGTCCCCGCCGGGTTGTTGACGCGCAATTTCAAGGCGTGTATTATCCAATAACAGTGTGTCTTAGAAGTTAGCCTCTGAGGTTCCGATTATGCCGAAAAGAATCGGAAGGGCAGAATTTGAAGTTAGCGATCTTGAGGTCCGCGCGCTCCTCAAGGGAGTGATGGCCAACTGCCCGAAGAGCAGGGAACAGATCGCCGAAGAGCTGACTGTTCGGTTGCGCCGCAAAACTCCCATCACAAAAGACATGTTAGACGACCAGGTGGGTTGCAGCGAAGGAAAAGCGCGCGCCAAATTCCCGGCTGCGTGGGTAGCCGCGTTCTGCGAAATCACCGGCAACGACGAGCTGCAGCGCCTCTTGCTGAGCCCTCGGCAGAATGCCCTCCTGGCTCTCGGCGAATGCGAGCTGGCGGCTCAACTGTCCAAGGAAAAGTTGGTAGACGGCGCCCGCGGGGCGTCCGGCAAATCTTCGCGGTGAAGGTAGAGTGATGCAGCTACAGCTCATCCACGGCAAGCGCGAAACGGCCTTTGGTGAAGGCCGCCTCAGGACCATCGCGCCGCTAGTGGAGCTGGATCAGATGCCGAAGGCGCAGAGATTCCCGCGCCTCCTGCCGGATGGAGGTCGAGCCTGGTCCGCAACGCAGATCGTCGCCTGGTGCGCCAAAGAAAATGGTTGCTGCGTCCGCACGGTTAAGCGCTCGCTCGGCGCATTCAGACGAGGCGGGAAGGGCGCTCTAGAACGCGGTCCTCGCGCGGACAAGGGTTCCTCTCGTTTCTTCGGGCGGCATCACGCGGCAGCAGCTTTTGCGGCGTACCTACATCTTGCGTGGCGACCGAGCCTCAGCGCGGTTCATCGATCGATTCTGCGGAACCGTGAGGCCATTGGGCTCGGTAGTGTAAAGGCGCCGAGCTATTGGACTGTGCGCCAGTGGCTTCGATTGGCGACGCCGGCGCTCGTGCCGCTCGCCGTCGAAGGGCAGCGCATTTATCGCCAGCTGGCATTCTCGGAGGTCGAGCAAGGGATTCTCAGGGCGCGGAACGATCGGCGCAAGTAGGCGCGAATGGCGGAATTGTGGATCAGTGCGGACGAGCTGATGGCTGTTGCCAAGTGGAGCCCTCGGACTCTGCGCCGGAAGGCGCGCGGCGGGGAGATAAAGTGGCGCACTTCGAATGCGCGAGCCGCGAACGGCCGCCGGCAGCGGGCGTACCTCCAGAGTTCGCTCCCCGAAGACCTGCAAAAAGGAATCGTGCGGCGCCACGCTGCGATTGGTCGCCGCGATCGGGCCGGGGCAGCCAAGGAAATCACGCAGCTCGTTTCTTTTCGACGCGAGCCGGCGCCGAAGGATACGCCGCGCATCGTCCTCCCTGATCCAAAGACACAGGCTCAAGCAGAACACCGGCTGCGGGCGATCGAGCCGCTGCTCGACTATTTGAAGTGGACGACGCCGGCCGAACGAGAACAATGGTGCGCGCAGAACGGCTTCACCGCGAAAAACGCCGACGATCTCGCAAGACAAATCGCCTCAAAAGAGAACTGCACGAGCAGGACGGTCTGGCGCTGGGTGAAGCGCTTTCGCGGCAACGGCTTTCCCGCGCTCGCGGACCGGATCCGAGCCGACAAGGGCCAGAGCCGCTGGTTTGAGGCGCACCCCAAGGCAAAGATGTTCGCTGCGTACCTCTACCTGAACGAGCGTACTTCGATCTCCTACGTGTGGGAGCGGATCCAATGCGAAATCGAAATGCTCGGTTTAGCCCCAGACGATGCGCCGAGCCGCGAAACCGTGCGACTCTTCTTGTCGCGAAGCGTCTCGCCTGCGATGGAGACGTTGGCCCGCGATGGCGCGCGTGAGTATCACGAGCGAATGGCGCCCTATCTGAAGCGCGGCTACGTCGATGTCTACGCGAACCAGGTCTGGGTTGGGGACCACTGTATTCACGATCGCGAGATTCAAAATGACATCTTCGAGGAAGTGCCCCTCGGAACGCCGGGACGCCTGCGCAATTCGACTTTCATCGACTACCGCTCGCGCTACGCCTGGTCCACCTTCGCCTGGGAGGGGAGCTCGCGATCCATCGCCGCGACCATGCTGCGCGCGATGCTCGAAGTCGGACCGCCCGAGCAGATTTACGTTGACAACGGGAAGGACTACAAGAAGGTCGCGAAGGGCGCGACGCACGCCAGCGAAGCGCCCGCTCTGATCGATGACGAGAAAGCGCCGCGCAACTGGTGGGAGAACGAATACCAGAGCATCGAGCGTACCGGCCTGCTCAGCCGGCTTGGCATCAGCGTCACGCATTGCATCCCGCGCCACCCGCAATCAAAGGGCGTCGAACGCTTCTTCCGCACGATGCACATGCGCTTCGACGCCCTGGGATCGACCTACACTTCAGGTTCGCCGTTCACGCGGCCCGAGCTGGCCGAAAAGCTGATGATGCGCCACCGCCGGTTGCTCAAGGCCGGGCGCGTCGCGGACTCCACGCACCCCACGGCCAGTCAGTTCATCGCCGACTATTTGGCGTGGCTCAAGGAGTACAACGAGACTCCCCAGCGCGGCGAGGGAATGGACGGATGCAGCCCGCGAGAGGTCTTCGAGGCAAATCTCAACCCTAAGCAGAAGCCTGCCCCTCCCGCGGAATCGCTAGCACTCCTCCTAGCAGAACGCGTCCCACGCAAGGTTCGCGAATGTTCTGTGCGGCTCAATAATTACCGCTACCTGCCGCGCCCCGAGGACCGCGCCGCGTGGGGCGCCATGCACGAGGCTAACGAACAGGAAGTGGTCGTCGCATACAACTCCGACGATCCAGAGTTCGCGGTCGCGCTCACGCTCGACGGGCGCTTTTTGGCCTGGCTTGAAGCAGAGGCGCTCCTGCGCTTCGCTCCCGGCGACGCCGATACGCGGCGCCAGATCGCCGAGTCTATGCAAACGCGCCGCGGCCTCGAAAAGGCCACACGCCAGACGCTGGGGCTGATTGCAGCGACCGCGCGCGCCAACGGGGCCATGTCCCCCGAAGAATCGTTGCGCAGCCGTCACGGGCTAGCAGGGACACCGGGCGTCATCACCCAGCGCAAACCAAGGCTCACATCCGGCAGGAAAGTTGCGGCGCCTATGACGCCGACGGAGGTAGCGCAAATGATTTTAGAGATGAAGGAGGACGCATCATAAATGCAAGAGATCTTGAGCCCTCCGGATGAAGTTCGCCGCCTGGCGCAGGGCTACATGCGCCGCACCGGCATGGCCCCCGCGGACTTCGCGCGCCGCGTGGGCTACGCCTATGCGACGCTAGGGCAGTTCCTGAGCGGCAAATACCGCCGTGGCTTGGAATCGAAGGAAGCCGCCATCTCGGAGGCGATCCTGCGCTTCCTTGGCACCAGCCACAACGATGTGGCCGAGCCCTTCACCGGCAAGCTCTACGAGATCGGCAACACGCGCGCCATGCGCGGCATCCTGCGGCAGATGCGCGAAGGCAAATGCATCCTGCTGGCCTACGCGCCTCCGGGCAGCGGCAAGACCGACGTCGCCCGCGCGCTGATTCCGGAGTTCAGCGGCGACGGCGTCGACATCTTCCGCATCTACTGCCGCGCCGCCATCGGCCGGCGCGATCTCATGCGCCGCATCGCTGTGGCCTGCGGCTCCATCGCCGACCTCAGCATCGAGCGCACCATCAGCAATCTGCGCTATGACCACTCCGGCCGCCGCGTGGCGCTCTATCTCGACGAGGCGCAGCATCTTTCGGTCGAGTGCTTTGAGACGGTGCGCGAGCTCTACGACGAGCTGAATTGGAGCCTGTGCTTTGCGGGCTCGCACCAACTGGGCAAGATCTTCGCCAAGTGGACCGGCGACCTGGAACAGCTGGAGCGCCGCGTCGTCGACAAGATCACGCTGCCCGCGGTCACTGCCGAGGAGGCCGACGGCATCATTCGCTCCGAGCTGCCCTCGCTCAGCGCTGCCAAGATACGCGCCCTCATTGAAGGATCCCACGTCGACATCCGCATCGAGGGCGTGGTCGAGCGCTACCTTTCGATCGGCCGCATCATGGCCAACATCCGCGAAATGCAGGATCTGATGCCCGAGGCCGCGGATCGGAATGCCTCGGTTGTCTCAGCGGGAGGCGTATGACCAGCAACGATGCAGCTGCCACGCGCGCCCAGCTCATAGCCCTTCAAACCCTCTATTCGCAATGGAGCGCGCACACGTTCCCGGCCGGCGCCGATGCGCGAGCCGCGCGCCTGGCCTGGGCCACTGCGGCTATCGGCAGGCAGGTATTCTCTTTCCGCGATCTGACTGACGACGAAGCGCGCGCACTGATCGACATGCTCAAGGGCTCTATGGGGCAGCCGCTCATTCGCGAGCCGCGGCCGTGGCGGCGCATCCGATCACGGGAGCGAGCGCACGCAGCAGGCACGTCGGGCCGCAAAGACGCAGATGCAGCATTCATCCAAATGGCGAGCCCAGACGATCTCGCGCGGATCGACGAAGCGCTGAGGCGGCTCGGCTGGTCTGAAGAGCAATATGCGGCGTGGTTGCGGTCGAGCGTTTCACCGGTGCCTTCTAAGGCAGACAGCGCCATCCGCACAGTGGCAGAGGCAAACAAGATCTGGTGGGCTTTGAAGGCGATGCTGAGGCGCTCAGGGAACTGGGTTTCTTGCGCGCGTCGACAAGAACGCGGCCATCTCGGCCGAAGCGCAAGCGCGCCGCGCACACGGGCCGCTCTGCGCGAAACCAACGTGTGATCTGAGGCGGCAGGGAGCTATCCGCGAGGAGGATGAGATGCGAAAGCCGAATTCAGCTAAGGAGTGGGTGAAGCGCGATCTGATTGCGGAAATGCGGAACCCTGATCCAGTTGAGACAGAAAAAAGGGAAGAGGAGCTCGTGGATTTGTTAACGCCGTTCTTCCGATGCGAGGTGCCCTTTTCTTACACGGTCTCGCTGCGATGCACGGAGCGAGGGCTTCTGCCGGGTCATCTGCTGAGTTGTTTGACGGTGCTTAACTTCCTGAGTTTTGCGGTCCTTTCGGCGCAGAAGGCTCAACGGAAATATCGGGTGCGCGCGAGCGTGCTCCTCTCTATGGCCCTGGACGAGTTCGCATTCGACATTCACTCGTTAGCGTGCGGTTCAGCGCTCTGCAGCGATGCGGGCGACGTAAAAAGGATCTCTCCTAAGATCGACCGATGGTTTCTGGCCAGAGCAAGACAACTTGCTACCGCGAAGGGGTTTCGTCAGGTCCCTCGGGGCGGTTCAACGAGGGGATATATCTACCAGATTTGTGAGCGCGGCTTTGGCGATTCACTCAAGGCCGACGACCTGTGGGCCAATATCGAAAACTATCATCTGGCGGATTGCGACCTGGCCGGCTTCCTTCCGATCGGCGAGTATGTAAGCTGGGAGTTCGACAGATTCACTGATGGAGCTGGGAACCTCATTGACGTGCAGCCAAGGAAGAGTAAAGGTGCGAGAGTTGCTGCTTAGTGCATCACAGATCGAGAGCAGCCCGCGTCTCGGCGCGGGCTGTTTTTGAACTCGATTTGTTATTAATTAGTAAACACATGGACCTTGGGCGCGTTTCGGGGTCGGCTGTGGGGCGCGGCGCGACTTTCAAAATTTTGTGGCCGCTGGCCTGCGGCGTCGATTTGGCTTTTTCTTCATCTTGAGAGCGTCGTCTAATTGCATAGAATCAATGAGATAGAGAATCCAGCGGCCACAAAATCTTGCATGGCTATGGAAAGCTGCGCCCCGACAGTGTAAGGTGCTGATTTTATTAGAAGCCCTGGCCGCTGGCTTTGTCTTTTGGCCGCTGGTCCTGACACGTAACCCCGGGGAGGCGGTCCCGCGACGATGCTGTCGACAACCGCCGCTGACCCGCGTCATTACTGCGCTTTCCCGCGACCGCCCGCGACCACCTGCGACACCCCGCCAGTTGACACGTAAACATTGGAATCACAGACTTAAGACAAGTGTAGAGATTTTGCCAAAATAATCTGCAAAGTTCGGCGAAAAATTCTGGAGGGAGTAAACAACTGAAAGTGAGAGAGTTAAGGTGCGATGGGAGGTGTGGGTTAGGAAGCTCTGGGCTTGACGCCGAAAGAAGCGGGGCTGGGGGAGCGGGTTGGGAAGCGGGGGAAGCTGCTTATTTCGCCTTCTTGCACCGCTCCATGATTGCGCTGTGCAGCCGCTCGCTTACTTCGGTGGGGACTTCGTAAATCTCGTGGCAGCGGAATATTTCGATGGTCTTGCGCGTGGTATTCAGCACCACTTCGCAATGCCCGCACTTGCGCAGGTGAGCTTCAATCTCGGTGCGCGTCTCCGCGGCGATCGATTCGTCGATCACGTCGTCGAGAATTTTCAGGAACTCAGTGCAGGTCATGCTTCAGCTCCGTCTCCGCGCGGCGCCGCGCCCGCTTGCGCAATCGCCGGAGCCCTTCTGCCAAAGTAGCGCGTCAGCCGCTCGCGCAGTTGCAGCCGCGCCCGCAGCAATCGAGACTTCACGGCGGGAACGCTGAGGCCCAGCGTCTCTGCGGTCTCTTCGGTGGAGAGACCATCCACGTCGCGAAGCACAAACACCACGCGAAAGCCCTGAGGCAGGCCTTGAATCGTTTTCTTGAGAATCTCGGCCAGCTCGGCCTGCGTGTAATTCTGTTCCGGATTGGGAGCCCAGTCGGCGAAGTCGCGAGGCACGCTTCCCTCGTCGGTCTGCACGTCCTCGTCCATCGAGACGAGTTTGCCCGTGCGCCGCTTGCGCAGCCGCATCAGGCTCTCGTTCACCGCGATTCGCACCAGCCATGTGTAGAACTTCGAGTTTCCTTGAAACTGTTCGAGCTTCTCGTACGCCTTCAGAAACGCGTCCTGCATCACGTCTTCAGCGTCTTCACGGTTTTGCGTAATGTGCTGCGCAATCCTGAAGATCTGCCGCTCGTACTTGCGCACCAGCGTGTCGTACGCCGCCGCATCGCCGGAGCGGACGCGTTGTACCAGCGCCACGTCGGGATGCTGTTCGACTTCGCCCGCTACTGGTTGGATGGTTGACATGAGACTTGGTTCCAGAAAAATGCTACTAAAGTCGCAGGCAGGTTCGCCGCATGGCAAGATTCGCTGCAAGGACTCTTCCGCCGGCCCTGGGTGAACGTCGCTGACTGGAGAGGCCCAGCAAAATACGAGTGTAATGGACGTGGCGGCACCGAGCCAAACCGTCCCGCGCCGGACAGCCCGCACCGCCTGGTGGTTACGCAACTGGTTCCCTGCGGGCCTCGCTTGCGTCCAATCCGGCATAAAGTGGAACTATGGCTTGCTTACCTTCCCCACCGCCTGTTCTTCGGCTTGCGCTCCCGGCCCTGGCGGCTCTGCTTTGGTGCTTCACTGTCACCTGGCCCGCGCCAGCGCAATCCACGGCGACGCCCGCGGCGAACGCGCCTGCTTCTGCTGCGCCCGCCATGCATGCGCCCACCTCATCCAGCGCCAAGCCTCAGACCGCAAAGTCCACGGCGAAAGCAAAGAAGACTCCTTCGAAGCATAAGCCAGTCCATAGGTCGAGCCGCGCAGCGCGCCTGGCGCAGACAGCGCGGATCAAGCGGGCATTCGTCGCCTCAAAAGAACTGCAGCCCATGGCCCAGCAACTGGCCACAATGCGCACGCCGGCGGCCTACGCAGGAGTCGCCGCCTACGCGCACAGCCACACTGGCGAGGCCGCCGCTGCGGCTTACCTGGCGCTTGGCCACGCCTATCTGCTCGACAAGCGCTACGCCGAGGCCGAATCGGCCCTGGCCCAGGCCCGGCGCGCTGACGGAGAGCTGGCCGACTACGCGGACTTTCTCGCCGCCCAGGCGAGCCACGAGGCCGGCGACGATCCCGCAGCCGAGAACATCCTGCATGGATTCACCAGCCGCTACCCCGAAAGCATCTTTGACGATCAGGCGCCCGAGCTTGAGGCAAACGTTTTGCTCGCGATTAACAACCTGACCGGTGCGCGCCAGATCCTCGCCGGCGCCTCTGGCTCTCCAGCCGCGGACCGTCCCGGCTTTCAACTGGTGGAAGGCGAAGTAGAGCAAGCGCTCGGCCAGCAACAGGCGGCAGAGGCCACTTTCAAGCAGGTATTGTTGTCGCATCCTTTGAGCCCGGAGGCGCTGATCGCGCGCGCCAAGCTCACTGAGTCGGGAGCCGAGGCCTCGTTGACCATGGCTGAGCTTCGCAGCCTGGCGGACGCCTATTACAACGCCGGTCGCTACGACGAGGCCTCCGAGCAGTTCCGCGTGCTGGCGCGCGAGCCAGGTCTCGATGCCTCAACCCGCGAGGGTTTTGCCGTCTCCGAAGCTGCCTGCCAGTTGAAGTTGAAGCGGCTCACCGAATCTGAGGCCCGCGCCCTGCCCGACACAGCCGACGAGAACGGCGCCCGCCGCCTCGA
>JBEKAJ010000104.1:0-10315 GCA_050018295.1 Occallatibacter sp. | reverse complement strand
CCGTCGAGGATCTGCTTGCGAATCTCGGGGACGCACTTGGGACAGAGCGAGTCCGTGGTGCGCGGCCAGCCGAGGGGCGGCTTCTCCTTTTGATAGCTCTTGAGGAGAGGCTTGTCGCTCCATTTCGGCGTAAAGGAGGGGTTGGGGCTGATGCGATTCAAGCGCTCAAAAACAACCCACGCTCCCTGGGCTGCGTAGACGGCAGCCTTCTCGACGTACTTGACGGCTTTGGACATGAATGCGGTCTCCTCGAGTGGTTTTAAGGCGCCGGGGGATCAATGGCTTGCTTTGCGGTTTCCCCGGCTCAGGCCTTGCGATTCCATGCGGGAACACGAAGGCTAAGAGGTCATTACGAGGGTATGCGGGAATGCCGGTCAACCCAAGCGGGGTGCAGCGAATGGCGGAATCGGGGGCTGGATGGGGATTTGGGGATGGCGAACGGGTTGCGGCAGAGGGGATTGCGCGGCACGGCAAGTGATTGGCGAAGCAGGGGTTATTGCGTTGGTTCATGGAAGAGAAACGGCGGGCCTGTTGGTGGCGGGCTGGATGGCCTACGGCGGGTTGGTGGCGACGTGGTTGATGATGCGCTGGACGAAGACGACGTGCACATGAATGTGGCTGGCGATGCTGGGGACGAACTCGGTGATGAGGTTGTCGATGGGCGCGGTGGCCAGGTCGACGCCGTAGCGCTCGGCGTCGGCGGAGAAATGGGTTTGCTGGCCGGGCACATAGAGATTCGAAATGGCGATGTCGAAGACCGGCGCGACGATCTGGGAGTAGTTTATGGTGTCTCTGCCGTTGTCGGCGCTCTGCCAGAAGGTCTGGCTCACGCAATGGAGGACGCGGCGCGGAATGCTGAGGTCGGGACGGCGATGGAAGTGCGGGTCAGTGTGGGTGATGGTGGGAACCAGGAAGGTGCCGAAGAACTGATCAGTCATGTCCTGAGTGAAGTTGACCCCTGACAACCGGCCCCAGCCGGGAAAGCCTGGACCGTATGGCGAGTGCGAATTGGCCGCGACCTCAATACTTGCCTCGCCGAATATGGTGGCCAGATTCCAGGGGTTGATGAGGTTATCAAGGGCCAAACGGAGTTTTTGCTCGGGCGAAAAGCGCACGACTGCGGGGCCGGTGACAAAGCGGGTGTACCAGTTGAAGAATCCGGTGTGCTCGACGCAGGGATTCGGCTGGGTCGCGGTTGAGCCAGCATCACTCGTGGTGATGCTCGTGCCGGGCACGGGGGCTGCTTGCGAGCCGCCGGAGGCCGCAGTAGGTGCGCCTGCGTTCTTCACTGCGCAGGGATTGAGGGGTTCCGGAGGCTTGGCGGGATTCTGCGGCAGAGGACCCTCGACTTGCGTATGGGTTGTTTGGTCAGGAGGGGCCGCGCCGGGTTGGGTTGAGCTTTGCGGCTGAGGAGCTGGCGCCAGAGCAGGTGCTGGTTGCGTAGCCGGAGTTTGGCTGGTCTGGCTTTGAGCGGCGGCAAATTCGTAGGCGAAAAGAGCCAGCGCCAACGCGAAAAGTTGCAGACCGAAGATCCGTAGCTCCCGCGCTCGCAGGGGCGATAAGCCGCACCCGAACGTCTTGTGGCGAAAAACTTCGCTGGGCAAGATGGTGGAACCTCGGACGGTGAACAATTCAAATCCGAAATAGCCGCCACAAACGAGCGGCGGGTTGAATGGGGGAACCGCTAGAGCGGTTCTCCAGTTTAGTATGTTGCATTTCCGGCGCCGTGCAAGGTGGCTTTTTCTTAAGGGAAAAAGCCACTTAGCAGTTTTGGCTTCGCCTCATATCAACTGGAGAACCACTGTAGCGTCATCATGCGAAAGCGGTACGCTTGCGTCCATAGTAATCTTGACGGTCCCCGCCGGCTGCCGAGGCATTGACGCGGCCCGTTGTGTCGCGCAGACTTTGGACAGGTTATTCACGAAGGGACGTATTGTATGAGCGCACCAAATATGCCCGGATGGGGTGGTCCGCCCACGTTGGGCCAGAGGATCGACGAAGCGATCGAGCTGATCGAGATGGAACTGCGCCACGCCATTACCTATGTGAACGACGCCGTGATTCCGCAAGTGCGAAGGGAGTCGATTACCGCAATGCGCACAGCCGCCGATACACTGCGCAATTTGGCCGACCGCTTTGAGAAGCAGAGCAACCCGGCGGCGAATCAGCCGTATGGCAATTCACCCAGTAACCCAAACAAGGAGCCGCGCTCTTGAGCGGAGGCGAGCTGCAGGGCAGGGATGTACGGCCCGATACAGGCTGGCGATGTGCGGTGGCGCGCGGGACGGTGAGTTTCGCCCTGGTGGCGATCATTTCCCTGGGGGCGAGCGGGTGCAAACACCGGGAGAACACGCGCGTGGCTCCGCCGCAGGCATTGCCGCCGGAGGCCGAGACCTATCCTGCTGCGCCAACCGCACCCGCCCCGGCCAGAATTCCGGTAACGCCGGCGCCGCCGGGAGGGATCAGCGACGACGATCTCGCGTTCGTTGCGACGCACAGACCAATTCTGAGCGAGGTTGGCTACGCCACGTGGTACACCGCGCCCTACAAGGGCCGGCGCGCCGCCAATGGGCAAGTCTTCGACGACGATGCAATGACGGCGGCGCATCGCACGCTGCCCATGGGATCGCTGGTGGTGGTGACCAACCTGAAGACGGGCGAATCAAGCGCCATGCGCATTACGGACCGTGGGCCGTTTGTGGAAGACAGGATGCTCGATCTAACGATCGCATCGGCCAAGGCAGTGGGCATTTACCGCACCGGCATGGCGAAGGTACGCATGGATGTGTACGAGACCCCCAAGCCGATTGCGACCGGCGGGCGATGGTGCGTGCAGTTTGGCGCATTCCACGATGAGAGTGAGGCGCTCGACTTGAAGGACCAGTTGCAGAGCCGCTATCCAGGATCGAATGTGATCGAGTTTCCCGGCGAGAAGAGCTACTGGGTGCGCATCCGGCCGCAGGGTGACGATCGAGCAATGGCCGAGTATATATCGCGGCACGAGGAGCCGGAGGAAGGCAACGCGTACTTGACGCGGCTGGACTGAGAAAAGCTGGGAACAAGGATCAGGGAACAACCGGCCGCTGCGCGGACGGGTTGGCGAGTCAGCGAGTCAAAAAGCTGGTGAGTTTGCGGGCAGTCAGCGATGGCTCAGAGTGCCGCGTTTACCGTAACAGCGCGGAGGCGGCCCAGAGCACCGGCTCCTGGCCGTGGAAGTCGCCGGTCCTGCGTTTGCGCTCGAGGTAGTACTCCAGGTCGTTTTTCTTGCCGGTGCCTTCGCAAACGCTGGTCATGTCGTTGTTTTGATCGATGAAGCCGGTGACGGCGATCCACGCCTTGCGCGCGGCGGGACCGTAAGTTGCCGCGTCGAGCCAGCCGTTCCTGACGCCGGTGATTAGCGCGAAGGTGAACATGCCGGAGCTTGAGGTCTCTTCCCAAGCCTCGTCGTGATCGATGAGCTGACGCCACATGCCGTCGGCGCTTTGATATTTGAGGAGAGCGGCCATCATAAGCTTGTATGCGGCCATGATGCGCGCGCGCTGTGGGTGATCGGGGGAAAGGTCGCGCAAAATCTCCGTCATTCCTGCGGCCACCCAACCATCGCCGCGGCCCCAGAAGAACGGAACGTCGGGCGCGTGATAGAAGAGGCCGTTGGGCTGCTGCAGCTTGTCGATGTAGACGACCATCTCGTTGGCGGCTCGGTCGAGATATTTCTTGTCTCCTGTGGCGCGCGAGGCCTGCAACTGCAGGATGGTGAGCATGTACATGTCGTCGATCCAGAAGCGCGTCTCGCCCGAGAGACCATCGGGCTGGGGACTCTCCCATTGCCGGTCCGCGAACGAGAGCCCGTAGTCGAGGTGTTTCTTGTCCCTGGTCTGGATGGCGATCTCAAGGGGAACGATGCCGAAGATCTCATCGTCCACGTGACGGCGGACGGGAATGCGGTCGGCTTCTGCGCCGCCGGGCATGATGGGGTCGAATTTCCTGATGAGCCGGTCACGAAGATCGGTGTCGTGGGTCAACCCCGCAAAGGTTAATGCGCCGTACCATGCGCCCACCTCGGAGTAATGAATCGTGGCGGTGTACTGGTGCGGGCTGGTGACGAAGTGCTCGGCCAGGGCTTTGCCGATTTCCTGCGGAGAGCGCCCCGGCGGCCAGTTGCTGAAGTAGTCCTGCTGCGCGGATACGGTGGCGGCCGCAGCTGAAATGAGCAAGGCTACAGTGGCAGTCCTCGACAGAATGTTCATGTGCGTTCCCTCTGAAGCGCGAACCATTGCGCGAGGCAATTCTATAAGCCTGACGTGGTCTCGGCTCTATGGAAGCGCGCTGACGTAGGCCGGATCGGTGGCCTGACGCATGGCGGCAGAGAAGCTGTCCCAGGTGCACGAAAGATCCGGGAGGCTGCAGGCTGGGACGAAGATGGGCGCCTCAGCGGGCGGGTTGGCGGGCGTCAGCGGCTCCGCGTTGCGCATCTGCTCGAGAGTTTGGGTGGTGAATGAGACGCGCACGAAGGGCCCGGACTTGGGCGAGCGCCAAAGTTCGAAGATCAACGCGCCGCCCGGCGGGGAATCGTCGACGCGGCCGTCAGCGATCCAATCGATGCCGAGAGCGCCGGCGACAGTAACGATGTTCGTGTCGTGGCCGACGAGAATGACGAGGCGGTCGCCGG
The DNA here is from genome assembly GCA_050018295.1 of Occallatibacter sp. Lineage (GTDB taxonomy): Bacteria > Acidobacteriota > Terriglobia > Terriglobales > Acidobacteriaceae > Telmatobacter. The sequence continues at coordinate 5,646 of JBEKAJ010000104.1, read as the reverse complement.
GCTTGCCGAGCGCTCCGCTAACAGGCTTGCCTGTCACGCTCTGTTCCATGGTCCAGCGAATGTGGTCGAGAAGATTGGAAGCGTAGATGTGCGCCACAGTGGGCGTGCGATCTTCATAGTCCCAGGCCGCGATGTTGGCTTGCATTACGTAGCGCAGCGTGGCGCCGTCGAGGCAACCCCAGCCAGTGTCGGCGTCGCTCATGCCTTGCGTGTACTCGAGGAGCAGATTCTCAACCAGCGTGGAGGCGGTGACGAGCGGACCGTGCGCCGCCACGGGAGAATCGCCTGATCCGGGCTTGAGACTGGCGGGAATATCGAAGATTGAGGTGCGCTGCGGATTAGCCGGAAGGCGTCCGCAACCGGACAAGATGCGATCGAGCGCGGCCAACTGCGGGCGGTAGGTTTCTGTCAGGCTGGCGGGGTCGCCGCCGATGCGCCCTGAAATCGCGGCCGCCGCAAGCGTCGAATCCGGATGGCCGACGCCAGCTTTCCTCGGGCTAAAGAGGGGATCGGGTACGCCATCGGGCGGGGAATGAACCGCGACGTTGCAATTCGGAAACATCCCCTCGGCGAGAGCTTTGCCGGTCTCGCGCGTTCGCTGGTCAATATCGGCCAGGATCGTGACGTGGGTCGAGTCTGCGCAGCCCGAGGGTGCGAACAGGCCGTCGGCGGAGAACCGTTCGCGATCCCAGGCACCGAAGATTTTCATTAGCTCATACCCGTGAGCAGTGAGGAGGCCTGGAGCCACCTCCCATTTGGGCCAGGGCGCTGCCGAATACTTGTCGAGATCGGCTTGTGCGGTGAGCGGGGAACGAACGCCATGGCGGGAGAGCACGATGACGAGTTCGAGTTTCGCGTCGCTAGCGGGAGCCTGTGCGCAGGCCGATTGCGCGATCAGCACGCAGAAGAGAGGAAGACAAAGAGGGCCGAAAAGGAAGGGCCGCGAAACGGAGCGGAGGGTCAACATGGATCACCGAATTTGAGTGTAGTCGGGCGGACGGCAGAGAGCGTAAACGCAGGGAGAATGTCTTGGGCAGATTGCGCCGCGGCCGAATCGATCATGCGGGCAACTCGGGGAATCCTCTTACGCTGAGGACCGGAAACGCGTTCTTGTTCAAATAACTTCGCGCATCAAAGAAAAACAGGAAAGGTCGGCCGGAAAAGACCGCGGTCAACTTCGACCATTCAGGTGGGTGAACTCTTAAAATCTGGGAAATAATAGAGATATTCCCTGATTCAGTGAAAGGGAAATGCTGATCTGTGCGTTATCTTCGGCTAGATAAATTGCTTTATCTAAGGAATATGGCCGTTTTTTGTCTTGACAATGGAGTACAAACATTCATATAGTTCGGATCGCCAATAAAGGCATAACTCGGTGCGTATTGAATCGCCGTGCGCCCCTGCCGGCCTCGGCCGGAGGGAGCGGAGGAGCTCTGCCTAGACCGTGTGGTTTGGCAAAGCTGTTGGCAACATCAACAAACTTTGGAGGTAATATATGTCAGGCAGGCCAGAAAGCGACTCAAGGATTCATGCATACGCGATCAGAATTACCGCGACGGTGATCGCGTTTCTTGCGCTGTTGATGGTGAGCAGCGTCGCTCAGGCACAAGTTCTCTACGGCTCCATCACAGGAACCATTTCCGACAAGACGGGTGCCGTGGTTCCGAATGTCCTGGTAACCATCACCAACCAGGCTACGGGCGCAGTGCGCGCTGAAAAGGCAAATGGGGACGGCTCATTTAACATTCTCGACGTGCTGCCCGGCACCTACACGCTGTCCATTGCGCAGTCAGGAAGTTTCGGCGGCTATGCGCAGAAGAACATCACAGTATCGGTGAACCAGCAGGTGCGCATTGACATTACGCTGCAACTGGCGAGTGTGTCGACGCAAGTGACGGTCACCGAGGCGCCTCCGGAATTGCAGACGGAAACCGCGGAGGTGGACAGCGAAATCAGCCAGACACAAATCTCGCAACTGCCTATCACCTCGTCCAAGGGCCGCAATTACGAAGAGCTCTACACGCTGATTCCCGGCGCTGCTTAGGTACAGGAAAAGAATTCCATTGGCGGCAACCCCTCGCGCGCCCTGTCGGTGAACGTGAATGGCAATTCGTACAACGGCAACACGACACGCATTGACGGCGCCATCGATTATTACGGCTGGCTGCCTTACCTTATCGCCTACGTCACGCCGGCCGACGCGGTGGAAAACGTCACCGTCACCACGGACGATTTCAACGCCGAGCAGGGCCAGGCTGGCGGCGCGTCCATCCGCGTAACCACGAAAAGCGGCGGCCACGACTTCCATGGCGGTGGATGGTGGTATTACCAGGACGCGGCGATGAATGCGCGCGCTTACCTCAACACTCGGCTGGTGCAGCCGACGATCCCCAAAAACATTAACCAGGAATTCGGCGGTAACATTGGCGGGCCGGTTTATTTTCCCAGGATCCTGACCGGCAAGAAGAAGCTGTTCTTCTTCACCAACTTCGATCGCATTACGCAGCGCACGCATGCGAGCGTTCCCGAAACCGTTCCCGACGCCCTTCAGAACGCCGGCAATTTCTCTGAGGCGGCTCCGTACGCTACGCTCTACGATCCGCAGCCGCAGGCCACAGGCTGGCAGAGCCTGGTGAACCCCACGCTCTGTCCGAGCCCGAATACCTCGTACACGAACGGGTATTTGCAATACCAGTGCCGGCCCAGTTTCACGGCGGAATACGGGGAGACCGGTTCGGGCGTCAACACGATTCCAGCCTCCAGAATTTCACTCGCGGGCGGGATCATGATGCAGGACCTTCTCGCCATCTCGAAGACGATCGCCACGCCAAGCGCGACCCTGTTGAGCAAGGTGATGCTCAACGATTATCAGGCAACGTCGACTGTCGCTTACAACCGCAACGCGTCGGACTCGAAGATCACCTACATTCCCAGCGAGAACACGCAAATCTACGGTAAATACGGCATCACGCCCTACACACTCATCGATCCCCAGGTCCTGGGTAACACGCCGTGCACGGGCAGCAACGCCTGCGCCGGCGGTCCCGCGGCTGACGGCGGCCAGCCGGGCGATGTCGGCGGCCGCGGACAGAATGCCGGGCTGGGTTTCAGCCATGTGTTCGGCCCCAACCTGGTGATTGACGCCGACGGCGGCTGGACTCGCCTTCTCACCTTCGCGCAGTCGACGCTTGACGTGGCGTTGGGCGACTACGGGGTTAACGTGCTGAAGATTCCGGGGACGAATCAAGGGGGTGGGGCCGGCCTGAACTATGTTGGCCAGCCCGGATTCTACCTCACCACATTCACCGGTATCGGAAACAACAATGGCTCCAACCCCTTCGAATTCCGCGATAACCAGTTCACCGGCGACGTGAACCTGAGCTGGTTGAGGGGGCACCACGCCGTCAAGATGGGTTACACCTACTATCACTTCGATCTCAACCACTTCCAGCCCACCAGCGGCGGCCAGCCGAACGTTCCGCGCGGCGGCTTCTTTTTCCAGGGCGGCATGTCCTGCGGCAACACAACATCGGCAACCACCGCGGCCTGCACCATCGACGGCTACAACTCGCTTGCTGACTTCCTGCTGGGCCTGCCCAACAATGGCAGCGGCAATTCGATTGGTGACCCTTCGCAGGTCTTCAATCCCAACGCCCTGCGCTGGTCCGAAGATGGTCTTTATGCGCAGGATACGTGGTCGACTACGCCCAAACTGACGCTGACCTATGGCATCCGGTATGAGGTTTATCCGGCCCCGTATCGCGATCGCACCGGCGCATCCGTTCTACTGCCGCAATTGCCACAGTCCGCCAATGTGGAAGTTGGCGGCATTAATGGCAACCCGCGCAGCGCGGGCATCGGCGCCGGTTGGGGACAGATCGTGCCCCGGTTTGGCATTGCTTACAGTCTGAACCCAAAGACGGTGATCCGCACCGGCTTTGGCCTGACGACCGATCCCGACTCCATGCGGTACCTGCGCGACTCGTTCCCAGAAGACCTGGCGCCTAACTACCAAGGAACCGGGAACTTCACGATGACTGTTGATCCGGCAAACGGCAATGCGCCCATGAACCTTACCTACGGTATTCCGAACACGGCCAAAATGGCGCCCAACTACTCAACTGGTTTTGCGTCGCTCCCTGTTGCGGGCTCGACCAACACGGTGCCTCAGAAATTCCGGCGTGGTTACATCGAAAGCTGGAACCTGGTGGTGCAGCGGACCTTGCCTGCGGGCTTTGTGGGCACCGTGGGCTATGTGGGCGATCACTTCGTCCGCCAGCAGGTCAACATTAACTATCTCAACGCAGCAAACTTCCCGACATCGTCCTCGCCCTGCATGCCCAACGGACAGTTCAGCCCTACATCTGGCTATACCGGTGCGTGCAGCTTCGCGGCCAACGAGACCATCAACATTGGAGCGCCGTGCCCAGCTACTGCTACGGGCACCGCGCAGGGGACCTGCTATAACACTGGCGGCATCACGTTTGACATGCCGCTCTGGAGCTCCGGGTACAACGGGCTGCAGACGCAGTTGACGCGCAATGCGGGCAAAAACGCCTCTGTGGGCGTGGTCTACACCTACTCGCATGCCATCGACTACGAAGACAACGGCGCCGGATCGGGATCGGGCGGCACAGCGTTCAATTACCCCGCGTTTTACCGCTTCAACCGTGGCTCGGCCGGCTTCGACGAAAAGCATAACCTGCAGGTTTGGGGCGTCTACAGCCTGCCCTTCGGGCCCGGACAGATGTGGTTGAACCACGGCCTGGTGGGCGACCTCATCGGCGGATGGCAATTGAGCGGGCAATTCAGCCACTACAGCGGCTTCCCGTTCTCAGTCAACGCGAACAGCAACACCATTGGCGGGTTCACCCCCGGCTTCGGCGCCACTTACGCCAAACTCACCGGTTCCTACAAGCAGTTGGGGGGCCACGCCCAGAATGCTGGCTCGCCCGTGAGCGGCGGCAAGGCGTGGTTTGACCCAACCATCTTCTCAAGCCCGACTGAGTCAGCGGCGGCGCCGGTGATTCCGAATACCGGTCGCAACCAGTTCCGCGGACCCGGCAACACGCAGACCAACGCGAGCCTGGTCAAGAACTTCCACATCTACCGCGAATCCGAATTCCAATTCCGCTTCGAGGCCTTCAACGTGTTTAACCATCCGTGGCTCAACGCCCCCAACACGACAGTCGGCAGCGGCACGTTTGGTTACATCAGCAACTTCAACGCCTTCAATGTCGCGGCCTTCGGCACAAACGCGGGCTCACGCCAGATGCAGTTTAGCGGACGCATCAACTTCTAACTGCTTTTCAGATCGATTGGCGCGGCAGCTCTTTCGGGGGCTGCCGCACTTGTTTTGCGCCAATTCTTTTCGCCCTCAAGAATTGGCGAAATCCCTGCCGGTGGTCCACCGCCTCGGATATAGTGATTGCGAGAGTGCGGGCGCCGTAGATTCGGCGCGGCACACGGGGCCAGGGGCGAAGAATCCGGGGCCCGGAGATGACGAGAGCCACGAACCATGCATGTGACCGATAAACCCGTTCGACCTCGCCGCGCCGTGGCTTCGAGCGAAACTGCGCGCGAGATCAACCGAGACATCCTTCTGCACGCCATTCATCTGCAACAGCCGGTGAGCCGGGCGGATCT
>JBEKAJ010000103.1:0-10517 GCA_050018295.1 Occallatibacter sp. | reverse complement strand
GGCAACATCGCCTACAATTCCCTGCTCAGGAAGCAGGGCAAGACGCAGTGCCATCCCATCCGCGACGAGGATTTGAAGGAGTGGGTCTTGTGGATGACCACCATTTTCATGCCTCTCAACGACGTTCGAGAGAAGATCATCATCGAGAATGCTCATCTGATCATTGAAGAGCAGATGCCCCAGTGCCTGCTCGACTTTGTCACCCACGTCGTGGGCTACAAAGCTCTGCTCTCAAAGTGGGCCGAGGGCGATTACACCGAGCGGCGCTCGATGATTGGCTGGCCGGCTGAATTCGATGGATATGTCGAGCGATCTTACAAGGCCCTCAAGGCCGAGCAGACGCGCCTGCTGCACAACTTTCTCTGGCGGTTCTGGCAGCGATTCGCGCGACGCAAGAGCCGCCAGGTCGCCAGATCGCGACCAGGAACGCAACCAGCCTGAGCCGTCAAATTGCCGGGTTCAGCGACGTCACTCGTGCCACGGCCTTGGTCAGCCGCGCCTCGTGGGGCCGCGCGCCCTTTCTCTCAGTCGGCGTATAGATATGTTCGATTGACTCGACCAGATAGGCTCCGGGCAGGAAGGCCGAGGCAGTCCCCACTCCATCGCCCGGTAGCAAGAGCACATCGCCCTCGCGGGGCAATGAGTGCAGCGTCTCCAGCGGCACCAGGTTGATGCAGGTGCCATCCCCGGCTATGAACTCCAGGCAGTTGGCGCTGTGCAGAGTTCCTTCGCGCGCTCGCCGTGTCTCCTGCCGCGCCCGGAGCGACTCATAGTACGTGCCCGCCATGATGGGCAGTCCGATCATGAATCCGACTACACTGCTGTACTGCGCAATCAAGTTCATCCAATGATGCGGCATGCGGTCGATTGCCTCCCATGCCAAGGTTAAACCGGATTGAAGCGAGTTTGGACATCCTCAAGGGGCGAAAGACTGCGCCTCGACTCTTGGCGGGTTCCAAGTTTTTGTTATTGCCCAACAGATCCGTTGTGGTGGACTCGTTGACCTTGAAAGAAGCGGTGATGCACCATGCTGAGCCCAAGCAGCAGAACAAGGACAACAAAGAGAGCTATGAATCCGATCTTTATAGCCTGCAACAAGGGTGTTTCTCGCTCCGGACCGGGCGATGAACTCGCGTCATTTGCCATTCGGCTTGCCTCGTTCTGGGCTCAGGCGCGCTATGCGGCAACAGGAAATACGCCGCACTTTCCCGCCTGTTTGAGCCCGAACAATTCCGGAATTCACGTGCGATCGATCACTGTACCGTATAGAGTCTAGCTCCGCTTAAGCGGATATGCCAAGGCGTAGATTCTGCCACAAGCGCAGCGTGGGGCCGGCCTGATTGATGGTGTAGAAGTGCAGTCCTGGAGCGCCGCCGCTTAGAAGCGTCTTCGACAGCCGCGTAACCACACTGAGCCCGAATTCGAGCAAACCGGGCTTGTCGTCCTGAAGCTCTTCCAGGCGCAAGCGTACCCAGCGCGGCAGGTCGGCGCCGCAACCCGAGCAGAAACGCATGGTGTTGGCGTAGCTCGTGATGGGCATGATACCGGGAACGATGGGAATCGTGATGCCGGCTTTGTCACATCGCTCTCTGAAGTCGAAATACGCGTCGGCGTTGTAAAACAGCTGGGTCAGCGCGGCATCCGCGCCCGCCTCCACCTTGCGGCGGAAGTAATCGAAGTCCTCACTTGGCTTCGCAGCCTGGGGGTGCATCTCAGGATAAGCGGCCACCTCGATTTTGAATGCATCGCCGTGCTCTTTGCGGATGAAGCTCACCAGCTCGTTGGCGTAGTGAAACTCGCCAGGCGCGGCGGCGCTCATCGCCGTCGCGGGTAGATCGCCGCGCAACGCTACGATGCGCTTCACGCCCGCCTCGCGGTAGCGCCGGAGTTGTGCCGCCACATGGGCGCGCGTCGACCCAACGCAGGTGAGATGCGGAGCGGCCTCCGCTCCCGAGTGCTCCACCACCGCCAGCAGCGTCTCGTAGGTGCCTTCCTGATCGGAGCCGCCCGCGCCGTGAGTGATGGAAAAATAATCCGGCCGCACCGCCGCCAGTTGGGCGATTGTTGCAGGTAGCTTGGCCACGCCTTCCGGCGTCCGCGGAGGAAACAACTCGAACGAAAACTTGAGAGTCAAATTCATAGGGGTATTACCGGTTGTTTACTGCCACGAAAGTGAAGCCCCATCCTCTTTCACAATGTGCGCGAAAAAGGATGGGGCAGTGAAATCTTTGCTGACCACTGACCACTAGTACCGGTAGTTCTCCGCCTTGTACGGCCCTTCCACCGGCACGCCGATGTAGTCAGCCTGCTTCTTGGTGAGCTTGGTCAGCTTCACGCCGATCTTCTCCAGATGCAGCCGAGCCACTTCCTCGTCCAGCTTCTTGGGCAACGTGTACACGTTCACCTTGTAGCTGTCGCGGTTCTTCCACAAGTCGATCTGCGCCAGCGTCTGGTTGGCAAAGCTGTTCGACATTACAAAGCTGGGATGGCCCGTCGCGCAGCCCAGGTTTACCAAGCGCCCTTCGGCCAAAATGAAGATCGAGTGCCCGTCGGGGAACGTGTACTTGTCCACTTGCGGCTTGATGTTGATCTTCGTGACGCCCTTTGCCTCGTTCAGCCGGTCAATCTGAATTTCGTTGTCGAAGTGTCCGATGTTGCAGACAATCGCCTGGTCCTTCATCTTTTCCATGTGTTCGAGCGTGATGATGTCGGTGTTGCCGGTGCAGGAGACGTAGATGTCGCCGCGGCCCAGCGTATCTTCAACCGGTGCGACCTCGAATCCCTCCATCGCCGCCTGAAGCGCGTTAATCGGATCGATTTCCGTAACGACAACGCGCGCGCCCATGCCGCGCAGCGAGTGCGACGAGCCTTTGCCCACGTCGCCGTAGCCGCAGATAACCGCGACCTTGCCCGCCACCATTACATCCGTCGCGCGCTTGATGCCGTCGGCCAGCGACTCGCGGCAGCCGTAGAGATTGTCGAACTTCGATTTCGTCACCGAGTCGTTGACGTTGATCGCCGGCACCAGCAGCTTGCCCTGCTCCATCATCTTGTAGAGCCGGTGCACGCCCGTCGTCGTTTCCTCGCTCACGCCGCGCCATTCCTTGACCACCTTGTGCCAGTGCTGCTTGTCCTCGGCATAGACCTTCTTAAGCAGGTCCTTGATCACCTGTTCCTCGTGGTTGCCTGAAGGCGTGTCAACCCACTTGTCGCCGTCTTCCAGCTCATAGCCCTTGTGGATGAGCAGCGTCGCGTCGCCGCCGTCGTCGACGATGAGCTCCGGCCCCTTGCCGCCCTTGTGCGTGAGCGCGCGATAGGTGCACTCCCAGTAGTCCTCCAGCGATTCGCCCTTCCAGGCAAACACCGGAACACCCACCGCCGCAATCGCCGCCGCCGCGTGGTCCTGCGTGGAGAAGATGTTGCAGCTTGCCCAGCGCACTTCAGCGCCAAGGCTCACAAGAGTCTCGATCAGCACCGCAGTCTGAATGGTCATGTGCAGCGAGCCGGTTACGCGCACGCCGTTGAGCGGCTTCTCCGCCGCATATTTGTTGCGGATCGCCATCAACCCCGGCATCTCCTGCTCGGCAATGACGATTTCTTTGCGGCCCCAGTCGGCCAGGCCCAGGTCGGCCACTCTGAATTCGTTCTCAAGCTTGCCGATTTTCTTTCCTTCGAGGGTTGCGGTTGCCATTCAGATCTCCTTTTATCGTCGTATCGTGATATATTGATATGTAACAGAATTCTCCGATGCCGTCAATCGTCAAAACGTTAAAGGTGGTTGCCGATACCAATCGGCTGCGCATCTTGTTGCTTCTAAAGGGAGAAGAGCTTTCGGTGGCCGAGCTCCAGGAGATTCTGGGCATGGGCCAGAGCACGATCTCCACCCACCTTTCGCAACTCAAGCAGGCGGAGTTGGTGGAGGATCGCCGCACCGGCAAGAGCAATCTCTACCGGCTCGCGCCTCACCCTGCGGGGAGCAGCCCTTTGGACGAGATTCTCTCGAGAGCAAGGAAGGAAATCCCCGAGGCCGCTCCAGACCAGGCCGCCATGCGCCGCGCCCTGCGCAAGCGCCAGGACAAGACGCGCGCGTTCTTTGACAGCGTGGCCGGCCGCCTGGGCAAGGATTATGTTCCCGGCAAATCGTGGAAGAGCGTAGCCGAGGCGCTGCTCCGTCTGATGCCCCCGCTGGTTGTTGCCGATCTTGGAGCGGGCGAGGGCGCTTCCGCATTGCTGCTCGCGCAGCGGGCAAAGAAGGTGATCGCCGTTGACAGCTCAGCCAGGATGATCGAGGTGGGCCGCGAACAGGCTCTCCGCCACGGCGTGAAAAACGTCGACTACCGGCTCGGCGACATGGAGGAGATTCCCATCGGTGATGGCGAGGTCGATCTGGTGTTCTTCTCGCAATCGCTGCACCATGCGTTGCATCCCGAGCGCGCGCTGGCCGAGGCAGCGCGTATTCTTGTCCCCGGCGGCCGCATCCTGATCCTCGATCTCGTTCGTCACCGCTTCGAGGAGGCGCGCGATCTCTACGCTGACGAGTGGCTCGGTTTCGGCGAAGCAGATCTCGAATCCTTGCTGCAGAGTGCGGGCTTCGTCAACGTCGAAGCTACAGTCGTCGACAAGGAGCCGGAGACGCCGCAGTTTCAAACGCTGCTGGTTGTCGGAGACAAGAAGAAGTAAGCCCTCGAAGCATTTCTCAGCGCCCGATCCACGGTCCGGGTCGCTTTGGCGATCCTCCGAACCGTTCGTGAACAGCGGCAACATGAAACTTAAGCTGGGCATCCAGCGTCATCCGCAAATGGGGATTGGGCCGCACGCCAGATTCTTCTCTATCCGTCCGGGCAAAATGGTATGATCGGGTTCGATCAGCGGAATTCCCGGACAACGGCATAGAGATCAGCATCACGTCGTTCAGGCTCCATCCAAAGATCGGGTCCCCCCCAACGAAAACGGAGGTACGAAATGAGTACAGTGCTCAAATTTTTGGGGCCCATGCGGAGCCCAGTCGTTGTTTTCTGCGCAATCTTGACCTTGGGTGCGGCGGCCTTTGGCGTGTCCTCGAAGAAGGGATCCGCACAGTCCTCGAAGGGATCGGGGTCGAGTTCGAGTTCTGGATCTGGCGGGGCGTCGCAAGGGAACGCCAGCACTGCGAATCCTGAAGGATTCGCCATCGAGTCGGAAATGCTGACCTACACAGCGATGGACTCCGAAGCCACTGCACTCAGCTGCGGCATCGGGCGCAACGTGGGCGCGGCCGACTCCGGTTGCAACCCGCAGGCAATTACTGGTCCGCCGGTAGGCGTGGTCGTCGTCGCCGGGGATTCGAGCGCACTCTCTGAATTTCAGCTCTGGCGCACGGACATTTCCACCATGGACATGCTGACCCTGCGCGCCAATCATTACTGCGCTCCAGGCGCCGGCACAAGAGCAGCCACGACTCTGGGCGGCACGATTATGTCGATGTTCCCGGAGAGCCAGGCAGCTGAATTTGCGGCGTCGCTGCTGAGCGCCACCGCGGAAACCTCTCCGCTGGAAGGCAACATCCTGGATCGCACTCTTGTCGATGACGTGGCGGGCCACCTGAGAGCGCTCGGGGTTGATGTCGTGATCCCGGACAATTATATGCCGTATTCGCTGTCCGCGATCGACGCAAACCACTCCCCATTCCTGACCAAGTATGTTGCGCTCATCAAAGCGCGCGAATGCGTTGCTCCGAAGGGCAATGCCGATGCATCGCCGGCCGCGGAACCAGGCGCAGCCTGGACTGGAGATGCAGACGCGCATGCGGAGGCCGACAAGAAGGCAATCACGGACGCAATCGACAGCTTCCTGAAATCGCTCACCGAACCTGATGTCTTCGACGTGCCCAAGCCGCCGCCGGGCGCGACGCCTACTCCGCAAGCGCCGGTGATCTCTCATCTGAATGCCGTGCTCAGAGCCGATGGCCTGGCGCAGGAACTTGACGCGGCCTCGCCTGACGCACGCTCCGGGGCAAACGGTGTCTGGTACGTGCTCTCGCTTAAAGCGCTGGAATCGGGCGGGACACTGATGAAGTCAGGAAATGCCATTACCGGCACAAAGACCAGCTACAGCGGCGGGGCCGTAGGAACCTACGCGCTCTTCCATCTGAACGGGAATATCGCATGCTCGGGAGTCTTCTTCAACTATGAGCCGCCAACGCTGACCAGCAAGATTCCAGACCTGCTCAAGACGCCTGAAGCGGCGGGAGGAAAACTGGTTGGCGGTTGCCACTAGGATCAACTGCGGTTCTTTTGCAATCAGTAGAACGAACCTGATTTGTTGAAGGGAGCGGGCATCGAGCCCGCCCCCTTTCTCATCCTGCGATTTCTTCAAGAATTTCCGTACTCACCTGCGCGTCGCCGGTACCTTAGAAAGATCCCTTCTCTCCGCGTCAACGCGCGCCCTCCGTCTCGAGGAACTTCCGCTTGCGGTCGATTCTGCTTTGAGCAACTGCCGCTTGCGCTCAAGGCCCCAGCGATAGCCGGTGAGCGAGCCGTCGGCGCCCACCACGCGATGGCACGGCACCAGCAGCGCCACGCGATTCGTAGCGCAAGCGCGGGCTACGGCCCGCGTGGCTTTCGGGTCGCCCAGCTCGCGCGCCAACTGCGAGTAGCTGCGCGTCTCGCCCCGTGGAATCTGACGGAGCGCCTGCCACACGCGCAGTTGAAAGACCGTCCCGCGCAGATCCAGCGGCGTGCGTGCCGGTCGACTGTCCCCAGGCTCCAGCACGTTTTCGAGCGCCACCTTTACAATCTCAGCCACGGACGGATCGCCGAGCAGCGTCGCCGATGGAAACTCGTCGCGGAGGATTCTCTCTCCTTCGGTTTTGGTTCCGGCCAACGAAAGCCAGCAAAGCCCGCGCTCCGTGGCGCCCACGATCATCCAGCCAAACGGCGTGCGCGCTGAGGCATATCCAATCTGCTCGCCTTTGCCGCCCTGGGCAAACCGCGCAGGCGTCATGCCCATTTGGTTCCCTTCGTAAGCACGGCTCGACGATCCGAAACCGGCGGTGTAGATGGCATCGGTCACGCTCTCGCCCTGCTTCAGCGCGCAGCGCAGCCGTCCCGCACGCATCGCGCGCTGGTATTGCAACGGGCTCACGCCCATCTCGCGTTTGAAAAGCCGCTGCACGGTGAACGGGCTTAAACCGGCGACGCGCCCCAACTCTTCGAGCCGCACCGGCCGGTCGATATTGCTTTCGATGTGGCCACGAACCTTGTCCAAGGGGCTGCCCCACGCAGTGGTGGTGGGACGGCAGCGCTGGCACGGGCGAAAGCCGGCAGCCTGTGCTTCCGCGACCGTCCGGAAAAAGCGTACGTTCTCGCGCAGCGGTCTGCGGCTCGGGCAGCTTGGCCGGCAGAATACGCCCGTGGTCGTCACGCCGTAAAAAAAGCGGGCCTGCGGATCGCGGGCCGCGAGCTGCTTCCACGCGGCTTCGGGGTCGAGTGCCGAGACCGGGGCTGGGCGTAAGTTTGCGAACGGAGTCATCGTCAAAACGTCGCGAGTTTGGATGGATGCGATCTGCGGATTGCTGCTCATGAACTTCATCGTCGCCGATTCGCTCCGCAGCCGCACTCCGATTCTTGCGTGCAATTCATTTTTCCGGCCTACGCCTTGCCTTGGCCCTCATCAGCTCGAAGCACAGCCTCCGCCCTCACCAGATCCTCCTCGGTATCCACGCCAATTGTGTCTCGCGGCGCGTCGGCAACATAAATGGCAATTCCGTTTTCGAGCAGGCGCAACTGCTCCAGCCGCTCCAGCTTCTCGAGCGGAGACGGCGGCAGCGCGGCAAATCGCTCCAGTGCGGCCTTGCGATAGGCGTAGATGCCCAGATGCTTGCGATAGCCGGAGAAACCGGTCGCATCGCGGTCGAATGGGATGGTCGCGCGCGAAAAGTAGAGCGCGCGTCCGTCCAGCGCCGTGACTACCTTTACCGCGTTGGGATTTGTGAATTCGTGCGGCGGGCAGCGCACTGCGAGCGTGGAGACCTCAACCTCGGGCCTTGCGAAAAGATCGAGGAGCGGCGGAAAGAAATCGGGCGTAAGGGTCGGCTCGTCGCCCTGGATATTGACGTAGATGTCGGCGGCGAGCTGGCGGGCGACATCCCTCACCCTGTCCGATCCGCTGGGGCAACTGGGCGAGGTCATCACGACAGGAATCGCCCGCGCGCGACAAGCTTTCGCGACTTCTTCCGCATCCGTGGCGACAACCACTGGATCCATCAGGCCGCTCGTAGTGGCCGCGCGCCACACCCACTCCACCATCGGCCGCCCCGCGATCGGGCGCAGCACCTTGTGCGACATGCGCGTGGAAGCCAACCGCGCGGGAATCACGGCGGCGATGCGGAGGGGGCTCATGGAGACGAGTGTACATGGGCGCGGAGCCGCGCCTTCAGGCTGTTAGTCCCGCCAGCGCCCGCTCGGCGCAAGCCAGACCTTCACCCGCAGCCTCGGAGCTTTCGCTTTGGCGCTCGGCGTGGATGAATTCGACGTCCGTGAGGCCAATAACGCCAAGAATCGCGCGCAGGTAGGGCTCCTGATGATCGAGAGTATGGAGCGGCGATCCCGCTGGATACGCGCCGCCTCGCGCGGAAAAAACAAGGACCTTTTTGCCCGGCGCCACGAGCGGCGTAACGCCGTCAGCAGAAAATGCAAACGTCCGGCCTTCGCGCACAATCATGTCGATCCATGCTTTCAGCGACGCGGGAATCGACAGGTTCCACATGGGCACCGCGAGAACGAGAACATCGGCGGCGAGAAGCTCGTCGACGAGGCGGTCGGAATATTCAAGCGTCCGCTTCTGTTCCGCAGTCAGTTCGGCTGGCGGCGTGAAGAATGCATCGATAGCTGCTGCGTTGAGATATGGAATCCCATCCAGAGAGGTGTTGCGGTGCACCACCGTGCCTTCTGGGTTTTGCTCTTGCCACTTTGCTACGAACGCGGCGGCAAGGCGGCTCGAGATGGATGCGGCGCGGGGGCTGGAATCGATATGCAGAAGTGTCGCCATAAGAGTGCTCCGGGATGATGCCTGGGTCGCAGAGAGATTGTCGCAGGAAGAACGGGGGCGCGTCGTTTGACCTGCCATTCTCGCCCCCTTATCATCGAAGTTGGCGCTGCTGCGCGTTGTCCGGCCAGCGCTCCCTCCCGGCGGAGTAGCTCAGATGGTAAGAGCGACGGATTCATAACCCGTAGGTCGGCAGTTCGATCCTGCCCTCCGCCACCAAAACTGCTCAGAAAATAAAGGGGTTAGATGAGGCCGAATTGATCGGGCCGTGCCTATCTGGGCCAACTGTCCGTAAACTGTCCGTATTCTTCTAATGCCCTGCCCGCGCCAGCTGAGTGATTGCGACCGGTCCTTCCTTCTGCCCAGTGTCCTTCAAATACTGCTGAGTGCGCTGCATCGCTTCCTTTAGATCATCCTCGTTCACGATGTTGTAGCGGTCGAAAACAGCGCGGGTCTTGTGCCCGCTGATGGCCATAGCGACACGCTCGGGAACCCCAGCCCGGACCATATTCCGAACCGCAGTTCGGCGGAGATCATGGAAGATACGTCCAGAATAGGAGGCCGCCGATCTGCACTTTCCGCACCGGTGGCCGGGCACCGCCGTCTTACAAACACTACAGATGAACTGTCCGAGATTCGCTGCAACACAAGCGCTCGCCCAGGCTTTCTTGAAGTCTCCGACCGGCTCTCCTTTCAAGTGAAAAACATATGCGGACAACGTTAGGCCCTGTTTCGTCTTGACCTGTCGTGCCCCCCTACAGCGTCCAATCAGTTCTCCAAGCTCGGCGCTCAAAGTCACGGAACGTCCCTCGCCGTTCTTGGCGTTCCCTCCCCGAAGCCGGATGACGTCGCCTTCCACATCCTCCCAACGCAGCGAGGCAATCTCGCCCCTGCGCCAGCCGGTCAGATAGCCGAACCGCACAAAGTCCCGCAGGTAGTCTGGCAGGTGAGTGATGAGGGCACGGACCTCAGCGTTTGTAAAGAATCCCTGGCGTGTGTTCCCCTTTTCGGACAGATGTCGAATCCGCGGTCCGGTGAAAAGATGGTTCCTCTCAATCGCCAGCCTGAAGGCTTGCGCCAACAGCTGTGTTCTACGGTTGATGGTTGCAGGAGCAAGCCCAGCCCGTTGCTCCTCTGAAATGTACCTGTCCACGGCTTCCGCAGTAACCTCCATCGCACGCCACCTTCCGAAGTAGTCACGGATGTGCCTTAAGTGCGACCAAAACTGGTGGCTGTCCTTCGAGCGCAGTTAATAATCCGCTTCCAGCGCGTCGAGCAGTTTGCCGACCTTGATGCGCTCCTGTTGTGGTCCGATGAACGTAGCCTTCCCAATCTGATCGGCCCCAACCTCTTTCAGTCGCCTCTTGAGGAATTTTTCGGCCTCCTTCGGGTCAGTCTTGCCGGTGCTTTCCCTGTACTCTTTCCCGCGCAAGAAATAGGCACACCACCAATAAACGCTGCCCGCGCGCGAGAAGATTCGGCCCTCACCTCTG
>JBEKAJ010000102.1:0-10531 GCA_050018295.1 Occallatibacter sp. | reverse complement strand
TCGTCTCCGCAACCGCCACCTGCACGTTGCCGCGATCGGTAACGGCATGGCCGAGCGCTTCCAGCTTGGCCTCCAGCCCCGCCACACGCAACGCCGACGGCCCCATATCCACGCCGCGGCGCCGCTGTCCCAGATCCAGCGGTACGCCGAGCATCTCAATCTGCTTCGCCGCCCCTTGCCGTGAATGTGTCTCCCGTCCCGATGCTGTTGCTGCTGCTTCCTGATTCATTTTTGGCCTTCCATGATCACAAACGTAGCGCGTTGCCCGTCCCTCAGGGAAGCAAACTCACCAGAATCGAGGGTGCCCCCGGGTCTCGACCTTGAAACCCGCCGGAGAGCACCCAGACCCACCAAAGACACGGGTTCGCACGAACTCGGTCCTTCCCACTGTCATCCCTAGTCGAGAGATCTGCGGTTGCGTTTCAGGTGTTGGAATCGCCTTAGCGAATTCATAACAGCAGGGGCGCCGGTACTCCGATCGAACTCAACAGCAAGCAGCCCAGGTGTCCGGTAGTGGCTTCTCAATCGATGCGGGACGATTTCGAGACTCGCATTTCGCTTGAATTAGGACCTGCATGGTCTAGAATGGCCAGAGTCCCTCGGAAGAGGCCCTTATGAACCACGCGCAGAAGCATGCGTTGGCGATGTTCTTCACCCTTCCCGCCCTTGGTTTGTCTGCGTTCGCACAAGCGCCTTCTGCGCCTTCTCCATTTGCGTCGGGCGAACTCAACGTGACGCCTTCTCCTGCGTCCAGCTCAGAATTGAGCCTGCCCGCCGGAACCTCCGTTGTGGACTTCGACATCTGGCCCACAGGCGCGGACGCGGTCATCCTGACCCGCGACAAAGCTGGCAACCATGTGGTTAGTTGGCACGCGGGCTCGAGCAGCGCCGTGCCGCTCCTCGATTTACCCGCGACCTTTTCTGCCGCTTCGCTCGCCGTCCATCCCTTGGGGCAGTGCTTCTTCATTGAGGGAAAAACTGGCCAGCAATCCCAAATCCTTGCGGTCGACAACGTGAATGGAACCTGGACGCAGCACTCCATCTATCAGACCTCTGCCGACGTGCGCCGTCTTCTCGTTGCGCCGCGGCCCTTTGAAATCGGCTTTAACGACACAACGAACCAGGCCATTGAGAGTTACCGGTTGTTCTTCGCAGAGCGCCTGCCCAGCGGCGTCTACTCCACGCGTTCGATCACTGAAGACGGCCAGCGCGAATACCAGGTCATCGGCCCGCAGTCCACCTATGCAAAAATTCCCGACGAGAATCAGGATCCAACGCCAAACTTCGTCCCTTCGGCGCTGCCAGAGTCGTTTCATCCCGACGGGCACTTGCTCATCTGGGAGGACGGCAACGGCTGCTTCCAGCAGCTTGCTTACGCGGGCCAGAACTGGGATAAGCCATCGCACATAGCCGGCAATCCATGCGGCGGTTCGCTTACGGTGACCCCGAATGGCGCCGCCTTGCTGCACTGGAAAAGCGGCGTGCCGGGTGTCGCGGTAATCGGCGACCACGGCAGCACAACCTCAACCGAGGCCGGCGCCTATCAGTTCACTTCCACGCCTTCTTCTGTGCCAGACGGGAAGGGAATTGTTGGACTCGTGGAGAAGTCGGGCGCACCGGCGCTGGTCTACGTGCCGATTCAAGTCCCCCTGGCCGACGTGATCAATGCCTGGATGTTCACCCAGAGCGCCGCCGACCGCGACAGTTACACAACCAAAGCTGGCCTGCTTCGCACTACCGCCGATGACCAGATGTACGAGCTCTATGATTCGGAATCGTATGCCTGCGGCCACTTCGATAGCGCAACGCCAACCCGGCCTTACCTCGTGACCACCGACATTTTCTGGGAGCTGGTTGCATCGGCCTACGAAGGCGCCTTCATCGTCGAGGAGCGCCAGCAGGCGATGCCCGCGTTCTGGGCGTTTGTCAACGCCGCGCGCCAATCGCTCAACGCAACCGCGCCCAACTCCACTTGGGGCTTGGCCTTCAATGCAGTGGCGGATTCCGAGAGCGCATCCAACTTCACCGACGCCGAAGCTCTGCACATTCAGCAAGCGCAAGGGACATTCAGTTCTCCCGTTTTTGGCAAGCCGTTCAACTTTACCGAGTTGACGCCACGCGGCTATTACACCGCTACGCCCGAGATGCGGCAATACTTCAAGGCTGTTCATTACCTCACGACTGCAGCCGCGGCCATCGATGCCACACCTTTGAATTCGCTGCCCGACGATGTCAAAGCGAAAGCGCTTCAGTGGATCGCAGCCTACACCGCCTACATCGCGCCCAGCCGCTCACCGCTGGTGTGGAGTGCCGGAGCATTTGTTCCGCCCGCGTTTGCCCTTCATCCCGTCATCAGCCCGCAGATCTTTCCCCTCTCATGGGGCTTCGACAACGAAGTTCTGCTCTCCACCGTCTTCCACTCCAATTGGCCTGCCGCCGAACAGATCACCGGGACCAAAGGCCCGCGCGGACTGCCTTCAGGTCTCGATCTGGCGGCGGCTCTGGGCAGCGGCTACGCTCGCTCGTTGCTGAAAACCGACCTCGCGTCGTATCCCGCACTTGGTCCCGTGCTCGACGCACTTCATGGGCGCCAGCCGCAAAACGCAGCCCAGCCGGACCTCTATGACGCTTGGATCAACGCGCTGGCCGTGCAGTGGGCCGACGATGCTACCTTCCCCGGCAACCCGCCGGGCGCACTCTGGAATGCGAAGAGAATCCAGACAGGTCTCGCTTCCTGGGCAACGCTGCGCCACGCAACCGTGCTGGTCAACGAGAGATCCACCGCAGAGTGTGGCGAAGGCGGCTTCGAGGCCATTGTCCTGCGTCCGCCAAGAGGCTACGTGGAGCCGGACCCGAAGACCTTCGAAGCCATTGCATCGTTGTTCGATCAGATGGAGCAGGTGGTCGCCAAGTCGGCGAACTTTACTGGAAATCTGCCCCAGGACCCATTGGAGGCCGAGGCCCCTTCGAACGACAATGAAGACTCTTCGAGCGACCCGCCAGCCCAGCCCTTGCGTGACGGAATCATCCGACGTCTGCAGGCAACCGCGAGCAAGGCGCGCCTTTTTGAGGCGATGGCCCAGAAGGAATTGCAGAATCAGCCACTCGCCGATAGCGATTATGACGAGATCCTCCATGTAGGTGCGTTGGCAGAGCACGATTTCCTCGTCTACAACAGTCTCGCCAGCGCAGACCTCGCGCTCTCCACGCCCAACCCGATCATGAAAATTGCCGACGTTGCTGGCGGCGGCGAAGTGCCCTACCTCGAATCAGCAGTCGGGCGTCCGCTCGAGTGGGACCAGGTGGTTCCTTACTTTGGCCGCCGTGAAATTGTGAAGGGCAGCATTTATTCCTACTACGAGTTCCCCTCGTCCACGCCGCTCACTGATCTCGCCTGGGCCGGAAAGCCCGCCAACCCCGACGCCGATCCTGTGAATCCATCACCGGCAGACAAAGCGGTCCCCGGCAAAGTCGAGGTCCAGGCCCATCCCGCGTGGGTCAGCTCCTTCATCTCTCGGGAGACTCTGTCATGTCCGGCAGAACCGCCCTTCTAGCCGCCGCCGTAGCACTTCTCATCGTGCCTTTCGCAGCGGCACAGCCTGCCCCCGGCGATTTCCGCCTGCTCTTTACCGGCGACGTCATGATGTCGCGCCTTGTCCGCCTGGAAATCGACAACCGCAAGACAAACCCGTGGACTGGCCTTTCTGAGCTCTTCACCAGCGCCAGCCTCGTTGGCGGCAACTTCGAAGGCACTCTTGGCGACCCGGCAAAATACCCCGCGGAAAATAGGCTGTGCTTCGCCGCGCCCGACTCCGCAGCCGATTTGATGAAGCAGGCCGGTTTCCGTCTGGTGACTGCGGAGAATAACCACTCCGGCGACCTGGGCCAGGCCGGTCGAAGCGAAACGCGCGCTGCATTCCAACATAGCGGCCTTCTGGCGCTGGACTTTGACAGCTCCCCGCAATTCTTCCGCTTCGGCGATCTCACGGTCGGCTTCATCTCGGTCACAACCATCAAGGCCGCCGATGGCCGCGTCGAGCAAGTCCCCTCTGTCGAGCTCGCGCAAAAGCTGCGCCTCGCCCGCCAGTTGGCGAACCTGGTTGTCGTATCCATTCATTGGGGCAACGAACTGCAGGATTGGCCCACCGACGCCCAGCAGCAGCAGGCGCGCTGGCTGGTCGAGCACGGAGCGGACCTGATCGTCGGCCATCATCCCCATGTTGTCCAGGCCCCCGCATGTGTCGAGGGCAAGCCAGTCTTCTTCTCGCTCGGTAACCACCTTTTCGACCAGAAATATGCCGAGACAAAAAACGGCCTCATCGCCGACTGCCACATCCAAAACGGCCGCCTCCTGTGCGGAGCGATTGCCACGCATACCGACGAGGCCACGGCTTATCCAAAGTTGGCGGGCAGAAATGCGGCAGCCGATCAGGCTCTCGCCGCCTGCTCTCCGCAGCTTGGTCCCGGCGCGCAAATCAATGGAGTCACCATTCGGCCCCAACCATGGTCTCCCAATCAGCCTGTCAATGGAATCATTCTCGATGGCTACAAAATCGATGGCAACGATGCAGAAAAACTCGTCTGGCAGTCAAGGCGTCAAACCCTCGTCTCCCTGCAACTGGTCACTTCCATGGCGGCCGAACCGATGCTGCTCTCCCTCGAACGCCATAACTCATCCATTGACGATGAAGTGGGCCTGCGGCCCTATGTCTACGCCGTCGGTCCTCATGGCTTGATTGCGCGATGGCGGGGCTCTGCGCTGGCGTGGCCGCTGATTGATGCAGTGGAATCGAAAGACGGTGTCCTGTGTGCGTTGCACCGCGGCGACTCGTTCCTGCTGCCCGATCCCGCAACGAAAACAACTCGGATCGCAGCCTACCGATGGAACGGATTCGGTTTTACCGGCATCGACACTCCACCGGAATGTGAGCCGATCCTACTTGAGTCTTCAGTCCATTCAATGACTGCTGTTCCCTTAGCCAATCCCGAACCTCACTGAGGTCAGCGTCGCCCCGCTGACCCCGCTAGCTCCGCTAATCCCGCTGCCTTCCTAGCCCTTCCGCCCGCGCACCACTTCCTTGGCCTCCGCCGCGCCGCCCGCCGGAGCCTCCGGCACATCAGCCTTTGCCGCGCCAATGCCCAACCGCTTGCGCAGTTCGGCGTCCATTTTCGCGTAGACGTCCTTGTTCTCTTTCAGGAAGCTGCGCGTGTTCTCCCGTCCCTGGCCGATGCGCTCACCGCCATAGCTGTACCAGGCGCCGCTCTTCTCCACAATGTTGTGCGTTACGGCCAGGTCCAGAACATCGCCCTCTTTGCTGATGCCCTCGCCATAGAGAATGTCGAACTCCGCCTCGCGGAAGGGTGCGGCCACCTTGTTCTTCACGATCTTCACCTTGGTGTGCGAGCCCACTACAGTGTCGCCTTCCTTCACCGCGGCAATGCGCCGTATATCGATGCGCACCGACGAATAGAACTTCAGCGCGCGCCCGCCGGTCGTGGTCTCCGGGTTGCCGAACATCACGCCGATCTTTTCGCGAATCTGGTTGATGAAAATGAGCGCGGTGCGGGACTTCGAAACCGTGCCCGTCAGCTTGCGCAGCGCCTGCGACATGAGCCGCGCCTGCAGGCCCATGTGCGAGTCGCCCATCTCGCCGTCGAGCTCGGCCTTGGGAACCAGCGCCGCCACCGAGTCCACGACCAGCACATCGATCGCTCCCGAACGAACCAGCGCTTCCGTAATCTCCAGCGCCTGCTCCCCGCTGTCTGGCTGCGACACCAGCAGGTTGTCCACATCCACGCCCAGCTTCTTCGCGTAACCGGGGTCGAGCGCGTGCTCGGCGTCCACAAATGCTGCCAGCCCACCCGCGCGCTGTGCCTCGGCAATAATCTGCAACGTGATGGTGGTCTTGCCTGAAGACTCCGGCCCGAACACCTCGGTCACTCGTCCGCGCGGAACGCCGCCCACTCCCAGCGCTGCGTCGAAGCTGATCGATCCCGTCGAAATCACGGCAATCGGCAGCAGGGCCTCCCGGGACCCGAGCCGCACAATCGATCCCTTCCCGAACTGTTTCTCAATCTGTGCTAGGGCAAGTTCTACCGCTTTTGCGCGGTCATCGACGATGGCCATTGGGAGAGCTCCTCAAAAAGTGCTCACCCTCCACATCTCATGCTTTCCTGGCAGGAAACGGCGAGGGGCTTGAATTGGATTTCGAACGGATTGTAGCAGGATGAGACACGGAAAGACAGGACAAAACAGCGAAGAAAGAGAGAAAACTCGCGGCCTCCCGCCCAAGTGTGCTGAAGCGCACAATCAGCACAAGAACCGCGCATCATTTTTACAGACACGTATCAAATAATCAAATGGGCATCAAAACTGCAGTTATGCATCATAATATCAGATTTGCATCAAAACGAGAATTGATGCACAATTGACCCATGAGAACCACAATCACCCTCGACGACGAGACCCACGAGTTTGCCGCCTACTATGCCCGCATAAGAGGGCTTACTCTCAGCGCTGCCATCGACGAACTGATCCGCAAGGCGCAGGAGGGCCCAAAGCCCAAGCCCGATATTCGGATCGGTCCGAACGGCTTGCCGATGTTTCCTCCCACCGGACGAACGATCACGGCCGAAATGGTGAAGAAGCTCGAGGAGGAAGAGTTTGATCCGAAGAACTTTGCTTGACGTGAACGTTCTCATTGCCCTTCTTGAACCTGGGCATGGCTTTTTCCAGAAGGCGCAGGAATGGTTTAGATCGTCGGGCAGGGACAATTGGGGTGTATGTCCGCTCACCGAAATCGAATTCGTTCGGATCACAACTAATCCATCTTTTTTCCCAGGTCCACGCACGTACGAACAAGCGACTTCCATTCTGGCGGAACTCGCCGATCGCCCCGGCTACCGTTATTGGCCGTTCACGGAGAGTTGGGCCGCTCTGACTGCACCATTCGCGTCGCGCATCACCGGCCATCGGCAAATAACCGACGCCTATCTCCTTGGCCTTGCGATCAAAGAGAACGGCGTCCTGGTCACATTCGACCGCGGCATCAAATACATGGCCGGACCAGAGTTCATTCGGAACGTCCTCATCCTCGACTCTTCCGCGTTGTAGAGTTCAAACCGTGTACGCGCCCACCCGCGTCTCGCGGCTGGTCAGGTCGTCGCACTTCCTGTCCAATACCTCGTACTCGTGATCGTGCTCTTTCCGGAAGGCGCGAAACGCCTCTTCGCTGCTCCACCGGTCGATGGTCAGGTAGTTCCCCGGAACATAGGCGTCGCGCAGCAGCTCGGTTCCTCGATACTCGGATGAAGTTCGGAAAAGTTGCGCCCAGGTTCCTTCGGGCCCATAGGCAGCCTCAAAGCCGGCCACCTTGTCTTCGGCAATCTCAAACTGCCAAACCACGACAAACATGCAAACCTCAATCTCGTCATTATGGTAGCGCAACCGGTCTCGTCGGTAATTTCGCCCGCAGATCCCTGTCCGCCGCCCCCCCCCCCTACCTCCCATATGTTGGTACACCGTCTCTATACGGGGCTCATACTGATCATGGGCCGTTCTATGAAGGAGTAACCTTCCCCTTAGGCCTCCTTTTGCCGCGCCGCCCGCTCGACTTGCTAGACAATTGAAAAGGGTGTTTGACCAGGCTGTCTGATGCAAAGTCAGTCAATCGCGCGCCGCTTTGGATGCGGCGGTCAAGCAGGCTGTGGATGCCGTCGGCTCGCGCCCCGAGCACTCCGGCGCAAGCTGTGCAATCTGAAGACGTCGACCTAGGCTTCAATGTGAGGGATCTATGAAAGCTCGCTATCCAGGCATTCGCGTTACCGCCAACGGCAATCAGCTCGTCAGCTACCACACTGAAACGCGCATCGCCGACGCCGGCGTGTTCTATCCCATCACGCCTTCCACTGAAGGCGGCGAGCTCTTCCAGCAGGCTTACGCCGAGGGCCACCTGAACGTATTCGGCCATAACACCCTCGCCATCGAAGCGGAAGGCGAGCACGCGGCGCAGGGCGGAGCCATCGCGCACTCGGTCTGCGGCAAACGCGTGGTCAACTTCACCTCCGGCCAGGGCGTGGTTTACGGCGTCGAGCAGTATTACCACGCGCCGGGCAAGGGTTCCACCATGGTGATCGAGGTCGGTGCGCGCGCCCTCACCAAGCACGCACTCAACGTTCACTGTGGCCACGACGACATTTACGGCGCCCTCGACACCGGCTGGATCATGCTCTTCGGCAAGGACGCGCAGCAGGCCGCCGACCAGGCGCTCATTCTGCGCCGCGTCACCGAGCTCTCGCTCACGCCAGGCATGAACATCATGGACGGCTTCCTGACCACGCACCTCGAACGCACCTTCTACAAGCACGAATCGGAGCTGATCCGCGAGTATCTCGGCGCTCCAGACGACATCATCGACTGCCCGACTGAGGCGCAGCGCGTTCTCTTCGGACCCACCCGCCGCCGCGTTCCCAAAATGATGGATCTCACCAACCCCATCCTGCTCGGCCCCGTGCAGAACCAGGAACACTACATGCAGGGCGTCGTCGCCCGCCGCAATAACTTTGCCGAGCCAATTCTTGAATTCCTTGAAGCCGCATACAAGGACTTCGGCGAGTTGACCGGGCGGTATTACGGCCTCGTCAGCCAGTACAAAACCGAAGATGCTGACACAGTTTTCGTCTCACTCGGCTCAGCAGCGGAAAACATCGAGGCCGCGGTCGACTATTTGCGCCAGACACGCGGTTCCAGCGTAGGATCCGTCCACGTCAACGTGATTCGCCCCTTCCCCGAGGCCGCTCTCGTCGCGGCGCTCAAGGGCAAGAAGAACGTCATCATCCTGGAGCGCACCGACGAAGCTCTTTCCGGCGACAACCCGCTTGGCCGCGACATCCGCACCGCGTTCTCAAAGGCATTGCAGGGAACAGAAGGCCTGCCCGCTATTACGTTGGCTGAAGTTCCGCGCTTCATTGGCGGCAGCTATGGCCTGGGTTCGCGTGACTTCCGCCCCGAACACATCATCGGAGCCTTCGAGTACGCCACTGCCGGTCGCGCGCGCAAAGACGGCAAGACTGCTGCCGATGGCGTCAACTTTATCGTTCTCGGCATCGACCACCCCTACAGCGTCATCGGCGACGAAACGCCGTCGCTGCTGCCCGAGGGCGCGGTGGCCGTGCGTTTTCATTCCATCGGCGGATGGGGCGCCATCACCACCGGCAAGAACCTCGGCGCGATTCTCGGCGATCTGAACGACCTGCTCTTTGAGCGCGACGGCCTGAAGGACGACCTCGGCAATCCCAAGGAAGTCATCCACGTGAGCGCCAATCCCAAGTATGGCTCCGAGAAAAAGGGCGCGCCCACCAGCTACTTCATGGTCGCGGCAAAAGATCGCATCCGCGTCAACTGCGATCTGCGCCACGTAACGGTTGTTCTCTGCTGCGATCCCAAGGCCTTCACGCACACCAATCCGCTTGACGGCATGCAGGAGGGCGGCAGCCTGGTTTGGGAGTCGGACGTGGACGGCGAGCACGCGTGGGAGAATCTGCCCATCTGGGCGCGCCAGCAGATCATCCAGAAAAAGATTCGCGTCTTCACGCTCTCCGGTTTTGAAATCGCGCGCAAGGCCACTGATCGCGCCGACCTTCAACTCCGCATGCAGGGCAACGCCTTCCTCGGCGCATTCTTCGCCGTCAGCCCCATGCTGCAGGAGTTCGGCATCACCCAGGAGCAGTTCCGCGAGGTCGTGCACAAGCAATACGTCAAGAAGTTCGGCAAGCTCGGCGACGCAGTCGTCCAGTCGAACATGGAAGTCATGATCCAGGGCTTCGAGCGCGTCAAGGAAATCGCCATCGGCGATGTCGCCGCAGCCGACCACTCCAGCCTCCGCGGCCAGGCCTTGCTGCCGATTCTGGCCCAGGCCCCCGCCTTTGTTGAAGTGGGCGCAAGCGCTGTGGCTTCGATGCGCCGCTCCACGCTGCCTCCTGCAGGGCAAGGCCCGCGCACGCCCATTTCATCCATCAATGTTTTCGACGCGGAGTTCCGTTCGCACTACGGCTACAATCAGCCAGCCACGCCGCTCTCCGCCATGGGCGTTATTGCCGCCGCCACCGGCGACACCGCCTCCAAATACGTCGCCCGCCGCGAGACGCCGCTTTACATTGCTGAAAACTGCACGCAGTGCATGGAGTGCATCTCGGTCTGCCCGGATACAGCCCTCCCCAACTGCTCGCAGGACCTCAGCACGATCCTCGGCATCGCAGTTACGCGCTACGTCGTCGATCCCGCCGAGCGCCGAAAGATGATCGACAAGCTCCCCGAAATCGAAAAGCTCACGCGCCAGCGCATGCTCGCGGACTTGAAGACTGGAACGCCGCTTCCCACCATCATTCGCGAGGTCACCGAGTCTGTCGACGGCTTCTCGCCCGAAGCCAAGGCGCAGTTCTACGCGATCGTCGATAAAGTCCCGATGGCCTACCAGAAGACCAACGCCATCTTCTCCTCACCCGAGCGCAAGGCCCCCGGCTCCGGCGGCAT
>JBEKAJ010000101.1:0-10603 GCA_050018295.1 Occallatibacter sp. | reverse complement strand
CTGGTGAACAAAATGGGGGAGTTCCGGCCGCGGATGAGCAAGATGAGCGTGAATCTCGAATGGAATAAGCAATACCCGATTGCGCGTAATTGTCAAGCGGGATTTCAGCTGCTCGGTCCCCAACGAGTTCGACGCTGTAGAGTCCGACTTTGCCAAAGAAGAACTGACAGTAAAGACTCAACCAATCCTGGCCAACTTGAAATGCATCCCCTTTCACTACTGGCAGTGAATCGTGAATCCGATCTTCCCCTCGACTTGATTGGGAGAATCGATCATAATTTTCACCCAGCCGGTGTAATTGGCGAATCGCGGTGAATTCGCGCCCAGCCGCCAGTTCTCGTAGACGGGCACAGAGCGGTTGGCCTGCGGCAGATCAACCGTCTGTGAATGGGAAGATTGGCCGCCATCACTCCTGACAAACCAATAGTCGATCGTGGTGGGCTCAGTACCAATCACGCCCCAGCCAAATTGCAGATCAACCGGGCATGGACCCGTGTACTGAAAGCCTTGAGCAACTTGACCGTTGGCACGCAATGACTCTCCTCCAATTCGAACAGCCGCATTGCCGGTGCGAGCGGTCAGGCAGATAGTGACCACGCAGAACAGAATCCCAACCAGGCTTGCAGTCTTGCTTATCCTCACTTTCCCTCCTTTCGTCGGGGATCCCCGTTGTGCTTTCCCGGCGACGAACCAATATACACCTGATCGCATTTGGCCGCGTCAGTGCTTTTGCAGTTATTTTCCATTCCAAAGACCCCCGCAGAGCGGAAAGGGTCTTCACCGGAAAATGCAGCGGCCGGGTTAGCGGTGATTCCAAGCCGGTTTCCATCGTCTCGCCTCCGTTTCTCCCGACACGCCGCCGCCGTCTGGTGCTCTCGGATATTCCGGATGCGTTCATTGCGGGGGACCGCTCTCCATCTTGCCCTTCGCCTGGATCCTCATCCCGCCACCCTTCCTGATGCGCCAGCCCTGCTTTTTGATCCCCTGAAGCTGTTTTTGTGCTACACTCCCAACCAACCTTCAGGCCCTCGAAATTTGTGCGATATGAAAGGTGTTTATGAACGAAAAGAGCTTACCTGCGCCGTTGGACGCGGCGCTCGAGCATCTTGATCCCAACCGGCGTCGATTCCTGGGGATGTTGCTTGCCGGCGCCGCGGCGCTTCCGCTGCTGACCTCATCGGACCTGGCTGTGGCTCAGACCACCAGCCCCTACAAGGAACTAGGCCCAGCGCACAAGGGCTCAAACACGCAGCTCAAGAGTTCAAACCAGCAGCTCAAGAATGCGGGCAAGGTCGACAAGATGAGCCCAGCGTACAGGAGTTCAAGCCAGCTCAAGAACTCAAACCAGTTCAAGAGCTCAAACCAGCAGCATAAGAGTTCAAACACGCAGTTCAAGAGTTCGAACACAGCGATCAAGAGTTCAAACACGCAGCACAAGGGTTCAAACAACCAGCCGATCAGGAAATCGGGCTCCGCAAACCAGGGCAGGGTCTATTAGGGCGCGGCTTTCGTCGCGCCATGAATGCGGCGAAATAGACGCAGGATTGAGCGTCCAAGGGAATTCCGGCTTGGGCAGAGAAGGCGTTCGGAGACTCACTTGAATCGCTGCCGAAGTTCCGGCGCGGCTCAGGCCTTCACCAACGATCGGAATTTGCGCCAGAACTGCACTCAGCTCGTGCCATGGCTAATCCCATCATCAACCCAGTTGTCGGACTGTCGCCTGTCGAGGGTGGCTATTTTGCGTACGATCCTGTCAATGATCGTCTGCACGAGTTGAACTCGACCGGAGCCTTGATCGCCGAACTATGCGATGGCGGCAGAAGCGTGGAAGAGATCCGCGCATTGGCCGGGCCGTTGATGCCCGAGGGCCAGATCGCTGAGATCGATCGCTGGATCGGCGAAGGAGTTGAGGCTGGCCTGCTGGCCTGGGGCGATGGCCCCTCCGTCCGGCCTCGTGAACTCTCCGCGGATGAGCTGACTGAGTTGGCCGAACACCTTCGTGAAAGTGACCGGATCGAGCCCGCCCTCCGGTGCTCGAAGAGAGTAACCGAGCTGAGGCCGGAGGACCCGGGCGCGTGGTTCGCCCTTGGCCGCATCGCTCAAGCCGCCGGACGGCGCGCTGAGGCGGTTAGCGCGTATGAGAAGTATTTTGCGCATCAACCCGAAGACGCCGCCGTTCGTCATTTGCTGATAGCCCTGAGGGACGAAGCGCCACCCTCGCGCGCGTCGAATGAGTGCATTCTGCAATCCTTCCAGGACTTCTCCTCCTACTATGACACCAAGATGCGCGACGTTCTGAGTTACCAGGCTCCGGAGCGTCTTCAAGAGCTGATCCAGTCTGGCATCGGTGATGCCGCGGGCCTTGAAATTCTCGATATTGGTTGCGGAACAGGGCTGGCAGGAGTTGGTTTGAAAAAGCGCGCTGCGCGCCTGGTGGGGATCGATCTCTCCCCGGAGATGATCGAGCTTGCCCGGACACGCGGCATCTATGACCTGCTCAAAGTCGCCGAGATCACCGAATGGCTTGATCAGTCGCAAGCACAATTCGATCTCATTGCCGCCTGCGACTGTCTGGTTTATTTCGGCGACCTGAAGCAGGTGGTGGGGCCGGCGGCCAAGCGGCTCAAGCCTGGTGGATATTTCGCTTTCACGGTGGAACGCGGCGATAGATATCCATTGCACCTCACCTACTCCGGACGATTCACACATCATCCCGACCACATTCGCGAGGTTGCGGTAAAGTCAGGCCTTATCCTCGCCAGTCTGAAGGAAGGATTCTTGCGGATGGAAGGCGGCGTCGAAGTAACCGGCCTGCTCGTGCTCCTCAGGAAACCTGGCGACGGCCGAGGTAAAGGCCGCTCGCTGGACCCCGCCGCCCCGCAAACCCGCAATCCCGTCCGCTGCCGCGGCGGACTGGCTCCGCCTACAATGAAGCCATGATCTTCGAGTCGTTTCCTGTTGGTCCGCTGGCCTGCAACTGCACGATTTTGGGCGATGAGGAAAGCCGCGAGGCCATCGTGATCGATCCCGGCGACGACGTGAGCCGCATAGCCAAGCGGCTGACCGAACAGGGGCTGAAGCTGAAGCAGATCCTGGTGACGCACGGCCACATTGACCACGTTGGCGGAGCGCTGAAGCTGAAGCGGCTGACGGGCGCGCCGATCTACCTGAACGAAAACGACCTGCCTTTGGTGAAGATGATGGACGCGCAGGCGGCATGGCTCGGAGTCCGTCCGCCTGAAACCGCTCCGCCCGACGAGTCGCTCGCCGACGGACAGGTGGTGGGCCTGGAGCACTATCCCGCGCAGGTGCTGCACACGCCGGGACACACGCAGGGCTCGATCTGCCTGCACTTTGCCCCGCTGAAGCTGCTGATTGCCGGGGACACGCTGTTTGCCGGCAGCATTGGCCGCACCGACCTGCCCGGCGGCAACTTCGACCAGATCATGGCCTCGCTGCGGACGCGGGTGTTGACGCTGCCCGATGAGACGAGGGTTTTGCCGGGGCACGGGCCGCTGACGACGATTGGCGAGGAACGCGAGTTCAATCCGTTTTTGCAGGGTGAGGCGGGCGTGCGCTGATACAAGGCGAAAGACAAAAGCAGGTCCCCGTTCGACTCCGATCGCTATCGCGATCTTCGCTCAGGGCAGGCTCTCGACTCCGCTGAAAAGCGCTTCGCTCGGGATGACACATCGATGGGTGGGTTCGGCGGGCGTGCCCGATCCGATCCTTTATTTGCAGATAGATAGATGAATTAGTTCAAGAAATGGTTGTTGTTACCGGCCTCGACTGTTACGACCGTGATTCGTTCCCAAGTAGTTAATCAGGATGGCAACTCCGTTACTGAATTCGGCCGCGGGCGCGAGCAGGCTGACGACCAGCCAGCCGCTCTCAGGCAGGCCGAAAAAGTAGCCCGGATGAACCCAGACGCCGCGCTCGAGGAGAGCCAGGACAGTGTGGTCGTCGGGGTTGAGGGCGGGAATGCGCAGCACCGCGTACCAGCCGCCTTCGACCGCGAGGCGCTCGACGGCGTCTACGGTCCTGATCGCCTGGTCGAGCACGGCCAGGTTCGCGGTGACTCGGTGGCGAATCTGCTGCTGGATGGCGGCCCGGCCGGCAAGCCATGCGGGCAGCGCCCACTGGACAGGAGCATTCATGGAGAGGAACGTGTCGGCGATGACTTCGAGGCGGGCAAGGGCCTGGTCGCGGGCCTTGTCGCGGTTGGGGCCGGCGACGGCGGGCGTGACGGCGATCCAGGCTGCCTTCATTTGCGGGAGGGCGGCAATTTTGCTGAGCCCGCTGACCACGTAGACCGGCACGCCTTCAAGGCCGCGGGCGAAGGTGGCGGGCTGCGCGGCGAAGCTCGAGTCGGCGAAGCTGTAGTCGAGGAAGACTTCGTCGACGATGAGGGCGATGCCGAACTCGCGGCAGAGGCTGGCGAGTTGCTCGGCCTCGGATGGTTTGGTGAAGTGGCCGGTGGGATTGTTGGGATGCACGACGACGATGGCGCGCGTGCGCGGCGTGATGGCGCGGCGGATGCTTTCGGGGTCGATCTGCCAGCCGTTCTCGTAGACCAGCGGCGCGGCCTTGAGGCGGACGTCGTCAAGGGCGGCGAGAAAGTCGAAGAGCGGGTAGCCGGGTTGCAGGATGAGGACCTCGTCGTCTGGGTCGCAGAGCAGGCGGAAGAGAAAGCTGTAGGCCTCGCTGGTGCTGGTGGTGAGGACGATTTGTTTGGGATCAAGTGCGACGCCGTGGGCAGCATAGTAGGCCGAGACAGCCTCGCGAGCGGGGAGGAGGCCGTTGGGCTGCGGGTCGTAGTCGAGGGCGCGGGGATCGGTGAGCGCGGCGAGCAGGGACGGCGGGTAGGCGAAGCCGCAGCGCGTAGGATTGGACTGCGTGAGATCGGCAGTGGGCAGGCCGGCCTGGATGCGCTTGCGGTGCGCGCGAGCCAGGTCGGCCTCTTCGGTGTTCCAGTTGGTTCGTTCGGAAAAACGCATCGCGCTCGTTCCTGAGGACTGTTGCGTTGGATTGATGGGATAGTGGGTCAGTTTGAAACAGACTTCCCTCGGGGGCTGAAGCCCGCATTGGTTTTGGTTGGTTTATGTACGGGCTCAAGCCCGCACCCTTCAAACTAAAGCCCGTACCCTTCAAACTGGCCCACTACCGTTCGCCGGGCCGCGAGTATCCATCATGCACAATGGAGAAGCGCCCACTCCAACGATACATGGGCGATACATGGGCGCGGTTCAGGTGAGGTTGTCGAAGTGATGTTAGAACCGGTCTCATAAACCATCTTCGCCAACTCGCTGGAATCATGGGACCCGCCTTGTTGTTGGGTCCCATCGTTGCGCACAATGCTCCAGAGGCATTTATGAGACCGGTTGTGGCGAGGTGACGTTGGCTCTGCGTGCGGTGATTTTTGATTATGGAAGAGTGTTGACGGGCCCGCCGGACCCCGCGGCCCACGCTGCGCTGGTGCGCATCACGGGGCTTTCTTCGGATTGCCTCGACAGCTTGTATTGGACGGATCGTCAAGCTTACGACGAGGGGAAGCTGACCGGCCTCGAATTCTGGCGGAAGCTCGCGGGAGAGGCGGGGCTTAAGCTGAGCGAATCCGCGATCGCTGAGCTAAATCTGTGGGACGCTCGCATGTGGACTCGCGGAGATGCAGCGATGCTGGATTGGCAACTGGCGATCAGGCAGCGCGGCCTGCTGACGGCCATCGTTTCCAATATGGGCGACGCGGTGCACGAACACATGGAACGCGAACTGGAGTGGCTTTCGCGATTCGATGTTCTCGTGTGGAGCTATCAACTGCGTGTCGCCAAGCCCAACCCGGCGATTTATCGCTATGCCCTGGAGCGGCTGGGAACGCGGCCGGGGGAGACACTGTTTGTCGACGACAAGCCGGAGAATGTCGACGTTGCCGCAGCGTTGGGAATGAAGGCGCTCGTTTTCTCCACAGTCGAGAAGCTGCGCTCCGACCTCATCGCGCTCAAACTCGATGCGGAACTTCCGCTGCCTAGTTGCTAGAACTGGTTGCATCAATTTTGCTCGATCGGCGACGAACCATCCCTCGGGGGCTAAAGCCCCGATTTCATGCGCCTCTGGCGGCACGGCTGAAGCCGTGCCCTTTCAAGCCAGAGAGTTTTTCCGCAAGCTGTGAAGCCGTGCCTGATACTTCGTGCTCGTCCCGAGGAGTTTTTTCGCGGCCCTTAAGCCGTGCCCTTTCAAAGCATCTTTTATGCAACCTGTTCTGGTCCCTGGTTCCTACTCCGGGCTATTAAGTCGCCATCCCCAGGCCCACAAGATTGGCGGCGGCGATGATGACCAGAATTCCGGCCCATAGCAGGCGAATGGGCCTGCGGCGTACTCCCGCCCACTCACCGAGCGCCAGGCCCACGAGGCCGCCGCAGAGCACATAGATGCTCATGTGCAGCATCCAGTTGACGTAGCCTAGCCGCTGCGGAATGTTGGCCGCGCCCCATGCGTAAAAGAAGAACTGCAGGTACCACATGATTCCGCCAGCTGCCGCCAGCGAGCCATTCTTAAGGAGCGTCGCGCGGGGCTGCGCCAGGTCGGCGCGGAGAGAGAGCTCTTTTTTGAAGGCCAGGCGAATAAAGCAATAGCTCATGTTGATCACCGCGCCGCCACCCATGATGAGCACGTAACTCGGCAGCGCCGCGTAGAGCGAATTGACGCCTACATGTTGCGCCGCCGCGGCAATGGGCTTGGCTGCATCGATGGCGAACGACATTCCCGATGAAAAGATCCCGCACATCACGGCGAGCGCAAGCCCGAGCTTCACATTGAATTCCTGTACCTCGGCGCCGAGTTGTACTTCTTTCTGATGGCCGGCATAGGAGACGACGGCCACGCCGATCAGGGCGACCAGAACTCCCGCCATCGTGAGCAGGCCGCTGCGTGTCGAGAACAGCATCGCCCCCTGACCGTGCATTAACGGAGGCACGAGCGTGCCCACGATGAGCGTGACGCCAATGGCAACGCCGATGCCCAGCGACATTCCAAGGTGGCGCATCGTAAGTCCGTAACTGACGTTGCCTACTCCCCACATGGCGCCGAAAAGCGCAACTCGTAACATGAGGCTGGGATCGAGCGAGGCGTAGAAGCTGGGGAAGTTCGGCAGCAGAAGATAGCTGACACCGATCGGCAGCAGAATCCAGGAGAAGAACCCGGCGATGGCCCAGGTCGTTTCCCACGACCACTTTCTGACCTTTTCGATTGGCGCATAGAACGAAGCAGCACACGCCGCTCCAATGATGTGCCATCCGATTCCTGCGAGGATCACTGTCGGCATTCGCGCTCCATTTCTGTTTATCGCCGGCGGACTGGATAGGTTGCCCGCAAGCAAACTCAAAGCCTATCGGCTGCATGGGTCCGTTGTACAGCGAAAGAAGCATCGGCGCACCGCCTTACACTCTTTCTATGGCTCTACGTCTTTATGCCGCGACCACCAGCGCGGGCAAGCTGCGTGACTTCCGCACCGCTGCGCGGGCGTATTCGGTCAGCATCGAACCTCTTCCGGGAATCGAAACGATCCCAGCGCCGGAAGAGGATGGCGACACGTTCCTGGCGAATGCAGCGACCAAAGCTGTTTACTATTCGCGTTTCGCGCATGGCGAACTGGTCGTGGCGGACGATTCCGGACTGGAAGTAGACGCGCTCGGCGGAGCACCCGGCGTGCGCTCCGCGCGCTTTGCTGCGGACTCGGGCCTGGTTGACTCGCCGGATGCAAACGACAACACCGACGTGTGGAACAACATGGTGCTGCTGCAGAAGCTGGAGGCGTTCCCGGCGACGCTGCGGACGGCACGCTACCATTGCACCCTCGTTGCCGCGCGCGATGGCGAGGTGGTTCAGGTTGCCGATGGAACGGTGGAAGGGATGATTCTGGATGCGCCGCGGGGGATGGGAGGATTTGGCTACGATCCGCTGTTCTATGTGCCGGAGCTGGGCAAGTCGATGGCCGAGATCGATCTTGAAACGAAGCTTTCGCACAGCCATCGCGGGCGGGCGATTGCTGCGCTGCTGCCGATGTTGTTGCGTTGACCGTCCACGGTCTTCGTCCAAAAGCTCACGGCGCGGAGCTTTGCCTTGACGGACCTAACGTCAGCCTCGAATAATGCATGAGAAACAACGCATCAGCCTTCTGTCCCTCGATCTAAGACTGCTTCGGCCCGCATTTTTTAGGAGCCAAACTCTCCATGGCAACCGTTCAACCCGCCGCGCCCCGCACAGCGCATATTGTCGGCCGCGGCCCGGAGCCTTTACGCGCAGGGCAAGGCACCAGTTTTCTCTGGCATAAGCTGCATTCGCTGCTGGGCATCGTTCCGATCGGCGCGTTTCTCCTCGAGCACCTGCTCTCAAACTTCGAAGCATTGAAGGGCCCCATCGCATACGGCGAGCAAGTCAAGTTCCTCAACAGCCTGCCGCTGGTGCGCGTCTTGGAGTGGCTCTTCATCTTCCTGCCCATCCTGTATCACGGAATTTATGGCGTCTACATCTGGCTGCGCGGTAAATCGAACATCGTGTACTACCCGTGGGCGGGGAACTGGCTTTACCTGGTCCAGCGCTACACGGGCCTCGTCGCTTTTGCCTACATCGGCTATCACGTGGCGACGCAGCGCTTCATGGGTGTGAGCCTGCCGGAAAATCCCGGCATGGCATTCGCCAAAGTGCAGCACGAGCTTGCCAACCCATGGATTCTCGCTGTCTACGTGATTGCGATGATTGCCGTCTGCTGGCACTTTGCCTACGGCGTTTGGCTCTTTGCTGCCAAGTGGGGTATCACACCGGGCGAGATTGCACGCCGCCGCTTTGGCTGTATCTGCGTTGCATTGGGAGTGCTTCTTGCAGGAATGGGAATCGCAAGCATTTGGGCGTTTGTTGGACCGAAGTTCCCAAATGCTCCGGAGAACGTGCCGCTGAGCTACCAGAGAACAGAGATTAGAGAGCAGAGATCAGAGATCAGAGAACAGAGAACAGAGAATGGGGACCGGGAGTCAGGTTTCCGCAGCGCTCTATCAGGCACTAGTTCCGGTCAATCGGATGTGCCCGGAAGATTCGCGGACAGTGCTCAGATACAACTGATCTCTGATCTCTGACCCCTGATCTCTGAAAGGAACTTCATGGCTGCACCCAAGATCATCGTGGTTGGCGGAGGGCTCGCGGGGCTTGCGGCGGTCATCAAGATCGCCGAGGCTGGCGGGACGGTGGACCTGTTTTCCATCGTGCCCGTGAAGCGCTCGCACTCGGTCTGCGCCCAGGGCGGCATCAACGCCGCCAAAAACCTGAAGGGTGAGGGCGACACCACCGCGCAGCACTTCGACGACACGATCTATGGCGGCGACTTCCTGGCCAACCAGACGCCGGTGAAGGCCATGTGCGAGGCGGCGCCGGCGATCATCGATCTGCTCGACCGCATGGGCGTGCCCTTCAACCGCACGCCGGAGGGGCTGCTCGATTTTCGGCGCTTTGGCGGCACGCTCTACCATCGCACCGCGTTTGCCGGGGCCACCACGGGGCAGCAACTTCTCTACGCGCTTGACGAGCAGGTGCGCCGCTACGAGGCCGAGGGCAAAGTACACAAGTTCGAGGGGTGGGAGTTTCTCTCGGCCATCATCGATGGGAAGGGCAACGCACGCGGCATCGTGGCCATGAACCTGCGCTCCATGGAGCTGAAGGCGTTTGCGGCGGACGCGATCATCCTAGCGACAGGCGGGATCGGCGCCATCTTCGGCAAGAGCACGAACTCCGTGGTGTGCACAGGGTCGGCGCAGTCGGCGGTCTTTCAGCAGGGCGCGTACTACGCCAACGGCGAATTCATCCAGGTGCATCCCACATGCATTCCCGGCGAAGACAAGCTGCGGCTGATGTCGGAGTCGGCGCGCGGCGAGGGCGGGCGCGTGTGGGTTCCGCGAACACCGGGAGACAAGCGCGCGGTGAAGGCGATTCCGGAAGCGGAGAGGTTCTATTTCCTCGAGGAGTGGTATCCGAAGTACGGCAACCTGGTGCCTCGCGACGTGGCCACGCGCGCCATTCACAAGGTGGTGTACGAGATGGGTCTTGGGCTCGACGGCCAGCCGATGGTCTACCTGGACCTGACGCACATCGACCGCGAGACGCTGCACCACAAGCTCGGCGGCATTCTGGAAATCTACGAGAAGTTCGTCGGCGTGGATCCGTGCGTGGAGCCGATGAAGATCTTCCCGGGCATGCACTACACGATGGGCGGGCTTTGGGTGGACTTCAACCAGATGACCAATATTCCCGGCATCTTTGCGGCCGGCGAGTGCGAGTACCAGTACCACGGAGCGAACCGGCTGGGCGCGAACTCGCTGGTCAGTTGCATCTTCGGCGGATTCCACGCGGGACCGAATGCGATCGAGTACGCGAAGAGCGTGCCGGCGGCGGAAGGCGATGGCGGAGCTTCGGCCGAAGTGGCGCGGCAGTCGGAGATCAACGGCAAGCTCATCAACAACGAGGGCGGCGAGAATCCCTTCAAGCTGTGGCGCGAGCTGGGCGAGGCGATGACCGAGCACGCAACCGTGATCCGCTACAACAAGGACCTGAAAGAGGCCGA
>JBEKAJ010000100.1:0-10609 GCA_050018295.1 Occallatibacter sp. | reverse complement strand
GTCAGCCCGCGGAATCAGCCCCGCCTTTCGCCCAAGGAGATGTCGATCATCACCTGCATCACCCAGGGCAAGCGGAACAAGGAAATCGCCTTCCAGCTGGGCACCACCGAGCAGGTGATCAAGAACTACCTGCGCAAGATTTATGACAAGCTCGGAGTTTCAGACCGGCTGGAACTGGCTCTTTATTGCTTGCACAACAAAATCATCCAATCGGAACTGGACGAGGAGACGGTGGCTCAAAAGATTGTCACTTCGTAGCCCCGCTTGAACCAGTTCCTTCCGCAAATTCCCGCGAAATCCCGTGAGTCGCAACACTATCGCGGCTGGCGTGTATCGCCGCACGACCGGCGCGCCAACTCCAGCAGCCGAGTCATCTCCGTCAGCGCCGCGCCGCTGATATGCCCCAGCAGTTCCGCCGGAATGCGCTGAATCACTGGAGCCATCGCGTGCAGCAAATCCAGGCCCGCATCGGAAATTTGCGTCCAAACCACGCGGCGATCGTGCCGGTCGCGGTGTTGGCGAATCAACTTGAGGCGCTTCAGCCGTGCCAGCAATCGCGTGATGTCGGGCTCCATCGCGATCATGCGCGCACCGATGGCCGCGCAGGTAAGCCCGTCCGGTTGCGCTCCGCGCAGGATGCGCAGCACGTTGTATTGCGTCGACGTCAGGCCAAAATCTCGAATCCTTTGTTGGAAGGCGCGCTGCAGGCAATCCGAGGTGCGCATCAGGTTCAGGAATGCCTCTTCCTCCGCGCTCGAAAAGGGCGACGCTTGCGCGATCTCTGACTTCAAGCTTGTCATTGGAAATACTCCCATCGCACCGCAGCGCCGATCCCGTGACCGGCAGAGATGTCGGGCGCCAACCCGGTCAAAGTCTTGCCTTATTGCTTGATGGCGTCAACCTCGATCGTGAGTTTCACTGCGTCACCCAGCATTGCCGAAGGAACCTTCGGGGCGATTCCAAAATCCGTTCTGCTGATCGTTGCTGTCGCCGAGAAGCCGCAATGAACCTTGCCTCGCTGGTCTGTCACAGGCGCTGTAGGGCCATCGACTTCCATCACCACAGGTTTGGTAACGCCATGCAAAGTCAGGTTTCCGGTCACGGAAAGGCCGTTGCCGTTCTTTGTCACGCCGGTGCTGGTGAACGTCGCAGTCGGAAAATTGGCCACATCGAAAAAGCCCGCGCCCTTGAGGTCGTTGTCTCTGGCTTGAACTCCGGTGTCGATGGTGTCCACGCCGATGGTCACCTGCACAGTGGACTTCGTAATGTCGGCCGCATTCAATTGAAAGTTGGCGTTCACGTTGCCAAAGCGGCCGTGAACCCTGGAAACGCTCATGTGGTTGATCGCGAAATCAACCTCGCTGTGGATCGGGTCTGAGACCCATGTCGTGTTTTGCGCAACGGCAAGGGGCGCAGCCAGCGCCAAAACACCAGCAACAACGGCCAATCGTTTCATGCGGCGAACTCCTTTCGATTCCGGGGCCCTTCGAGTCCGATGGGGATCAACGAAGCACAAATACCCTTCCAGTAAGATGCTTCAGCCAACATAGTCGTTGCAACATATATTTCCCGTGAACTCTGCATTTCGGCCATGCCCGGGGCGCGAATCGCGGGCCATTCCGGATGCGAGCCCGGAATCCGGTTTGCTGCGCCTCTAAACTCCCTGCCGGTCTGTTATGCTCCCGCCAGTGTCTGTTCTTGCTCCGTTTCGCCGGCTGACCCGCTCACAGCGCCATGTCTTTCTGGCCGCATTTCTTGGCTGGACGCTCGATAGCCTCGACTTCTTTCTCCTCGTCTTTTGCGTCAACGCGATTGCCGGCGAGTTCCACACCCAGCCCTCTGCAATTCTGGGAGCGGTGTTCCTCACGCAGGCATTCCGTCCTGTCGGCGCCCTGCTCTTCGGCATGTTGGCCGACCGCTATGGCCGCCGCCCAATCCTCATGGCGAATATCCTCGGCTTCTCTGTCATCGAATTAGCCTGCGCATTTGCGCCTTCACTCAACGTGCTGCTCGTCCTCCGCGCTCTGTTCGGAATTGCCATGGGCGGCGAATGGGGCGTCGGCGCCGCGCTGGCCTTTGAAACCCTGCCTAAACAAGGCCGCGGCACATTCTCCGGAATCCTTCAGGAAGGCTACGCATTAGGATCGATCCTGGCGTCGGCTGCCTTTGGGCTGCTGTTCGCCGGTTTCCATTGGCATGGTGTTTCTCTGCCTGCGATAGGCTGGCGGGGACTGTTTATCCTCGGGTCGACTCCTGCGCTCCTCGCGTTTTATGTCCAGGCTCGCGTCGATGAATCCCCGGTCTGGCTCGCGGCAGCGAAAAAGCGGAAGGTGCGGTCTGCTGTTCATGCCGGACCTGCTTGGCCAAGGCAGTTGTTCCAGTTTCTGCCCACATTCCTGTTCCTCGTCGTTCTGATGACCGCTTTCATGAGCTTCTCGCATGGAACCCAGGATGTGTATCCGACCTTTCTGGCCGTGCAGATGAAGCTTTCTCCTCAGACCATCGGCCTCATTGGCGTCCTTTACGGTCTTGGCTCCATCGTTGGAGGAATTGTCTTCGGTACGCTGTCTGAAACCTGGGGCCGCAAGCGGGCAATTGTGACTGCGGCGCTGTTGGCAATTCCCGTGATCCCTCTTTATGCCTATGGCCATTCTGCCGTTACGCTCGGTGCCGGTGCGGTGCTGATGCAGTTCATGGTGCAGGGCGCTTGGGGTGTCGTTCCGGCTTATCTTACCGAGCTGTCCCCGGCACCGGTGCGCGCCACGGCGCCCGGCTTGGCGTATCAACTGGGCGGACTTATCACTTCCTGGAACGGCAAAGGCCAGGCTCTGGCAGCTGAGCGCTGGGGCAGTTATCGGGCCGTGCTTGCCATTACCGTGATCCTAGTTGCGCTTTCGCTCGCGGCCTTAGCCGCGCTCGGACGCGAGGCCACGGGCCGTGAGATGAGCGACGCGTAAATCCAGCAGCGAATCGCGCGCGATGTTCGTCTGTGGTAATCCACTCGGATTCTGGCAGTTCCGCCCCGCATCTTCCCGGCGGCATCCTCGAAATCCTCTCCGTCCTTAAGGACCAAGGTACTCGCCTCCAGTTACCAGCTTGCTCAGTAGAGCTGTGTCTAAGGATGCAGCGCCAGCCTCTGCGAGTCCCACCTTTGCGGCATTGTTCTAAATGGTTCAAACGGATAGCTTCGATTCCATCAGACACCTGCACGAATGCACCTCTCACCCGGCTGCGAAGAAAAACGAAAAAGCTGAACAGGTGGGCGCAAACCATGCAGCGGCTAGGTCATGATTTCTCGCCAGGCAGGAAAGCGAATGCAGCACGTGTAAACGTCCGGCCGATTGCCTCCACTTTGAAGGATGTGTCAATTATCGCCACTGCTGATCGACGGTTTGGGGGGAAAAGGCAGGAGATGCGAGTCGAAATTGAGAACGGTCTGCCGGACTCTGCGTTAACCCATCTTGGAGCGGCTCTATGAGCCAGACTTTCGACCAAATCGCTTCCGCGAACCCGCTCCAGCAGCCCGATATCTCTTCCATCAGGTTCGCCTCTGCGCCCCAATTGAATCGGACAAGAGATGCGGCGCGGCTGAACTTCCGCCTCGACATTCGTCGTAGCCTTCAAGTGCATCGCCGTCTCGCCCTCTCACTCGCCTTTGTCGGGCTGGCCCTTGCAGTGATTTATCTGCTCAATGCCTGGTCCATTCGCTCGGCTCTGAGCGTCAACGATTCGCAGCCTGCACTCGCCAGTCACACCGGCGTCACCACGCACGATCTCCAGCCTTCGATCGGCGTCATTCCTGGCTTTGCAAAATTCGCTGCCGCTGCCGTAATTCCCTGGTATTCCCCCGATTCCGGCGTGTTTCGCAATGCCATTGTGCTCCTGCTTAGTTTCATTTTCCTGGGAGCAGTGGTAGCCGTCATCGCTCATAAAGTCGACCCTCGCATCTACCTTGCCTCCGATGTCGAGCACTTGTTGGGTTTTGCGCCAATAGCGCAGTTGCCAGACTTTTCTGAAGTCTCTAACGAAGTTGCCGCAGAGCATTTTTTGCGGCTGGCCTCCGGCATCGATCGCGCCTTTAAAAATCGCAACCTCAGCCGCTGGGTCTTCACAGGAACTGGCCCAGGTGTCGGCGTCACAACAGTCGCCACCAGGGTGAAGGAGATGCTTGAAACCCTTGGAAAATCGGCGGTGATTGCCGGCGCCCCGAAAATGTCGCCCCCGGCGCCCGGTGGCGGGCAGCAGGAATCCGCTCTCCGGGGCGATGACATGCCGACGCTTCGCCAGTTGATCAATAAGGCGGAAGGCGCCCGGCGCGAGATCATTCTCGCCGATTCCGCGCCTCTCACCGGCTCTGAGGAAACTGAGCATCTTGTATGCTCCGCAGACTGCGCGATCGTTGTGATCGAAGCTGGGGTCACCACGCGCGCGCAGTTGCGTTCAGTGGCCAGCACCTTGCAGCGCATCAAGGCGCCGGCCGTGGGATTTGTGCTCAACCGCATTCGATTGGCTACTGCCGATGCGGCATTCCGCCGTTCCATCAAGGAGATGGATCGCCATCTCCGGACCCAGGGCCAGTCCGCCGATTGGCAGACGCTTCAGACGCTTCAGCACGCGATCCAAGAGGGCAGCGCCAGCCTTGACCTCAATGCTGCCTTGCCGAATCAGCCCGTAGCAAATCTCTCAGCAACGATCGCTACCGACACTGCGCCGATCAATGAGATCGCTCACCCGAACGCACCGGCGGCCACGCATCAGGCTACGCCCGCTCTGCCTGCCCCGCCCCGGCAACATGAGCGCGCGCTGGATTCAGTGCCGGAGCCCGCGGACCAAATGCCTCAGGTGACTTCGTCGCCGTGGGACGAGACAGCTTCGCGCTTCGCCGCGATGTTAAAACCGGAAACCGCGCATGACCCAGCCTCGCAAAGGTCTCGCAACAGTGAAAGCGAAACTGGACCCGCGCAGGAAGCCGCGCAATTGGCGCCTGGGGAAACTTCGCGTCTCACGCTGCCTCGGCTGAGCGAACTCAGAGGCATGAACTTCACCCAAGCGCTCAGAGATTTGGATTTGGCCAAGCGTCCCGCGCAACCAAGCGCCGGCGTTGATGTGCTGATGAGCGCGATTGCGCCTTTCGAAACGCTGTTTACCCGGTTTGACTCTGCACAGAACAATGTTCCATCAGAAGCACCGCACATGGATCCGCTGGCCGCGATGCAGACATCGATTCCCTTCCCAGAGCCGGGAGTTGCGCCCGGAGCAGAGAACGGAGCTATGGGCGGGGAGAAGGTCGCGAAAAAACATCAGCCGCAGCCGAGTTTTCTCCCCTTTGAGCCGGACAGGTCCGCGAAGAGTCGAGGGTACCGCGGAGAAGAGAACGGGCGAACGCGGCCCGGACAAAATGGCGCCGGAAAGAAGCCGGGCAGCTTTATTGACCAGTTGCAGATCTTGCCTTCGCGGCGCGGCCAATACAAGAAGAAAAGTTGAAGGCCGTGGACTAGGTGGACATGGGACAGATTTTGGGGGCCAGTGAATTTTTTGGGGGGGAGGCCAGTGATCGTAATAAGTTTTAACGAGATATATTATCAATAACTTACAGTTCGGAAGGCCCAGCCTCTTGCCTGCTTTCATAGGGGTGGGGGGCTGGGCTTTTATCTGTCCTTCTTTCTGGCCAACAGCACGCTTGACAGACGTTCGCGCCTGGTTTACTTTGCAATGTAAAGTGAGAACAAAATGCACGACCTGAACAAGGCGTTGGGCGACATCAGCAGTATTCGGATGCAGGTGGCGCGGAGCATGGACTTCCGCGGCTATGGTCCGGCGACGCTTGCTGCAACGGGAGTGCTTGCGTTGGCCGCGACGGCGGCGCAGTGGTGGTGGCTGCCGGATCCGGAGCAACACGTTTCGGCCTACCTGGCGATGTGGATTGCGACAGCCGTGGTGAGCGCCGCGGCGATCGGCGCGGAGATGTTTGCGCGCACCCGGCGCATGCACCGCGGCATGGCTGACGAAATGATACGGATGGCCGTTGAGCAGTTTCTGCCGTCAGTAGCGGCGGGCGCTCTGGTGACTTTTGTTCTTGTGCGTTCGGTGCCCGAGGCGGCGTGGATGTTGCCTGGACTATGGCAGGTGATCTTCAGCCTCGGCGTGTTTTCGTCGTGCCGCTTCCTGCCGAGGCCGATGATCGTGGCGGGCGTCTGGTACCT
The DNA here is from genome assembly GCA_050018295.1 of Occallatibacter sp. Classification (GTDB taxonomy): domain Bacteria; phylum Acidobacteriota; class Terriglobia; order Terriglobales; family Acidobacteriaceae; genus Telmatobacter. The sequence goes on along the minus strand of JBEKAJ010000100.1, from coordinate 4,406 downwards.
GATGACCGGGCTGCTATGCCTGACGCTAAGGGATGCGCGCGCCCTCTCCCCATGGGCGATGGGAATTCCCTACGGAGTGGGACAGATGCTCGTTGCCGGGATTCTGCTCTATAACGCGCAGGAGGCGAAGGATGAAGGCTGAACCGAGAGGCAGCGAGGGCCGCTTTGCCTACGAAGGGCTCGACCGCGTGATTCATGAGCGAGCGCGGCTGAGCGTCCTCACATCGCTGATCACCAATCCAAGGGGGCTCACGTTCAACGACCTAAAAGAAATGTGCGCGCTGACCGACGGCAACTTGAGCCGCCACCTGCGTGTGCTGGATCGGGCAAAGATGGTGGAGATTGTGAAGGGGCAGGAGCGCAACCGGCCGCAGACGGTTTGCCGCATCACCGCGGTGGGGCGCAAGAGCTACCTGGAGTACCTGACTACGCTGGAGCAGGTGATCCGAGACGCGGCCAGCGGAACGCGGCCTGAGCCCACTCCTGGCCTGGTCCGCGGATTGGCGCCCTCGCGGGTGTGACCTTTTTTTGCAAATTAACTTCGCGATGCAAAGCAATCAAGCATCGCGAGAAAGCGGGCTTTTGGCGAAGGGGGGAATGAGAATGGGTGATCTTTCGATTCTGCAGGCAGGTTTGCAGGCAGGGATGATGTCGAGGTCGATGGGTGTGAAGCTCATCGTGGTGTGCGCTTTGGCGCTGATGATGACGATCCCGGCGGTGTTTGTCGCGTGGCTGGTGGGTGACCGGACGAGGCGAGCGAAAGATGTGGCGAACGAGATCAGCAGCTATGTGGGCGGCCAGCAGACGTTTCTCGGACCGACGCTTGCCGTTCCCTACGACATAGCGCCGCAGTCGCCAGCGGAAACAGCGAAGCACGGTACCTATCTCGTTTTCCCGGCGCAAGCAACGGCCAACGTGAAGACGCATACGGAAGAACGGCACCGCGCGCTCTTCAAGGTACCGGTGTTCAATGCCGATTTGAATTTGGCCGCGGCCTTCGATTTGACCGGAGTGCCCTCGGAAGCCCCGCAAGGTGCGCAGCTCGATTGGAGTCGCGCGGAGATTCTGGTTGGTGTGAGTGACGCGCGCGGTGCACTGGCGGACGCTTTGCTGACGATGAACGGAAAGGCCACGACGCTGGTGCCGGCAGAAAGCGCTGCGGACCTGACAATTGGCGGAGATCAGGACCAGCAGACCAGGCTCACACTTTTCGGCGTCACCGCCGCAGGTGTGGCAAAGCCGAACGCACAATTCAGCGTGACATCGGTGCTTCGATTTTCAGGGGCGCAACGGATTGCGGTTTTGGCCTACGGCAAGACGACGCATCTCACCGAAGAGGGTGACTGGCCGAACCCGGGATTCGAAGGAGGGTCTCTGCCTGTGAGCCGGAGCATTGGGAACAAGGGATTCAGCGCGGAGTGGACGGTACCCTATATCGCTCGTGGGGTACGCGCCGAAGGGCAAAGCGACGGAATCACGGGGCTGGGCGCGACGGCACTCGGAGTGTCGTTCGTTGAGCTCGTCGATCCCTATCAGTCAGTAAACCGGTCCCTCAAGTACGTGCCTCTTTTTCTCGGGCTCGTCTTCCTCTCGTACTTCATCTTCGAGGTGACCACCTGCAAGCGAGTCCATCCCGCGCAGTATGTTCTGGTTGGCGTTGGTCAGCTCATCTTTTATTTACTCCTGCTCTCTCTTGCCGAAAGGACCGGCTTCGATTTTGGATTTCTTGTTGCCGGCGTGGCGACGGTGACGCTGCTCGCGGCCAACGCGGGCTGGATCTTCGCAAGCCGCAAGGAGGGAATAAAGGCGCTAACCATTTTCGCGTTGCTGTATGCCCTGATCTATATGCTGCTGCGGCTTGAGGATAACGCGCTGCTCGTGGGAGCGATTGCTAGCTTCGTTGCGATTGCAGCCGTCATGTACTTTACGCGCAAGATCGACTGGTACAGCTCAATCCCTGTAAAGGGTGTGCCGGGGGAAGCAATTAATTCGATGACGGCAAAGGGCACATCGTAGACCGGGAATATCCGAAACGCGGGCAGCCGGGCAACAACCAATTGCGTGCTTTTAAAGACGTCGGATGAATATATGGACGAGTTGCATGTGGCAATCATCATGGACGGCAATGGCCGATGGGCGGCGCGGCGCGGGCTGCCGCGCGCGGCGGGTCATCGTGCGGGAATCATGGCGGCTCGCCGCATCGTTGAGCACGCGGATGAGATCGGAATCCGCTGCCTTACGCTTTACGCGTTTTCTTCAGACAACTGGCGGCGCCCGCCTGCCGAAGTGGAGAGAATCTTCTGGTTGCTGCGCGCGTTCCTCCGCCTTGAAACGGCGCGGCTGCGAGAGCGCGGCGTGCGTTTTGAAGCTATTGGGCGGCGCGATCGTTTGCCGAAGACGACGCGGTCAGCGATCGAAAGAGCGGAAGAGGCTACCTCCGCTGGCCGCGGGCTGTATTTACGCGTAGCGATCGATTATTCTTCGCGCGACGCCATTGCCCGAGCGGTATGCGACGCGGCGGAGGGCGGCATGGCGTTGCGGCAGCCGGATTTACTTCGGAGGACGCTGATGCGCGCGCTCGCCGGCGAAAGTGGCGCGGTGGATCTACTGATTCGTACCGGCGGCGAAAAGCGCCTGTCGGACTTTCTGTTGTGGGAGTGCGCCTACGCAGAGCTGGTGTTCACCGATAGAATGTGGCCGGATTTCGACGAAGCTGACCTGGAAGTCTCGCTCAGAGAGTTTTGCCAAAGGGTTCGGCGCTTTGGCGCTGTGCTGGAGACCGCTTAGTCGGAGTTGGCGGAATCATCGCGATCAGAGGCTGCATTAGGGGCGAGACCCATGCGGCGGCTAAAGGCTCGATCATGTGACTATGGAAATCACACACTTCAATCCTCTTCGGTTCATCCGCTTCTCGCTCGCCGTCTTCATGGCGGGGCTCGTGCTCAGCGGCGTCACGGCATTTCCTCTGCGGACCGAAATCAACTGGCTTGATTCGCTTGTTCACTCCGGACTGCTCCAGGCGGTTGTTGCGACGGCCGGCCTGACCGGATGGATCGATCAAGTGGCAGTTGCTCTAAACGCGACCGGCGCCAGCTATCCTTTTCTCGCATACGGCACCGATTGGCTCGCCTTCGCGCACCTCGCGATCGCGGCCGCGTTCATTGGTCCCTTTGTCGATCCTGTACGCAACAAATGGGTGATCGCATTCGGTCTCATCACGTGTGCCGGAGTCATCCCTCTGGCGCTCATCGCCGGCCAGATTCGAGGCATCCCGCTCGTCTGGCGGCTGATCGACTGCAGTTTCGGAGTTTTCGGGAGCATCCTCCTGTTGATCTGCTGGCACTCGATTCGAATGCTTGAAGAGCAACAGCGGCAGGCCGGCGAAAAGTAAACCAATACAGCGCTTTTTTGCCGCGCGTTCGGTTTTCTCCCTTGACACAATTTCCGGTCGCACCGTATACGGGAGACTCCGGGTTCCCCAATCAAAACCAACGAAAGAGGAGAGAGGTCATGAAGAGATTCGCATCTTGTGCAATGGCGGGGATGTGCGCGCTGGCAATCTTCGGCGCAGGTCAACGAGCGCTGGCTCAAACGCAGTCAAAGGACGAGCAGGAGATTCGCGCTCTCGAAGACAAGTTTGCGGCGGCATTCAACGCCGAAGATGTAGACGCGATTATGAAGTTCTATGTGCCAGGGAACGAGCTCTTCGTGTTTGACGTAGGCATTCCGCGGCAACATGTGGGCTGGGAAAACTACAAAAAGGATTGGCAGGATTTTCTCGCCGGCTTTAAGGGCCCCATTCACTTTGAACTGAGCGATCTGAGCTTGACGAGTGACGGAAGAATCGCCTACGGTCACAACATTCAGCATGTGACAGGAACCGCAAGGGATGGCTCACCGATTGACTTCACCGTCCGTGTGACTGACGTGTACCGCAAGATCGACGGAAAGTGGCTGATCGTGCAGGAGCATGTGTCGGTGCCGCTGGACTTTTCTGGGCCGAAGCCGGTACCGGACATGATGTCGAAGCCCTGACAATCGGCCATCAACGATCCGTGCGGTCGCGGCTGCGTTTGCGGAACACGATCTTCAACTCGCGGCGCCAATGTTCTGCGAGGGCGATCAATTCCCATTCGACCTCGGGGGAGAAATAGCGCAGCACCGTCTCGTTGGCGGGATGAATGCGCAGGGCCGGCGCGGCGAGAATCATGCGCGGCGCCAGCGGCGACACCTCCGCGCCTGCGAAGTAGCCGTTGCGCTCGAATGCCGAGAGCGGCGCGGCAGCGGGTGGCGCAAGCTGGCGGTCGGCGTTGAGGGCGCGCACGCGAATCCAGTAATCGAGCGCCTGCAGCGGCAGGTGCAGATCCTCGCCGGCCTTCAATTCCAGAACGACCAGCCGACCATTG
>JBEKAJ010000099.1:0-10969 GCA_050018295.1 Occallatibacter sp. | reverse complement strand
GATCACCGGGACGACCTTCACTTTGACGGGCCCCGGCAACACCGCTGTCTCCGGCTCGATCACGTACAACACCGGCACTTCAACGGCGACCTTTACGCCCAATGCGGCCTTGGCTTACAGCACGTCGTACACGGCGACCATAACAACAGGAGCCACAAGCTCCGCCGGCGCCGCGCTGGCCTCGAACTACGTGTGGACCTTCACCACGGGTGCGAGTCCGAACCAGGTGACAGTCGATTTCGGAACGACTTACCAGACGATCCGCGGCTTTGGCGGCTCGACCGCCTGGCTGGGAAAAATGCCCGCAGCCGTGGCCACGGAGCTGTTCAGCCCAAGCGGCAGTGGCCTCGGTCTCAGCATCCTTCGCGTGCGTATCGATCCCGAGGGCTCGGCCTCCAGCGCCAACCCCTATGAAACCAGCGAATGGGACTACGAGGCTGCCAACGGCGCGGAAGCCGTCGCCGCCAACTCCAAAGCCATCGTCTTCGCCTCGCCGTGGACGCCACCGGCCACCTGGAAACTGAGTGGCACCACTACCACTGTTAGTGGCACGAGCTTTAACGAGGCCTTCAACGGCAGTTGCGGCGAAGGAGCCGGGTACTGTGGCGGCTATCTGAACCCAACGAACTATGCCAACTACGCCAGCTACCTGGAGGATTTTGTCCACTTTTTCAATACCACCAACAGTTTCAATCTTTATGCCATCTCGATGCAGAACGAACCGGAAGAGAACGTCACCTATGAATCCTGCGTCTGGACTCCGCAGCAGATGGATACCTGGATAGCAGGCAACGCCTCCACAATCACCTCGGACCCATACTCCACGAAGCTCATCATGCCGGAGTCGGATGTCTTCAACCCGGTCGATGCCGCAACGGCTCTCAGCGACTCGAGTGCGGAGGGCCTCATCAGCATTATTGGCGGCCACATCTATCAAGTATTGTCTGAGGGATCGATTGTATCCTACTCCATTCCCGCGGGGGACAGCCCGAAAGAACTCTGGATGACCGAGTTCGGCCCCTTGAGCGGAACGCCACTAACTTGGGCCCAAGCCTTGACGACTTATGGTGAATCGATCCATAACTCGATGGTCACCGGGCAATACAACGCCTATGTCTGGTGGGGAGTTTTCGGCTCTTCTACCGGCAGTTGTTCAACCGCCGCCGGCACCTGTGGCTTCGTCGACAACGCCGGGACTGTGCAGCCGATGGGCTACGTGATGGGCCAGTACTCCAAGTTCATCCAGCCTGGCTATGTGCGCGTGTCGGCGACGGCGACCCCCGTTTCCGGGGTATTTGTTTCGGCCTACATGAACAGCTCGCCGGCGCACTACGTGATCGTGGCGATCAACTCCAATACGACCTCGGAGAGCCTGACGTTTGCGCTGAGCAATGGGAGCGGCGTGACTTCGCTGATGCCTACCCAATCCACGTCAGCCGCAGGACTTGCGGCACAAACTGCGGTACCAGTCTCTGGCGGGCAGTTCAATTACACGCTTCCCGCGCAGAGTATCGTTACGTTCTATCAGTAGAGCGGGCGTGGTCTAGAGCGGGCGTGATGGCGCAGTTTTAGATTGCGCCGGTGCTCACGGGCTGGGATTTGCCGGCGTCCGGCGGGCCATCGTCGGTGCGGAAGGCGGCCACGCCACAGCCGACGAGCGCAGCTTTGTCCCCGAGTTCGGAGACGCGCAACTGAGTCAGGGAATCGCCAAGCTGGGCCTGCACTGCGGGCAAGAAGAGGTTCGCGGAGTGGGAGATTCCACCACCCAAAACGATGACATCCGCAAGAAACTCGGCGAGTTGGATCCGAATCACTTCTCCAAGATGCTGGCCGAATTCGATGAAGGCCTGCTGTGCGGCCGGGTCGCCGGGAATCGCTGCCGCGAGGTCAACGACCTCGCGGCGCTTGCCTGTGTAGCGTTCGTAGATCCCGACGATGGCTCGCGACGAGACGAAGTCCTCTACGATTCCGCCCTGATAGGGAAGATTCCAGATCTCGCCGCCAGCGGGCACGCCGGTTCCCTCGGTCACAAGGTGACCATCGACGGCAAATGCTGAACCAATGCCCGTGCCCAGCGTGAGACCGACGGCGCGGTGGAAGCCGCGTGCTGCGCCGGCGCCAACCTCGCCGAGCAGATAGGCATCGGCATCGTTGAGAAAGCGCACCTGGGCGGCCTGCAAGGCGAGTCGCGCGGAGAGGGCTTGGCGCAGATCGACTCCATAAAGGTAAGGCAGCTTGTGGCGCATCAGGCTCACGCCTGCCTCAAGGTCGAACGGTCCGGGCACGGCGAGCATCGCTCCCATGATCCCGTCCTGGCCTGCCCGAGCCTTCGTTCCCAGGTCATAGAGGAGATCGATAAAGACGTCAGAGGTATTGGTGGCAGAATGGGGCGCGCTCGCGACTGGGCCGAGGCGGAAATCCGGAGCCGAGCACACCGCAGCGGCAACGTGGCTGCCGCCGACATCGAACGCTAGCACACGGCTCTCCACAAGGTCAGCCATCACGAGCACCGCAAACCTCAACCGATGAGAGCGTTCCCATGCGGAATGAGATTGTTACCATTTGTATCACAGCCAGCGGGAGGACGCCGGGAATCTTTCAGGAAAAATCCACCCATTTTCACAGAACACCAGCGACAATTCTGAGCTGCTGCCGCTATGATGGTTTCCGGTTTCGGGCGCAGGATGTTCTTCGTCCGGAGGGGACGCAGGGTCACCGGTGGTATCGTTATCTTCCTGTTCCGCTCCGGATTCCCAGGATCGCGCCTGGCGAAATCGAGACAGGCATTTTGCGCTTCAATTCGCGTGTCCTATAGGATGGTCTGCCATGCCCAAGCACTTCACATTCATTCCTGCGGTTTTGGTTCGGATTCGCGCTCGCGCGGGCCTGCGAGTGGTCTTTGCCTTGGTTGGAGGCGCTCTGGCAGCTTCGCTCCATGCGCAAGCACCGACGCTACCGGCGGTAGCATACGGCCCATTCAATGCCGTTTTCCTTGCCGACGGACCCGGCTTGAACAAGACGTTGTCTCCGTTAACTTCGCTTGACGGTCTCGCAGCTGTGGCAACGGTCATTCAAGGTTCGAATCAGCAGCCCGCGATGCAGGACCCCTTGCTGGCAGGGCCCGCCTCGTGGACGCTTGCTTTCTGGTTCGAGTCCCCCGAGACCCTGCAAGGGACGACGCTGCTGGGCGGCATTGGCGACCCCGCCGCGGAAGATGCGCGCTTTATTGGAATCGCGGGCAATCGGCTCGGCCTGTGGCTGGGGCGGGCGCAGAGTTCGGCAGGATTTGTGCCGGGCGATCAAGCATTCGACGCGGGAAAGTGGCATTTTGCCGCAGCGGTGAGCGACGGAGAACACGTGGTTCTGTACGCAGATGGCCGCGCAGTAGCGTCGAGCACGCTTGCGCAGGGCAGCGTTGCGGCGGTTCTGGAGATGGCGCCGCCGCCATTGCCAGATGTCGCCGCAAGCCACTTCGGCGGCAAAATTGCATCGCTCAGAATCTACCGTGGGGCGGCGACGGCCGAGCAGGTAAAAGCGATTGCCGATGCGCCGCCGGACTTCAGCCTAGCCACGTACGAGGAGGCCTCGCAGCATTGGCCGGTGCAGACTCGCTCGCAGGCCGGATACAGTGCGCCGCAGGATCCGTCCACCTGGCCGCACGCCAAAGGGGAGATTCAGAAGCCAAAGGCGAAAGAGCCAAGCGCAGCTGACCTGCATGGCCAGTTGACGGGCGATGATCCGTGGAAACTCGCGGGCGGCTGGAGGTTGGAGGCGGCGCCGCAGGTCAAGGCAACTGGCGATGAGATTTCCAAGGCCGGATTTGACGACAAAAACTGGCTGGTGGCCACGGTGCCGGGCACGGTGCTGACGACAATGATCGACCGCGGGCTCTATCCCGATCCCGATTACGGGCTTAACAATCTGGCCATTCCCGAGAGCCTGGCTCGTCAGGATTATTGGTACCGCGTGGAGTTCAAGACGCCGGCCGCGGCACATGGACGCAGCCTGACTCTCACATTTGAAGGTGTGAATTACGCGGCCGAAGTCTGGATGAACGGGAAGAAACTTGGCGGATTCACGGGCGCCTTCTTGCGCGGAGATTTCGACGTGACGGATGTTGCCGCCGGCGGCGAGAACGCGCTGGCCGTGCGCGTTTCTCCGCCTCCGCATCCGGGGATTCCGAACGAGCAGTCGCTCAGGGGCGGTCCGGGCGAGAACGGCGGAATTGAAGTGCTCGACGGGCCAACCTTTTCTGCAGCCGAGGGCTGGGACTGGATTCCCGGCATTCGCGACCGCGACACAGGCATCTGGCAGGACGTGACGCTGACGGCGACAGGGCCGGTCGAAATCGGCGACCTGAACGTGATAACAACGTTGCCCAAGCCGGATCGCAGCGAGGCTGACGTCGAGATTGAAGCGCCGCTCACCAACAAAGGCAGCGCCGCGATCGATGGTGAACTCACGGCCAGCTTCGACGATGTTAAGTTGACGAAGCACACGCATCTCGCTCCGGGCGAGACGGTGATTCGGCTGGAGCCGGCGGAATTCGCGCAGCTCAAGGTGCAACATCCGCGGCTGTGGTGGCCGAATGGGTACGGCGATCCCGCGCTGCACACGCTGAAAGTTTCGTTGGCCACCGGTGGGAAGGTCAGCGCAGCAAAACAAATCGAGTTCGGAATGAGAGAGGTGAGCTACGAGCTTTCGCTCTTCGATGCGCCGGGGCACCTGCGGCGCGTAGAGGTGCTGCCCAGCCGCACCCACGATGAGGCACTGCCGCTGATCGAGGGGACGCACCAAGGCATCCGGCAGATTTTCGACTGGACGCCGAATCAAGTGCTGCCTGGGCAAACGCTGCCGGACTGGATGCTGCACTCGTGGGTGCAGACGCTAGAGCCCAAGGCTGCGGATTCGCCGTCAATCCGCCCAGTTGATGGTGGATGGCCGGGAACGGATCTGGTGATCAAAGTGAACGGCGTGCGCATCGCCGCACGCGGCGGCAACTGGGGCATGGACGACATGCTGAAGCGCGTGAGCATCGAGCACTTGGAGCCGTATTTCCGGCTGCATCGCGACGCGCACGTGATCATGATCCGCAATTGGATGGGCCAGAATACGGAGGAGAACTTCTATGCGCTGGCCGACAAGTACGGCTTGATGGTGTGGAACGACTTCTGGGAATCGACGCAAACCTACAACCTGGAAGCTGAAGACCCGGCATTGTTTTTGGCGAACGCGCGCGACACGATCCTGCGCTACCGTCATCATCCGTCGATTGTGGTGTGGTGCGGGCGCAACGAAGGCGTGCCGCAGCCCACGATCAACGAGGGATTGGCCGAATTGGTGCGCACGCTCGACGACACGCGCTATTACACGGGCAGTTCGAATCAAGTGAATCTGCGCAACTCGGGGCCCTATCAATTCCAGCCGCTCGAAACCTATTACCGGATCAACCGCGGATTTAGCGTCGAGCTCGGGATTCCCAGTGTGCCGACGCTGGAGAGCATGGAATCGTTCATCCCCGAACCCGACCGGTGGCCGATCAGCGACACCTGGGCTTATCACGACTGGCACCAGAGCGGGAACGGCGCGGTGCAGCCGTACATGGCTCACATGGAGACGGAGTTTGGCGCACCGACGAGCCTCGAGGATTTCGAGCGCAAGGCGCAGATGCTGGATTACGTTGGCCATCGCGCCATCTTCGAGGGGTTTGCTGCGCATCTGTGGCAGCCCAACTCCGCCCGCATGATTTGGATGACGCAACCCTCGTGGCCGAGCATGGAGTGGAACTTCCTGAGCTGGGACTACGACACGCAATCGAGTTTCTACGGGACGCAGAAGGCTTGCGAGCCAGTGCACGCGCAACTGAATCTGTCCGATGGCTCGGTTGATCTGATCAATCTAGGCGAGGCTCGGGCCTTCAAAGTGCGCACGCTTGTGGAGGGCCTGGATGGCAAGACGCTGAGCGATCAGACCAACCAGGTTTTGGCCGCCGCCGATGATCGCACTCCGGTGTCCAAGCCCGACCTCGCAACGTTAGCTGGCGGCCACGCCATCTTCGTTGAACTCGAAGTGAGCGATGCGGCCGGCGCGCCCGTGAGCGACAACTTCTACTGGTGGGCGGCGGACGAAGCAAGCTTCCGCGAGCTGAACTCGCTTCCGCCTGCTACGCTTTCGGCCTCGGCGGCCTCCGCAGCGGCAAACGGCGAGCGCACAGTAACAGTGCGGATCAAGAATACGGGTTCCGTGGCGGCACTCATGATCAAACTCACGCTGACCAACGCTACGACGGGCCAACGCATCCTGCCTGCCTACTACAGCGACAACTACGTCTCGCTGTCGCCCGGTGAGGAGCGCACGGTGACGGTGGCGTTTGCGGCCGGCGGCGCGAATCCTGCGATTGGCGTACGCGGCTGGAACCTGGCCAAGCAGACACTTGCGGTGCAGTGAAGCGCGCCTCGCTAGAAATCGCTTTCAATGAATGACGACAGCGGTGCGGTGTTTACAGCCGCACGAGCGCCGAAGCACGATCTCAACCGGGAGAACGATGCGGTTGCCCGTGTGCGGAATTTCACCACGAGTGATGCGGTCGAAGAGCAAGTTTGCAGCGACGCGGCCCATCTCCTGCGCGGGCTGGCGGACCACTGTGAGCGGCGGTGAGGTGAACTCGGCGAGGTCGAAGTCGTCGAAACCAGCGAAGGCGAGATCGTTGGGAATGCGCAAGCCAAGGCGTGAAATCGCCCCAAGGACGTAGCGCGTAACCAGGGTATTCGAAGTGATGACCGCGGTGGGGGGAGTGGCCCGTTCCATCTTGGCTTTGAGGATCTGCTCGACGACCTCCTCCGATTCGCAATCGAAGATCGGACATGCTTCGAGCCCCGCGTCCTGCATGGCGCGGCGATAACCAGCGTAGCGCGTGTTGATGGTGAACAGGCTGCGGCTGAGCGCAAGGTAAGTGATGTGCCGGTGCCCGTGCTCGATGAGATGTTCGACGATGCGGCGCGACCCGACGGCATTCTGCACGAGGACGGTGTCGATGGATGGATCGGGGACCGGCCGGTCAAAGGCCACAACCGGAGTCTTGCCAAAGAGAGAGCGCGTGAGGTGCGATTGACGGATTCGGGCCGGAATCACGAGCAGCCCGTCCACGTGCCGTTGCAGCATTTCATCGGCTTCAGCGTACTCCGTTTCAGGATCTTCATTGGAAGTGGTGATGATGACCGAATAGCCGTGTTCCCTGGCGACGGTGGTGACCGCGTGAGCGCAACTGGCAAAGAAGGGATCGTAAAGATAGGGAATGATCAGTCCGATTGAATGGCTGCGCTGACCGCGAAAAGCGCGCGCCAGCACATTGGGACGGTAATTGAGCTGCTGAATCGCAGTTTGAACCCGCTGCGTGGTTTCCGCCGAAACGCGAACTGTGCCACTCAACACCCGGGAGACGGTCATGGTGCCCACGCCCGCCAGCCGAGCCACATCACTCATGGTGGGCTTGCGATGCGTCAGCGGCGCCACGGCACGCTGCCGGGCTTTGCTCACAGGTTGGCCCGAGGGAGGTTTTACCAATTCGATCACTCCAGGAACAGCTTGCCTTTTTGCGTCCTGGCCGGATTCTCGAAGGTAAGGATCGATGGGCCCTGCAGCTCTTTGGTCAGGCTGCGATCTTGTCTAATGGGCCGAACAACCTCAGAAACAGCACGGTTTGCCGCGTGGGCAGCGGCCAAAGGAGGACTATAACAGTCTGAATGCACCGGAGGCAATGGAATACGGGGTTTTGGGGCATCGGTCTCAGGCGAGTTCTTCTCACTGGTGCGGACTTCGCTGCGTCTTCAACTGCGCCCGGCTCGATTGGGTTTGTCAAGCGGCGGACAGGTTGACTCGCGAATGACCAATTCCGGCAGGACGGGCAACATCTGCAGATCGGCATTCTGACCACGAACCCGCTCGAGAAGCACACGAGCGGCAATGGTACCCATTTCATGCAGCGGCTGGCGGATGGTCGTAATGCTGGGATTCTGGAAGGCCGCGCTCTGGATGTCGTCGAAGCCGACCACGGAGATGTCTTCAGGAACGCGCAGCCCATGGTCCCGTATGGCCCGGATAGCGCCGATCGCGGCAATATCGTCGTAGCAGACCATGGCCGTGAAATCGGCCTTGCGGTTGAGCAACTCGCAAGCGGGCTCGAACCCCAGCTCCGGCGTGGAAACCCGTAGCTTGAGCTGCACGGTAAGCTCAGGCCGGACAGCGATGCCAAGATCATGGGCCACGGCCTGCAGGCATTCCCAACGGTCATCGGCGTCGGAGCTGTGGCTGCCGCCGCGCATAAAAGCGATTCTGCGATGACCCAGCTGGTAGAGATGGCGCAACGTGAGATCCGCCGCCCGGCGCTGATCGAGCACCACGTTGGTGATTCCCGGAATCTGGCGATGACCGGCGACCGCGACTGCCGGAATCTTGAAGCTGTGCTGCAACACCGTATCGATCAGGATGAATCCCTCGACCGAGCGTTCCATCAGCAAACGCGGGTACTCTTCAATCAAGTCAGGCTTGCGGCGATGACTGGCGGTCAGGTAAAAGTAGCCTTCCTCGATGAGGAACTCTTCAACGCCTGCGAGAACCTGTGCGGTATAGGCATCGTTCAACTCGGGAACCAATACGCCAATGGAGTAGGTCTGGCGGCGCCGCAACGACCGCGCGTAGAAGCTGGGCCGGTAGTCGAATTTGGCGGCCGCAGCCCTCACCCGGTCCCGCGTCTCCTGCGGAATCGCACGGACGCCGGGCGCATCATTCAGGACGAGCGAGATCGTAGCCGGCGACAGATCGAGATACTCGCCCAGAACGCGCAGACTGACCGGCTGCCCCGGCTTCGGTTCGCGTCGCGCTTTCGTGCTTTTGGCCATTTCTTTTGTTGTAACACGCCGCTGAGGTTTTTTGAATTGTTAGGCATTCTGTTAAATCGTTTTAGTAAATGCTTTTTGCGGTTCGACCTCGCGGCGCTCCAAGTGGTCGTACCAGGTGAACTTGAGAATGGCCGACGTGGCCAGAACGATGGCCAGGGCGATGGCGGCGCGCCGGAGCTCCCAGATGACGATGTACATGGGAAGCACGACCAGTGTGACCTGCCAGACGATTCCGACGGCGACGTTGAACATATCGCGCATGAAGTCTTTGTTGCGCTGGAAGCCGGGGTCCTCGGCAAGCACCTTGCGATAGACCGGGCCCCAGAATCCCCACGGCCGAACGCGGCGATAGAAGTCCTTGAGCACCTCGTCGTCTTCGGGTTTGGTGAGCAGTGTGCCGGCAAAGCATCCGATGAGCGAGAGAACGAGCACCAGCGGGAAGACGATGGAGACATCCATATTGATGGAGTACGCGGCCAGCAGATGCTGCACCAGCGGAACTTTCGCGGCCAGCGGCGGCAACGCCAGCGCGGATGCGATTCCGGCTAACATGCCCCAGAAGTAGCCATAGCCGTTAAACCGCCACCAGTACCACTTGAGGACGTTAGAGGCTGTGTATCCTCCCCACAATCCGGAAACGATCCACACGACGACGGAGTTGACCGAGGTGACATTCCATCCGATGAGGACGCCGATGACGACGACGGCAAACGAGGCGAGATAGCTGAGGCGGACGTAGGTGCGGGGCGGGGCGTCAGGCCGGATGTACCGTTTGTAAATGTCATTGACGAAGTAAGGCGGCGCGGCGTTCACTGTGGCCGCAAAGTTGGCCATGAAGGCGGCCAGCAGGCCGGAGATCAGGAACCCCAGCAGTCCAACGGGCACGAAGCGCGACAGCGCGTAGGGCAGAACCAGCTCAAAGTCCATATTGGCGCCCATGGCGCGGATATTGTCGCTGAAGAACACGGCGGCGAGAACGGCGAGTCCGGCGGCAAGAAAATAGCGCGGAAAGGTCAGCACAACATTCACCCAAGCGCTCATCATCGAGGCTTCCCGCGGATCCTTCGAGGAGAGGATACGCTGCATGTCGTAGTTCGGGGCCGGGCCGGCGGCGGAGATGAGCACGCCCTTGAAGAAGAGCATCATGACGAAGAAGCCAAACAGCCCATAGCCGTCCTGTGCGATTCGCGTGCTGGCTGCCGGGATCAGCGCCGACCAATTGAGATTCAAGTGCCAGCCGAAGAAGACGTTGTCCCAGCCCGCCGGCACAAAGCGATGCAAAACGTCCGGTGCCACTCGGCGCATGGCGATGATGCCCACGGCGAAGCTGGCGACCGACAGCACGCAGAACTGCACCACCTCCGTAATCACCACGCTGATCATGCCGCCTTTGATCACGTAGATTGCCGTAATGGCAATCAAGATGACCGCGTACTGGTTGGGCGACAGATGCCAGGGCAGGAACGTGGCCGCGAACTTTCCGATGCCTTTGAAACCGTAGCTGAAGAACCCGATGATGCTGATGAAGGCGTAGATGACCACGATCAGGTGCGACAACTGCGCGCCACGCCCCGTGCCGAAGCGCGTTTTGATCCACTCGGCGCCGGTCATCACTCGCGAGCGCCGCAACCACGCCGACAGGTAGACCATGAGAAAAACCTGGTTGAACGTCGGCCACAGCCACGGGATCCAGACGCTCTTCAGGCCGTAGACGAACATCCAATAGACCAGCAGCATGGTGCCGCTGATGTCGAACATGCCCGAAGCGTTCGAGAGGCCCAGCACGTACCACGGCATCTTGTTGCCGCCGAGAAAGTACGCGGTCATGTCGCGCGAGCCGTAGTGAGATACCCAATAGCCCACAAGCACCGTGCCCAGCATGTAAGCGAGAATGATGCCGATATCCAATGGCTGTAAGTGCATTGATGCCTCCGAGTTCACTCGTCGATTGTTGCTTCTCGATCTCCTGCCGCGTGTTTGCGAAAGCAGCGCACAGAGCGCGGACTGAAAGTTTCTTAATGCAATTGCCCGGCCAACAAGAAAACCAGCGTTGCCTGCCAGTTGATCGCGAT
>JBEKAJ010000098.1:0-10979 GCA_050018295.1 Occallatibacter sp. | reverse complement strand
AATCCGAAGCCGCGATCAGGTTATGGAGAAAGATATGGCCTTCGCGCTGGTCCAGGCCCGGCCCCGTGGTGGCATGCCAGTCGAAGACGTCGCCCGCGGCCACGCGGTCAGTCCGCTCGAAGGTTACGCGCGCATTGAAAAAAGTGTTGTTATAGGCATGCACGTCCGCCGAGTTCAGCACATGAAGTCCGCGGTTCGAATTCACTACCACGTTGCCGGCGATGGTGGCTCCACGCGAGATCTCGACAAATATGCCGTCGAGAGCGTTTTCCACCCAGTTGTCCACGATCACGGCGTCGTGGTTGCCCACGTCATACCAAACTCCGTTCGAGTAGGGCTGCTCCAGAATCAGGTTGTCGCGGAAAGTGACGCGATGTGTCTGGTTGAAGATCTTCACCGCGGCGGGGAAATAGCCGGTCAGCTGCTTGATGTTGTTTCGGCGGATGATGTTCCTCTCCAGCAGCACATCCGACGAACCGATGACGTAGATTCCTTCCGTGCCGGTATCGCTAACGAGCGAGTTGCGGATGATCAATCCGTCGCCGCGGAAATAGCCGGCCACGCGGGAGCAGTAGGTGATAGTGACATTCTCGATCAGCGTATTCCTCACCTCTTTGCCATAGGTCGCAGGATCGGAGATGCCTACGGGCTCGTTGGTGGGTTCGTCGGCCGACGTGAAATGCTTCTTGCCCTCGATCTCCAGCGCCCGATACGCGTACTGCGTAAAGGTGACGCCGCGAATCAACGGCCCTTTCCCGTCCGACACCTTGCCATGCGCGGGAGCGCTGGTCCTCACCAGCGCACTGTCGTAAGCGGTGATCTCCACCTGCCGGTGCGTGGGATCTGTGCCGATGTACACAAATCCGTTCTTGTAATCGATGTAATAGGAATGTGAATCGAGCTCTCCCTCCCAACCCTTGGAGATGAGAAGCTCGCCATCGACGAAGACCATATCGAGGTTGAAGCGGTACAGAGGCGTCTTCAAGCCTTCACGCTTGCGATTCCACCAGGGCAGAGGCTCCGCCGGGAAGAGATGGGACCAGGAGGTCCTCCAGACGTTGTTCGGCAAAGCCTCCCATTGCGTCGCAATCTCGGTGCCCTTGAGGACGGGATGCTCCTCTTGGTAGGGCTGGATCGTGATGCCCTGATTCAGCGTCAGGCCGCCGGTTCTGTAGATCCCGCCCCGCAAAACGATGGCGTCGCCCGTCACCACGCGCTCCATGGCCGCCTCGATGGTCGTGGGATCGGCGAGTTCGGTGCCCGGCGCATCGCTCTTGCCGTTCGGCGCAACAAAGTACACCTTACCGCCCTTGGGAATCTCATATCGCTGGTCGATCGGGCCGTATGGCCCTCCGGAAGGCTGTGCGTACACCAGCCCGGCAACGAAAAAGAAAACGGGAAAATGGAGAAAGCGATGAATTCGCATGAGAGGTCCTTTGTGTGACTTTTGCCTGGGACTCAGCCTGTTGAAGAAACGCGCCAAGGCGCAACCAACTGCACACCTATTGTAGAGAGTTCAGCAGAGACTTTCTGTTGCGGCTCGTTACAACGCCGAAAGAAACACGGGGAGCCTTTCAACTGCATCCGGCAACTGGCTTGTAACCTCGTCGCGTCACTCCAGGACCAAGCTTCCCATGCCGCTCAGGCCCACTCAACAGGTGTCTACCCCAAAACAAGTGGGCACATCCGAGTTAGAAACCCTTACTCGGTCAAGAGGCGAAAGTCGAACGGTTACGCTTTATGCGACAGACGCGCCTCGACTCCCTAAAGAATCCTTGTCTGATTTCACGGGGTTGAAATGCCACGAATGACACGAAAACTCAGAACGAACAGCTAGAAGCTGAGAACTGAATGCTACCAGTTACAGGCTATTCGTCGCTTCCCGCTGCACCGGCTTCTTCTTGCTCGCGTCCACTTCGCCCGCTTGCAGATCGCTCTGCCGGTCCATCCACTCGTCCAGCCGCGAGCGCTTGAAGCGCCAACGGTTGCCCAGCTTGAACGCCGGCACAAACCCGTCCGAGGCGTACTTGTAGAGAGTGTCAGCGGAGATGCCAAGGTAATTCGAGGCCTGGCGAATGTCCATGACCTCGCGAATCTCAGGAACCAGCAAGTTGGAGCGGGCTGCAGCGTTGCGCATAATTGCCTTCCGAAAAAGCGGGATGTAGATCGGTAGTTTTCCGGCAAACCTGCCGGTAACTCTGTATTTAACCCGACTTGATCGGTTCATTCAAGGAATTTCCGTAAGTTACAGGAATTTAAAGGGGTTTTCCCGATCTCTGCCCATTCCCCGCCCCTGTGGAAAACCCCATCTACTTGTGTCCCCGGGAAGACCCTTCCCCAACCCATTGCGTACTTGAAGCAGATGGTCCGGCCCCTGTTCCCTGGTCCCTGCTTTCTCACATTTCCTTCCGCCACCACGCCGTCTTCTCGTCGCTCAGGAACTTCGTCTTCTCCCCGCGCGACAAATGAAAGTCCAGCACATCGCCCTTCTGAAACGCGGCGCAGTCCGGCCAGCTCAAATCCTTTTCGAGATGCGTCTCCGTCTGGTGAACATCCACCAGCGTGATGTCAGCGGGAGTGCACTCCACCACATGTTGCGCATACATCCAGAACGTGTACCCGGAAGGCGGCTCGGGCGGCGTCTGGTTGGCGATTTTGGTCAACAGCAGGATGAGCACAAATACGGCTGCGATAGCTGCAATCTTCTTCATGGCAAGAGCACGCCTAGGGCCTGTCTTCTAACTTCCAGGGGGGCAGCGTTGCGAGAGAAAATCGGGCCGGACGAGGCCGAGCCCGAAGGCTGTGGCGGGACCACTGTCGAGGGCGAGAATGAAATACGGCCCTATTTTCCCCGCAACCCTCAGGGCCGGGGCCAATTTCCCTCGTTTCGTTGTCGCTCGTCGCTAAAATACACCCGGTATCTGTCTCTCCTCGCTTCTAGAAACGTGAAGAATTGGCTTCCGGCGCCGTTCCCTGGAAATTAGAAGACAGGCCCTAGTATAGCCAAGCTCATCCCCGCTGGCAGCCCGCATCGGCCCACAAAAAAGAACGGCTTCCCTTCCCGGGAAGCCGTTCTGCCTGTCTGATCCCTGACACCTGAAACTTGATCCCTGCTTTTCAATTCTGGTCGTCGCGGCGATGCAGCGTTGGCGGACCGTCCGTCGAGTCCCCGGAGCTGCTGCCGGTCTGTGCGCTGGTCGAATTGCCCGAGTTACCCGAGTTATCCGTGGTGCTGGCCCGGCGCAGCGAAGGCTTCGCGCCGCCCTTCGTGTCAACCAGCCGCCGCTTGTCTTCAATGCGCGCAAGCCGCGCCTTCACGTCCTCGAACTCCGACGTGGTCACCAGGTAATCGTCCTTGGCCGGAAGAATGCGCGCAATCTCCTCCTGCGTGTGCAGAATGCGGTCCGGCGTCTGCGGATGGTCGCTGAACGCCTTTGCTACCAGCCCCGGCTTGCGCTTCTCCAGCGCCTGCACCTTCTCAAAGAAGGTAATAAATGCCTGCGGATCGTAGCCCGACCGGTACATATACTGCACGCCCAGGTAGTCAGCCTGCGCCTCGAAGTCGCGCGAGAATTGCAGGAACGTGATGGGAATCGCCAGTTGCGCCGCTTCGTAGATGCCGTATCCGGTCCAATCGTACGGAAGCATGATCATCAGAGGCACCATGCCGATCTGCGCATAGTTCAGGCGCGTCATCTCGCGCGCCGCGTGGTGTGCGCACACATGAGCCGTCTCGTGCGCCATCACGCCTGCCAGTTCCGCCTCTTCGTCCGCCGCCAGAATCAACCCCGAGTTGACGTAGAAGAACCCGCCCGGCAGCGCCATGGCGTTGATCTCGTCCGAATCGATCACCTTGATCGTGAACGGCACCTTGCAGTCGGAGTTCTTCACGATGTTCTGCCCGATGCGATTGATGTACTCATCCACCACGGGGTCGGTAATAAACTTGGTGCTCTTTTCGATCTCGTCGGCAAACTGCTTGCCCATCTTGATCTCGCCGTCGGTCGAGTACCAGTTGCCCAGCCCGCGCTTGCCGATCTCGCGGTTGCCCACAGCGCCCACATCCTCGATGCTGCCCGGCTTCACCTTGATCATCTGGCTTCCGGGATCGACCACCTTATTGACGTCCACCGCTACTGGCCCGGCACAATCGCCGCCCACCGGAGTCGTGCCCGGCTCGGGATCCTCGGCCTTGTCTTTGTCCTTCTTCTTGTCCTTCTTGTCGTCGGTCTTCGCCGTCTCGCAGGGAACCAGCTGCGTGTTACTCGCAGTGGTCGCCGTTCCTTGACTCGCAGTCGTCGCCGCTCCCTGATCCGTTCCTTGCCCCGGCTGCTTCGCGGGCAGCGGCGCATCTCCGCCCACTGGCGCGGTGCCGGCAGCAGGTTGTGCTGGTTGCGATGTCGTCTGGCTCGCGGCCGGGGTCGCCTGCACGCCGCTGTCGCCCGCCGGGGCATTTGAAGGAGCCTGTGCCGCAGGCGTATTGGCTGGGGAAGTGCCGGCCGGCGCGCTCGACTGCGCCCACACTCCGGCGGCTAAGGCCACTGCCAATCCTGCCAAAACCGCCGTTCTCAACACGATGCGATCCATTGCCCTCATGACCTCACCTCCGCCACAGTGCACGACTCGCCTCACTGCCCCGCTTCGCTCTATCACTTAGACGCAAGTATCCGCCAATTCGGCAGCAAAGGCAAAGACACATTTTGCCCCCAACCCCTCCTGCCTGCGCCTCGTCCCCTGAAACCTTCATTCCCGCGCCAGCTCTGTGCGAATTTGAAACATCCTCGTCTTTAGACTCCCCGTTCTCTCTTCCCTTGGTCTGCCCCTCCCTGGTCCATTGTTCCCGTCGGTCCCCGCTCCTTGCCCTTTAGCTCCGATAATGTTGCGCCCCGCAGCAAGGCTTGACGATGGAACCATCCTTTAGGACCTTACGTAACGAAAATCATGAAAAGTTGCAGGATGCGCTTCGCGGTTTGGCTAATCTTCGGCTCCTCCTCGCTCTCCCTGCCCCATAATATGGTTGCGCAAGCGCCATCTGTCCACGCGCCGCAGCGAATCGATGAAGGGATGTTTGTCCGGATCGGCGGCATCGATCAGTGGATCACGATCAAAGGAGAGAATCCTGACAATCCTGTCGTGCTCTTTCTTCATGGTGGACCGGGCGACGCGTTGACTCCGTTTGCCGACGCCATGTACTCGGGTTGGGAGAAGGATTTTACATTGGTCCAGTGGGACCAGCGCGGCGCGGGAAGAACCTACGGCAAGAGTGGGACGTCGGTTGAACCAACGATGACCGTCGAGCGCATGGTCCAGGACGGTATCGAAGTTACCGAGTTTCTTGTCAAACACCTCCATAAGAAGAAGATCATTATCCTGGGAGGCTCCTGGGGTTCGATCCTGGGAATCTATATGTCTCACGAAAGGCCGGATCTCTTCTATGCTTATGTCGGCGTTGCTCAGATGGTGAATTGGCAGAAGAATTTATCGGCCAGCTATGCCCGGGTTATTCAAATGGCGCATGCCTCAGGCGATCAGCCGGCGATCGACGCACTGACAACGATTGGTCCCCCTCCCTGGCAGGCGCTTTCCAATTGGCCCATTTTCAGAAAGTGGGAAAGGCTCTATCAAGCCAAACTAATAACCTCGCCGCCTGCTCCCTCTGCAATCGCCCCTGCGTATGCCTCGCCTGAAGAACGAGCCCAATACGAGGCAGCAGACGACTTTTCTTTTATGCATTTTTGGGGATTGACCCTCTCGGGGCCGTTAACAAAGGTCGATCTTCCGGCGCTCGGGATTGATTTTGCCGTTCCCATCTTCATCATTCAGGGGCAACAAGATTTGACGGCCCTCCCAGAGTTAGCCAAGGCCTATTTCGACACAATCAAGGCCCCGCGCAAGCAGTTTTATCTGGTGCCGGGAACGGGGCATTCTGATTCGAGCCCCGAACTTGATATGACTCTGATGGTGCTCGTTAAAGAGGTACGGCCGCTTGCTCTAACGTGATGATCCATAATCAACCGGCGAATGGCTGGCACTCCAGCGGGCGCACCCGCAATACATAGCGTGAACGCGAAGAATTTCGTAACAGAGCCGTTCCCTCCTCTCCCCCCGTTCGAGTACATTGAAGAAAATAGTAGGGGAGGCGCTTTGCGTCGAGCGTTTTTGGCACCAGTCTGGATCGCAGTCTGCGGGGCTGTGTTCTTGGCCGCCCAGGCCACTCCCCCGTCTCCAAATCCCGCCCCCGCAGCTTCGCCCAAACCGCACATCCATGCCAAGCCGGCCAAGCTCTCCGCGCCATTCGTTGTCCCCGCCATCATCGACGCCACCAATCTCGGCTCGCCCGTCCCCGTCGACAAGAACTGGCGCGTCGGAATCACATCCGATCTCACTGCGTCTTCCCCAACGTTCGATGACTCCAAGTGGGCCGTCCGCGATGCTCAGCCTTCAATCGGCGAAGTCCCCGACGAAGACGCGAACGCGCCCGCCAGCACCGCAAAGCCGCCCGCCGGAGCCCCCACTGCCCCAACACCGGCAACCCCCGCCCGTCGCTACGCCTGGTTCCGGCTTCACGTCCAGCTCGCTCCCCATCACGGGCCGCTAGCGCTTCTCATCGAACTGCCCGTCACGCACGGCACCACCCTCGAAGTCGGCTCGCCCGGCCTCAGCCCTGAAGTCTTCGCCAACGGCAAGCAGGTCCAGCCTGAAGGTCCGCACGGCGACACGCCCGAGGAATTTCAACCCATCTCGCGCGTCTACAACCTGAATCTCGATCCCTCCCAATCCTCCCTCACCCTGGTCGTGCGCGTCATCTACGCCGCATTCGGCAATGACGCCTACACCGGCTTCTTCGCCACGCGCACGCTTTACCTCGGTAACCCCGTCGATATTCAGCGCGAGTTCAATCTCTGGTCCGATCGCATGCTCTTCGAGCGCTTGCCCGAGCTGATCTACTCCATCCTCCTCGTGGTGCTCGCCGTCTTTCTCTTGGCGCTCTACTTCTCTGAGAAAGGCCATCCGGAATACCTGTGGCTGGCCCTGCACGAGCTCACCGCCGCGCCCATCGGCTTCATCGAACTGGCCGGCAGCTCTGCGCGCATCAATGCCCTCTGGTGCGCCACGCTCGTGCTCCAGCTTCTGCTCATCTCCGCCTATCTCTTCTTCGAATTCCTTGTCGCCTTTCTCTCTCTCAAGCAGCGCTGGTACATCCGTGGTCTGCGCTACACCGCGCCGGTTTTGGCGGGCGTCGGCCCCGCACTCCTCTTCCTCTTTCATCGCGGAGTCATCTTCTTTCTCGTTGCCATCTTTGTTTCCAGCGTCCTCTGGATCATCGGCTGGTCCATCTTCATCTTCGGCACCCTCATCTCCGCCGCGGCGCGCCGCAACTTCGAGGCCGGCCTCTTCCTGGTTCCACTGGGTTTCAGCCTGGTCGCCATCGTCGATTCCATCGTCGGCTCAGCCCTGAGCGGCGAAGCCGGCTCTTCATACACTTCACCGCTCACCATCCAGGCCGGCCCCATCCCCATTCACATCTCCACCATCGGCGGCTACGCGGGCATCCTCGTCATCGTGCTCATCGTCTTCTTCCGCTACCTGCGCGTCCAGCGCGATCGGGAGCACGCCACCAACGAATTGGCCGCCGCGCGCAGCGTGCAGGAGTTGCTCATCCCCCAGGAAAAACTGGCCACGCCCGGCTTCGAGGTCGACTCCGTCTACAGCCCTGCCAGCGAGGTCGGCGGCGATTTCTTCCATGTGCAGACCGTGGGCCGCGAAGGCATCCTCGTGGTCATCGGCGACGTGGCCGGCCACGGCCTCAAGGCCGCCATGAACGTCTCCCTCCTCATGGGAGCATTGCGCCGCACCTCGGAACGCAACCCCGCCAGAATTCTCGAAGCCCTCAACCGCGTCCTCTCCGGAACCGGCAGCTTTACCACCTGCCAGGCCCTCTGGTTCGGCGTCAATGGCGAAATGGTTCTCGCCAACGCCGGTCATCTGCCGCCCTATCTCAACAGCCAGGAAATCACTCTGCCCGGCAGCCTTCCTCTCGGCGTCCTCGTCGAAATCATCTACGAAGAGGCCCGCTTCTTCCTCCATCCCGGCGACCGCATTCTCCTGCTCTCCGACGGAGTCGTCGAGGCCCGCCACCCTAACGGCGAGCTCTTCGGCTTCGACCGCGTCCGCCAGTTCAGCCAGGAGCCCGCCGCCTACCTTGCTGAAGCTGCTAAGTCTTTCGGCCAGCAGGATGACATCACCGTCCTCACCGTCCGCCGCGAGGTCGATGCCGCCACGCCAAATGCGCCCGCCGCCGTGCTATCTTCTGCTCTGTCGTGAACTCCGCGAAAGATCCTTCCGTGCAAGCGCCGTCTGCGAAGCCCACGCATGCCGCCTCGCTCTTCCTCGAAGCCTTCGCTTTCCTCGTCCTCATCGCCGCCCTTGTCTACCTTTTCAAAACCAATCCCCTCTCGCTCCACTGGGCGCAGGGCTACAACCCCACCGGACGCTCTGTTCTCTCCACTCTCGTTGCCGCGCTGCCCATCGTGGTTCTTCTCGGCGCGATGGCCGTTCTGCGTCTCAAGGCGCATGTCGCAGCGCTTGCCGGTCTCACCACTGCTCTGCTCGCCGCCATGCTCGTCTTTCACATGCCCGCGCGGCTCGCCTTCTCCGCCGCTGCCTACGGAGCGGGCTACGGCGTCTTCCCCATCTGCTGGATCATTTTGTCCGTCATCTTTCTCTACGACCTCACCGTCAAAACCGGCCGCTTCGTCACGCTGCAGCAGAGCCTCACTGGCATCACTGCCGACAGCCGGCTGCAACTCCTGCTCATCGCCTTCGCGCTGGGCTCGTTCTTTGAGGGCGCCTGCGGTTTTGGCACTCCGGTTGCCGTCTGCTCCGCGATTCTCATCAGTCTTGGCTTCCGTCCTCTCCAGGCTGCGGGCCTCTCGCTTCTCGCCAACACCGTCCCCGTCGCTCTCGGAGGCATGGGCATTCCCATCGTCGCCCTGCACGGCGTCACCGGCCTCGATCTGTTCGCCCTCACCCGCACCACCTCCGCAATCCTCGTGCCGTTCGATCTCCTCATTCCCTTCTGGCTGATCTGGGCCTACGCCGGTTTTCGCGCCATGATCGAGGTCTGGCCCGCAATTCTTGCTGCGGGCGCGACCTTCGCAATCACCCAGTACCTCATGGCTGTCTATAGCGGCCCGTGGCTTGTCGCCATCGTCTCTGCCGCGGTCACAATTGTTGTCCTCGTCGTGTTTATGCGCTTCTGGCAGCCCCGGCGCACGCTCAACGTCGATCGCGAAGACATCACCGGTCAGGCTCGTCGGCATCACGGTCACAGCGCCGCCAAAGTCTTCAACGCATGGCTGCCCTGGCTCGTTTTGAGCCTCATCGTCTTCGTCTGGGGTCTTCCCAGCGTCTCGGCGTGGATGGACTCTCACTCCACCATCAAGATCTCCGTTGCCGGCCTCAACAACGCAATCCTGCGTGTTCCGCCCGTCGTCGCCGCGCCCACCGCTGAGGCCGCGGTTTTCAATCTCAACTGGCTCACCGCCACCGGCACCGCAATTCTGCTCGCGGCGCTTATCGCCGGTCTGCTCATGGGTGTCGGTCCCCGCTCGCTGGCCGTTACTTTTATGCGGACGGTCTTCAACATCCGCTTCACCTTCGTCACCATCGCCGCCATGGTGGCCCTCGGCTACGTCACGCGTTATTGCGGCCTCGATGCCACGCTCGGCCTCGCCTTCGCTCGCACCGGCGCGCTCTACCCCTTCTTCGGAACCCTCATCGGATGGCTCGGCACCGCCTCGACCGGCTCCGACACTTCCTCCAACGTCCTCTTCGGCAGCCTGCAGCGCATGACCGCCCGCCAGATCGGCGTCTCACCCGTGCTTATGGCCTCAGCCAACGCCGCCGGCGGAGTCATGGGCAAGATGATCGCCGCTCCCAGCATCGTCGTCGCCAGCACCGCCACGCAGTCCTACGGTCAGGAGGGATCCATCCTGCGCTTCGTCTTTTTTCATAGCCTAGCCCTCGCCGCCCTCGCCGGAATCGTCGTCACCCTCCTCGCCTACGTCCCGCTCTTCGCCGGCCTCGTTGCGCACTGAGCCACTCACGTCCTATCCTTCCGCAACCAACCACCCCTTTGAATGTTCTCTGTTCTCTGTTACCCTTTCTCCGTCCTGAAGAAATAAAATGATTTCGCATCTGAAAAGGACCCAATGAACACCTTCAATTCCCAGCGCCGCGATCTTCTCCGGGTCGGCAGTCTCGGCATGGCCGGCGCCGCCATCCCCGCCGTCTCCTTCGCCGCCGCCAAGACCGGTGATGCTCCCGATTCCGGCAGCGCTTCCGCACCCGGGCTTGGTGTCTTCTTCAATGTCCATGCTTACGGCGCCACCGGCGACGGCAAGACGATTGACTCGCCCGCCATCAATCGCGCCATCGACGCAGCCTCCTCGTCGGGCGGCGGAATGGTCTTCTTTCCAGCGGGTATCTATCTCTGCTTCTCCATCCGCCTCAAGAGCAACGTGCATCTCCATCTCGAACAAGGCGCGACCATCCTCGCCGCCGACTCGCCGAAGCCTGGCGAAACCACCGGCTACAACGGCGGCACCTACGACGCTGCGGAGCCCAACGATCCCTGGGAGCCCTATCAGGACTACGGTCACAACCACTGGCACAACTCGCTCATCTGGGGTGTGGACCTCCACGACATCTCCATCACCGGCACCGGCCTCATTTACGGAAAAGGCCTGAGCTTCGGCGCCGGACCCGGCCGTGCCGCATCCACTGAAGTGCGCGGCTTCTTTACCGAGCCGGTCAGCCGCCCCGCCTCCAACGGTCAGTCCACGCCCGCCGCGTCGGGAACTCCGCCAGCCCAGCCCGAGCACCATTTCAATCCGCGCGGCGACTACCCGATGTTCCAGGCCGAGCAGCCTGGCGTCGCCAACAAAGCAGTCGCCCTCAAGAACTGCCGCAACGTC
>JBEKAJ010000097.1:0-10987 GCA_050018295.1 Occallatibacter sp. | reverse complement strand
GCGGCGTGGTAGCGCGCCTCGTCGACCGAGCGGTCCATGAAGTTTGAGGTGGACATGTAGAACTGCCAGAGGTTCTCGGCCTTCCACGGGGTGAGCGCGTCGGGGTTGACGGCCTTGATGTCGGCGAAGGTCATGAGGGTGAGCATCTTGAGCAGTTGCGGGTTGCCGATTTTGTCGGCGAAGCCGCGGACGTTGTCGAGGTCGAAGATGTCGCGGCGCATGGCCGACGACATTTCAAGATGCAGGCGGATGAGCTTGAGGATGGACTCGCGCTCCTCGGCGTCGAAGTCGAGGCGGGCGAGAAAGCTGTCGGCCAGCTCGACGCTCTGCTGCGCGTGCTCGCCGGCGCGGCGGCCTTTGCCGGTGTCGTGCAGGAGCAGGGCGAGGAAGAAGAGATCGAGGCGGTCAATCTCCGGCAACAACTGGGCGAGGCGCTGCTCGTGCTCGCTGGAGGGCTGGCGCAGGCCATGGACGTTGTCGATGACCAGGAAGGTGTGCTCGTCGACGGTGTAGCGATGGTAGCTGTCGCGGATGACGAGGGCGTCGATGCCGTGGAACTCGGGGATGAGCATTTCAAGGACGCCGAGCGCGTGCATGGTGCGGAGAGCGTGGGCTGCGTGGGGGCCGAGCAGCACTTCGCGGAGCGCGTTCCAGAGGTAGGGACCTTCGGGGATGGCGATGGCGAGGACGGGGAGCGCGTCGGTGATGCGGTCTTCGGCGGCCTGCGATAGCGTGTAGCCGTGCGTGGCCATGAGCGAAAAGATGCGCAGGATGGCTGCGGTGTCATTGAATTGCGCGCCGGGCTGAATCTCGATGCGGCCCTGGTCGAGGAGGAAGTCGGTTCCGGCGATGGGCGTGCGGCGGCGGCGGAACTGGCGGTAGAAGCTGACCGGGGCGGGCAGGTGTTCCATGAGCAGGGCGGCGCGGCGATAGATGACGCGGGCGTGGCGATAGTAGGTGCGCATCCAGTAGGAGGGATCGGCGGTGCCGCGGGTTTCAAGACCGATGGAGCGGGCGGCGGCCTCGTCCTGCGACTGCCAGTCGAGGGTGTTGTCGTCGCGGCCGTGGCGGAAGTGGAGGAAACAGCGGGCGGCGGCGAGAAAGTCAAAGGCGGCCTCGGCGTCGCCGCGCGCGCTTTGGAAGACGCCGCCACGCTGGCGAGGCCACTCCTTGGTGGCCTTCAAGTGGAAGAGAACCGCGAACCAGACGGCGAGCGAGTAGTCGCGCAGGCCGCCGGGACAGTCTTTCAAGTTGGGCTCGAGATGAAAGATGGTGTTGCCGAATTTGGCGTGGCGGGTGCGGGCGATTTCGCCGAGCTTTTGCGCGATGGAGTTCCACTCGCTGAGGAAAAGGCCGGGAAAAGTGACCTGGTGGAGCTGCTGGTAGAGCGGAAATTGGCCGGCGAGGAAGCGGCGATCGAGCGTGGCGAGGGTGAATTCGAGATTGTCGGGGTCGAAGCGGCCGGATTCCTTGACGGTGCGCGAGCTGGGGCTGGCACGGAGGCCGATGTCCCACATTCCCTGGATGATGGCGCGAACAGCTTCGCGGGATTGCTCCTCGGTTTTTTCGTCGGCGAAGGCGAAGAGGACGTCGATGTCGGAGTAGGGGAAGAGATCTTTGCGGCCGTAGCCGCCGAGGGCGAGGAGGGCGGAGTTCTGCGGGGGCAGGCCGGCAAAGGAACGACGCCACATTTCAATGAGGATGCGGTCGACGACAGCGGAGCGGCGGCGGATGGCGGCAGTGCCGTCGCCGGTGCGCTCACAGGTCTGGCGGACAAGCGCCATCTCCTTGAGATACTGCTCCCGAAGATCGTCAACTACCAAAACGACTGGGTTCATAGGAATTGTTTGCGGGCCTGCCGAAGCAAGAAGGAATTGTTACAAGAATAAGCGATAAATGCCGGAAGCGGGAGATTTGGTGGGATGACGCTGAAGTTGAGGGGCTGCCAAGAGATGCGGGCAGAGTGCCGGATGGACCGGGGTCCGCGCGGAGGCGGGGGCAGGGCCGGCGAGGGTTTGGGGCTCGGGGCGGTGGAGGCGAAGAGGATTGGAGCTGGGTGGGCCGGTGAAGGCGCAGCGGGGGCGATCGTTGACACGTCTGGGGGTGACCACTGTCACGAAGGAAATTTCGCGGCCAACCATAGACTGCACGTAAGATGGCGGCACTTTCTCTTTCGGCCAGCGCCGGGGAGGCGCTTGTGCTGGGACTCGCTACGGGGCCGGTTTGCCTGGCAACCTGCGGGCCGGTGGTGGTGCCGTGGATGATGGTTCAGCCGCGGGGAGTGGGACTGCACAGCCGGCAGTTGGGATTGTTTCTGGCCGCGCGGCTGGCGGGGTACATGGTTTTCGCGGCCGCGGTGTGGGTTGTGGGTTCGTCGATTCCGCGAGCATGGACCGGGCGCACGTGGCTGATGGGCGGAATTGAGTTGCTGCTGGCTGCGGCTCTGGTGGTGTACGCGGTTGGCTGGCCGCACAGGCGTTGCGCTGCGGTGAAGGAAGCCGGCAGGCTGGTGCGGATCGGTGAACCGCCACGTTCGTTGCGGTCGGGTGCGCTGGCGCTGGGATTTCTGACCGGGATCAATCTTTGCCCGCCGTTTCTTGTGGCAGGGGTGCGCGCCGCGCAGCTCGAGCATTTGTCGGCGGCGCTGCTTTTCTTTGTCGCCTTTTTCGCCGGCACCGCGGTGTGGTTCCTGCCGTTTCTTTCCATGGGATTTGTGCAGCGAACGCCGGCGGTGGTCACCGTTGCCCGCATGGTTGCTGTCCTGCTGGCCTGCTGGTATGGATTTTCCGGAGTTTCGATTCTGATCGAGAGGACATTTTATGGCTAGCCGTGCCTCTACTCTTCGGCGGCCGGTGGCGTTTCGCGGCGTCGGCCGGTCGATTTTGCTGACGGTGCCGATCGCGCTGTGGTCACTGCTGATGTTCACGCCCGCGTTCCAGAAAGCGGGCCGTGATCTTCAGATCGGCGCGGCGCTGACGATCGTCTTCATGACCGCGCTCTTTTTCCTGATGATGCGGACGGGCGAGACTTATCGCTGGCGGCGGATTTTCTTTGTGGCGCTCGGTTTTCTGTTCCCGTTCGGGTTCATTGCTTCGCTGATCGCCGAGCGCGGCACGATGAGCATTCCCATCAGCCGCATGGTCTCAGGCGACACACCTTTCTGCTTCATGGTGACTCCGACGATCATTTTGCCCGCGGCGTTTGCGCGCACCATCATTTTTCCGGGGTCGATTTTGCCCACCGCGAGCAATCCGCGATCGATCGCCATCATGATCGGCCTCTGGTTCGCCATGACTCTGGTGCTGGGGAAGGCATGGTGCAGCTACGCCTGTTTCTTCGGCGGAATCGAAGAGGGCTTTGCCGCGTTCGCCAAACGGCGCAGGCTGCACCGGTTCGTCACCCGGTATAGCCACATTCTGCGGCTCGTCCCGTGGGCCATTCTGGTCTTCGTGGTGCTGGTTTCGGCGGCGATCTTCGAGCCGGTTTACTGCATGTGGCTGTGCCCGTTCAAAGCGGTCACCGAGTTTCCCGCGGTGCGCAACGTGGAGACGGCCATCCAGATGGGGATTTTCGTCGCGCTGTTCGTGGGCCTGGTGGTTGTGCTGCCTTATTTGACCAAGAAACGCACGCAATGCGGGTTCTTCTGCCCCTTCGGCGCGTTTCAATCGCTCTTCAACAAGATCAACCTCTTCGAGATTCGCTTCAACCGCGAAAAATGCGTGGATTGCACGCTTTGCCAGACAAGCTGCCCCATGGTGGCGCTTTCGGCGGATTCGATTCGCGAGGGAAAGACGCTGCTGAACTGCATGAAGTGCGGCGCGTGCGTTGATGCCTGCAAGAAGGACGCGGCGGTGTGGCACCTGAAAGGGACTCCGGTCGCCGTGAAGCCGGAGCGCGCCCGGCTGCTGTTTCTCTACGGCGCGTGGGCGCTGGCCACGATGTTTGGCGGCAGCATTCTGGCCAATTCCGTCGCCACCATGATGCATTGGCTGCCGGGAAAGTGAAGGAGGGTCACATGCGCGCGCGCATTCTTTCTATTCTGGCCTACACGGGCGCGGGGTTCACGCTGCTGATCGCCGCGTGTGTTCCATTTGTCCTGATTGGCGCTTTCAGCAACGTGGTGGCGCACGCGGGGTTGCACATCGACCCCACGTATTCGGGCGGCACGATTGCGCGGACTATCCAACGAAATGGCTACCGGATTGTGGTTTACCAACCAGTGCAGCCGCGAATGCTCGAGCGGGTTGAGCCATTCGTACAGATTGTTTTTGAGCCCGCAAATTCGCTTCCCGCGCACGTGAACGATGGCGTCGATCTGGACGGCGACGGGCGGCCCGATGTGCGCGTCAGTTTCAGCGTGCCTGCCGATGCGAGCGCGAAGATGCGCGGCGACGTGACGGCCCTCAATGGAGGCTACGTCTCGCTCGCCAACGTGGCCGACGAGTTGTTTTCACGAATGGTGGTGCGGGCCGGGAATCAGATTGTGGTGCGCGTGCCGGTGAATAAGGAAGTCGCAGGCCGGTGAGATTCTAGTTAGTATGGCTACACGAATCACCAGAACAATCGCACTGATTCCCGTTTTACTCATCGCGGCCCTGGCAAACGCTCAGACCGGCGACTCGCTCCGGTCTCTGTATGATCAGCATCGCTATTTCGAGCTTCGCGATGCTATCAAAGATCAAAACGCCCCCCCGCTCTATCTCGGTGCGGTAGCCTCGGCCTTCAACGATACGAAACGTGCTGAGAAATATCTCAACCGTGTAATCAAGCTGGAACCCGCCTCCGACGATGCTTATGAGGCCCATGGGCAGCTTGCTTACCTCTATGCTCGCCTGGGGCGCAATCGTGAAGTTGTGCAGCAGTTCGATCGAATGCTTGCGATGAGGCCGAACAGTCCTGATGTGCAAAATATGCGACCGCTATTTGCAGGATTCAGCCGTTACCCGGATCAGTCCCTCGGAAAGAAACATTCCACCAAGGTAAGCGGCGCCACGGTCAGCAAAGATGGGCTGACGATCCCCGTTTCCATCCATGGAAAAGCCTTGCATTGGGGAGTCGATACCGGGGCGAATATCTCGGTGATCAGCGAGGCGGAAGCCCAAATGCTTGGACTTTCGATTAGCGACGAAAAGGCAAAGTTCAACGATAACAACGGCGGCAGTGTAATGGTGCGCACCACTGTTGTGGATCGTTTATCTATTGGCGAGGTGGAGGTACGCAATGTCCCCTTTACAGTGATACCCGATTCACAACCACCTTTTAACGACATGCCACCGGGGACAAGAGCAATCCTTGGATTTACGTTTTTGTCGGCGTTGAAGGCGATTAGCTGGACATCCGATGGAATATTTGAGATCGGGTTCAACTCTGGTCCCAACGAAAACAAGCAAGCTGACATCTGGTTTGACGAACTTTCGCCTGTGACCAGAGTCCGGTTTCAAAATAGGGATCTGGATTTCGTTTTCGATACCGGCAACGGTGCTGAAACACAACTGTGGAGTCGTTTCTCGACAGACTATGCATCCCTCTTGAAAGATCATGGGACGAAATCGACGCGGAAGGTCACACAAATGGGAGGGTCGCAAGAGAGAGATATTGTCAGTTTGCCTGAGCTCGAATTGCAGGTTGGAGGCTTTGATACCGTGCTCAAGCCTGCTGAGGTGTTTTCCAAGCCGGTTGGGAATGATTCCCGGTATGGGCTTCTTGGTATGGACCTCCTCGCACAGGCCCGCAAAGTCAAAGTAGATTTTCGTTCCATGACGGTTCGACTTTTGCCGTGAGTATCGGCAGGCCAGCGAATCGGAGGGTCAGCGTCGCCGGGCGGTGAGGCGTGTGCGAACCAGAAGCGGTCGTGTGCGGGCCTGGAGGCCCGCACTACAGCCGGTCAGAAGACCGGCGCTACAAGACTCGCTGCGGCCCTGCTACAAAACTTGCCCCGGCTATTGCGAGAATGGCACGAATTTGTCCGCGCAGGAGGCGGGGTTGCCTTCGGCGGGAGCTCCCTTGATGGTCGAGTCCTGACCGACGGACGGTTGGAGGTTTGCCGGATCGGTTAGCAATCAGGAACGGAAGATGGAGAATTCCGCCTGAGTACAACCGAGAGACACGTACAATGAGAAATCAGAAGCAGAGGGTATTTGCATTACCATCCTCTGTGGCTCATCGCTTGTTGCCTCGCCGATAAAGAATCTGAGGATCAAGGATGACTCGATCGATGGGCAGTTCGCTTTTTGCGCCATGAACAGAACAGTCAGCTCGCTCTTTAAGCAATCGATTTCTCAAAGACGATCGTCCTGAGGTCGTGAATGCGTTCCGGTGTTCTGCTCACCCTTGCCCTGATTTCGTGCGCTCCGGCTCTTTCCGCCCAGTCCTCCCCTCCGTTCCAGATCTATGGCGGCTATACGCGCTTGTCCAACTCCTTCAACGGAATACCCGAATCGCAGAACGGACTGAACGGCTGGGACGCTGGCGTAGCATTTCCTGCGTGGCACGGCCTGCGCGTCAAAATCGACGTCTCCCGCTACTCCGGAACCAATCTAGGGGCCCAGCAACATGGCATCTCGATCACGGGAGGTGGGCAATACGAGCACGCGTTGTTCCGCGAACGGTTATTCGTTGAAGCTCTCTTCGGTGACGTGGGCATGAACCGCTACTGGGGACCCAACGCGCAACGGGGCGAATCGGCCTCGTTCACTACGCTGTTTGGTGGCGGCCTCGACACCCCGCTGAACAAGCACTTTGCCCTTCGCATTCAGGGAGACTATCGCTACGAGAATCTTGCTCTTGTTCAAACCGGAAGCCTGGTTCCCTACCGAGTACCGGGATTGCCGCATAATTTCGGCAGCATTTCGACCGGCCTGGTCTGGGCTCCCCGCCTCGGACGGTCTTCGTTCACACAGGCAAGCGCCGATGAGCGAACCCCAGTCGAGAGTGAGTTACAGTTTGAAGATCTGAATTCCTTCGGTCACTTTCACATCTTTGCGAACAGCTGGTGGAGCTATCTCCACGTCGCGGGAGTGGAGTATGACCGGCATTCATGGGGAAAGTTCATCGGCGCACGCATGGATTATGTGGCTGAGATTCTCCCGGTTGTCATTCTCAAGCAACCGAGCCAAACCGACGTGTGGGGAAATCGGCTGAGTTCGACGTTCACAACACTCTACGGTGCCGGCATATCACCGGTCGGCCTGCGCATGATGTGGAGAGACGGCAAAGCATGGAAACCCTTCTATATCGTTAAAGCAGGGTTGATCGGCTTCAACCGAAAAGCGTTGTCGCAGTACGCCGCTTACTATGACTTCAGCCTTCAGCAAAGCGTCGGCGTCCAATTCCGGCTGAATCATCGATGGGATTTTCGTGCAAGCATAGAACACTTCCATTTTTCAGATGGATTCGTCGTGCCGAGCAATCCAGGACTCGATGAGATGTCGTACAACGCCTCTCTCGCTTTTCATCTTGGAAAACAGCCGCCAGGACAATGATTCCTGACAAGCCGCGGCTTATGTGCCGACGGCTTAGGGTGTATCGACATATACAGGCGGCAGCGACGGGAGCCATTTTTTCTCAGTTCAAGGAGAGAGGAGCGACGCATACCGGGCGTCTGCTAGCGACGATAGACGACGAAATGGGGGAAAATGGCCCGTCCCTCCGGGTTGCGGAAAAAATTCGGCCATACTTTGTTGTCGTCCTCGACTGTGGACCCGCCACAGCCTTCTGACTCCGCCGCGTCTGGCCGGATTTTCGCTCGCAATGCTGTTCGCCCGTATATGTCGATACACCCTAGGCCGTTGCTATTGCGGAAACGGCACGAACTTGTCCGCACAGGTGGCGGGGTTGCCTTCGGCGGGAGTTCCCTTGATGGTTGAATCGTTGCGCGTCAAATCAGGGCCTGCGGGCAACTCAAGATTGGTTGCGCCGGGTCCAAGCGTCAGGTCGGCGTGATTCAACTCGTAGATGTAACTTGCCTGATCGACGATCTGAACGCCATCGAGCGTGGCGGCGATGCGGTGGGTGTGGTCGTAGCCGTTGAAGGTGATCTTGCCGCCGCCGGAGACGCGGACATTATGGAGCGTAATGCCGCGCATGGTGGGCGGCAATGTGCCCTCCGGCGTTCCCGCCGCCGTGTACGCCGTGTCCAGCGTGATCGGATTGGGCGAGTTGCGGATGCAAACGTCGTCGTAGACCACGTCCTCCGTGAGGCCGCCGCGCGATCCGTTGGACTTGATGCGAATGCCGTTGTCGGGGCCGTCGAGCGAGAGATCGAAGACGCGGATTTTGCTGACGCCACCATTGGTTTCGCTGCCGATGGACATGCCGTGGCCCCAGTAGAAGTGATCGTGGCTGATGGTGACGTTGGTTGCGCCGCCCGGCCCGCCCTTGATGGCGACGTTGTCGTCGCCGGCGCGAATGTAGCTGTGGGTGATGGTGATGTTCTTCGCGCCGTTGCCGGGGTCGACGCCATCGGTGTTGCGGGCGAGCCGCTGCGGCGTGTCGATCTTGAGCCCCCACACCGTGAAGCCGTCGGCGTGATTGAAGACGACGTGAAAGTTGGGCGAGTTCCTAAGCGTGATGCGGTAGAGCGTGAAGTTATCGGAGTCGTTGGCGACAATAAGGCGCGAAACCTGCTGCCCGCCGCCCGGGCGCGCCTGCTCGGCCAGGTCCCACCAGGAATACTCTGACCCGAGCATTTTCTCCCCACCGCGGCCGTCGATGACGCCGTCGCCCATGATGGCCGAATCCGGGGCGTGTTCGACCGAGATGAGGGGCTTGCAGCCGCGCGGGCCGGGGCCATGGCTGACGATGCCGCAACTGCCCGGCGAGACGGCGAAGAGAGCGGGATCGCGCGAGGCGAAGAGCGTGACGCCCACGCCGACGATCAGCGTGACTTCGGGGCGCAGCTCCAGCGGACCGCTGAGAAACGCGTTGTTGGTTTCGTTCACGTGCAGCAGCACGGCTCGCCCTTTGCCGCACTTGTCGATGGCCTTCTGAATGCGGGCGGTGTCGAGCTTTTGCTCGTCGGCCAGCGCCAGGGAGCGGCCACTGGTTTGCAATTGAGCGTCGAGCGTGGCGCACAACTGGGGGAAGAACGGCTCAATCACGGTGCGCGTGTCCTGCGCAGAAAGGCTGGGCGTTGTCAGGCTCAAGGTCGCGGAGATCGCTGCCAAAGCAAGAAGAAAACGTGCGAAAAGCACAAACCGGCGATGCATAAAGCTTGCTCCTTTAGAAGGACGAGAGGCCAACAGGTTCATCTCGATCTTCAGGATAACCAATGTGCACGCCCCTCAGGGAGTACGATGAGCCATGCGCATTCTGCTCTCCGCAGGGGTGCTTCTCTTTGCTCTGTCGATCGGATCGGCCCAGGACATTGCCCCCAACGCGACTGAGGACAGCGACCACGACGGCCTGAGGGACGCCCTTGAAGATGCGCTATTGACACAATTCGCGCCCCAGTTCATGGTGAGCGCCGATGACTGCTCAGGCCGGCCCGCGGCGTTCGTTCCGTTCGAAGAAATGCCCGTTGTGCAGGCGGAGAACGGCACCATTTATGGCCAGGTGTTTCCGCGCGCGGGCCATGCCGATCAGGTGGAGGTGCACTATTATCACCTCTGGCGCACGGACTGCGGAGAAATGGGCCACAACCTCGATGCGGAACACGTATCTGCCCTTTTGGTTCGTGACCAGACGTTGAAGTGGAAAGCGCTGTACTGGTACGCTGCAGCACACGAAGACACGGTCTGCGATGCGAGCCAAATAACGCGTGCAGCCACCGTTGATGCCGAACTGCATGGACCGCAGGTTTGGATTTCGCGCGGGAAGCATGCTTCTTTTCTGAGCGACGCAATTTGCGCACATGGCTGCGGGGGAGACAACTGCCGAGAGATGGCGCCGCTGGCCGTGGCAAAACTTATCGACCTCGGCGAGTTGACCGCTCCGATGAACGGAGCCACCTGGATCAATTCTCCTGAATGGCCGTTGGCAGCCAAAATGAGCCGCAGCGACTTTACCGACGCTCGGACGGCCCGCGTGGACCAGCTTTCTGCGACGAGCGTCGCATGGGCAAACCAGGAGAAGCGGCCCTTGCAGGCTGCGATTCGTAGCGGAAACAGCACGCGCAACGGAATAGCGTCAGGCAGCCGCGCCACCGACACGGCCCTGGATCTGGCTGACGCCAAGACGGGAAAGGCGCTCGACAGCGCCTCCAGCAACACCGGGAGCGGTCTCTCGAAAGCTCTTCGCGGGATCAGCAAGGCGTTGGGAGCGACGGCGCGGAAGGTCGGAGATGCGCTCGGTGTTCGCTGAGTGGAAGACACTTAACCAACGGAAACAGGGCTCTCTCCCGCTCCGAAGACGAAACCTAGAGCGCGTTTTCGCCGCGCTCGTCGTTGCGGATGCGGATGGCCTCGTCGATGCGGCTAATGAAGATTTTGCCGTCGCCGATGCGGCCCGTGCGGGCGGCGCTGACAATAGCCTGGATCGCCTTCTCCTTCAGATCGTCGTGAACCACCAGCTCGATCTTCACCTTGGGGAGGAGATCGACGGTATATTCGCGGCCGCGATAGAACTCGGTGTGGCCCTTCTGGCGGCCGTGGCCCCTGGCTTCGAGAATGGTCATGCCTTCGATGCCCGCTTCAAGCAGCGCATCCTTTACGGCATCCAGTTTTGAGGGTTGGAGAACAGCTTCAATCTTCAGCATAAACAGAGAATCCTCGTTCGATAGCGTAACAGGCGGAAGGGCTTGTTCGCCGCCTCCACCCCAAGAATTTTGCCTTTGAGAACTGCCAAAGGCACCGATCGAAAACTGATCAGGTATTGAAATCGTACCCTTCTTCGCCGTGTTGCGAAAGATCGAGGCCTGCCATCTCGTGCTCGGGAGCGACGCGGAGGCCCAAAATCTTGTCCACGGCGAAGAGCAGGACCAGGGTGCCCACGATGGAGATTCCCCAGGCGACGCCTACGCTGGCGAGTTGATTGAGGATTTGGCTCCAAT
>JBEKAJ010000096.1:0-11126 GCA_050018295.1 Occallatibacter sp. | reverse complement strand
CAATGGACCGCCCGAATATCGGTTCACTTACGTCAGGTTGAAGGGAAAAACGGTGACGGCGATGGCGATTTTCGTAGCACAACCACCAGAGAACGGAAAGCCATATTTTACCGTTGGGTATGCCGTGCCTAAGAGATTCCAAAAACAGGGTCGCGCGAAAGATGTTCTCGTCGCGGCTCTTGCCGACATGCAGGCGGGGCTGGCTAGAAATGGAATTCCCGAGTTTTACATCGAAGCGATCGTAGGCGCCGACAATGTGGCATCCCGAAAGATTGCCGAACAAATCATCTCAGACGAGCCAAAAGCGATCGCCGAAGGACTATCGGGGCTGCCAGCCCTCAAATACGTGCGCAGGCTTAAATCGTGACGCAAAGCCGCGACTGGACAATTTTTGTCAGAAGTCGGGTTTGGGAGCAGGGGCGGCGCGGGATCTGATTCCCGAGCAGAGGCGGGTTTCGGCGGGAATCGGGTTATCGGGATCCATTGGTGCAATGGGAGCCGGTAAGCCATTGGGACAGAGGATGTCGGAGAGGCGGGGGATGTCGTCATCGTCGTCGTCTTCGGTGGTGCGCGGAAGCTTGGCGCCGAAGAGCTCGACGAGGAGACGCGCGCTGGTCATGTTGCCGGCGATGGTTTTATCGACAAGGGCTGATCTCTGTTCTCTAGATTTCCAGAATCACCGGCATGATCATCGGCCGCCGCCCGGTGCTCTTCTGGATCAGCCGCTTCAGCTCCACGCGCACTCGCTCGTTCACCATGCCGTAGTCGGACTTTTGTTCCGCGGTTAAACCGTCCAGTGTCTTCAGCACCGTCTCGCGCGCCTGGTCCGTAATGTCCGCGCCGCCGAACCCGCGCATCAGCACTTCAGGCTCGCGCTCCACCTTGCCCGTCCTTTTGTTGATCGCCATCACCGCCAGCACCACGCCGTCTTCCGACAAAATTCGCCGGTCGCGGATTACCAGATCCTCCACCACGTCGATCGACGATCCGGAGTCGATCAGAATGCGTCCCGCCGTCACTTTATCCTGCTTGCGCGCATCGTCCTTATCCAGCTCCAGCACATCGCCGTCTTCAATCACAATGGCATGATCCACCGCGCCGGTCTCCATGGCTAGCTGCGCATGACGCCGCAGAAAACGGTAGTCGCCGTGAATCGGAATGAAGAACTTGGGTCGCACAAGATTGATCAGGAGCCGCATTTCCTCCTGGCTTCCGTGGCCGCTCACGTGGATCAGCCCATGCTGCCCGTCGTCGTAGACCACGTTTGCTTCGCGCCGGCTCAGGTGGTCGATAACGCGGAAGATTCCCTTCTCGTTCCCGGGAATGATCCTCGAGCTCAGCACCACGGTGTCGCCCGGCTCAACCTTCGCGTGCTTGTGGTTGTCCACCGCCGCGCGGCTCAGCGCGCTCAGCGGTTCGCCCTGCGTCCCGCTGATCAGAATCATCATCTGTTCGGGTGGAAAGTCGCGAATCTGCCCGGGATTAATCATCAGCCCCGGCGGTATCTCGATATAGCCCAAATCCTGCGCGATCTCCGTGCTCTCCACCATCGACCGGCCCACCACGGCCACTTTGCGTCCGTGCTTGCGGGCCAGCTCCATGGCGATGCGGATGCGGTAGATCGACGACGAGAAGCAACTGAAGAACAGCTTCTTCTTCGTCTGCGTCAGGATCTCGTCCAGCCGGGGAATCACCGCGCGTTCGCTCGGCGTGTAGCCCGGCCGTTCCACGTTGGTTGAATCCTGAAGGAGCGCCAGCACGCCCCGCTTGCCGTACTCGGCAAAGGTGTGCAGGTCGAAGGCTTTGTCGTCCAGAGGAGCCAGATCGATCTTGAAATCGCCGGTGTGAATAATAATGCCCACCGGCGTCTCAATTGCCAGCGCCACGCAATCCACCAGCGAATGCGTTACCCGGATGGGCTCAATGGTGAACGGGCCGATCGTGAACTTCCGCTTCGGCTCAATCTCGATCAGTTCGATATCGTCAAGCAGTTGGTGCTCTTCCAGCTTGTCTTCCACGTATGCCAGCGTGAACTCGGTGGCATAGACAGGAACCTTCAGCTCATTCAGGATCCAGGGCAGCCCGCCGATGTGGTCCTCGTGCCCGTGGGTCAGCACGATGGCTCGCACGCACTTCTTGTTCTCAATCAGGTAGGTGATATCGGGCACGACAATATCGACGCCCAAGAGTTCCGTTTCGGGAAACATCAGGCCGCCGTCGATGACAATGATGTCGTCTTCCCAGCGCACAGCCAGGCAGTTCATGCCGAACTCGCCCACCCCGCCCAGGGGAATGATCTGCAACTTTTTGGTTTGCATCGGTCATCTATGATGCTACCACTGAGGGCGTTACGCGAATGGGACGTTGACTGCCGCGACGACCGTCGCTCTCTTGGTTTACATTGGGTCCGTTACGCTTTCGCTGCTCAGGAGTGAAATTCATGAATTCCACGAGACGCACATTCATCCAGGGTTCCGTTACCACGGCTATTGCCGCCGGTTTCCCTGCCGTAGTCCCCGGCTCGGTCTTCGGCGCCACTGCGCCCTCCAACCGGATCAACATCGGCGCCATCGGCGTCGGTCGCATCTCGCGCGTCCACGACATGCCCGGGGTGCTGCAGTTCACGGGCGTCGCAGGCCGCGACAATCGCATCGTGGCCGTCTGCGATCTAAGCGAGGAACGCGTCGAGCTGGGCAAGCAGTTTGTGAACGACGCTTATACGAAGAAGCTGGGCAAGCCTTACACCGGCACAAGAGGATACTCCGATTTCAGAGAACTCCTTGCCAACAAGGAGATCGATGCCGTCCTCATCTCCACGCCCGATCACCAGCACGCGCGCCTGGCCGTGGCAGCAGTCGCCGCCGGCAAGGATGTCTATCTTCAGAAACCCGCGTCGCTGACCATCAAAGAAGGGCGCATTATGGCTGATCGCGTGAACGCCAGCGACCGCATTTTGCAGGTGGGATCGCAGCAGCGCTCGTGGAAGCAGTTTGCGCGCGCCGTTGAGCTGGTGCGCAATGGCCGCATTGGCACTGTGCAGCGGGTGGAGATCGGGCTTCCCGGCGATCCTTCCGGAGGCAATCCGCAGCCCATGCGGGTTCCCGCGGGATTCAATTACGATGCGTGGCTCGGCTCAACACCTGAAGTGCCTTATACCGTCGATCGCGTCATGCCGGAAGAGGGCTTCGATCGCCCGGGATGGCTTCGCATGGAACAGTTCGGCGCAGGCATGATTACCGGCTGGGGCGCGCATCATGTCGATACCGCGCACTGGGGAATGGACACGGAGCTTACCGGTCCCGTCGAAATCTGGGGCCAGGCGCAGTTTCCCACCGAGGGCCTTTGGAATGTCCATGGCCCTTTCAAAACGTATGGCCGCTATGCCAACGGCGCGGTGATGACCATCTCAGGCGATTTTGAAAACGGCATCAAGTGGATTGGCGACAAGGGTTGGATCTTCGTCTGCAGGGACGGCATGGCTACGCCGACATCCACCGGGGCCTCGGCCGTCCCGATCGTCCCGCTCCGCGCCAGTGACCCAAAGATCCTCGATTCGGTCATTGGGCCGAACGAGTACCACGTCTACACATCCGACGATCAGCATGGAAACTGGCTCGACTGCATTCATTCAAGAAGAGCGCCTGTGGCGCCGGCAGAGATTGGCCATCGCGCCTGTTCCACTTGTCTGCTGCACTGGATGGCCATGAAGGTGCAGCATCACATTTACTGGGATCCGAAAACCGAGATGATCCTGGGCGACGACATTGCCTCAAGTCTGCTGTCCCGGCATCAGCGGCATCCTTACGAGATCGTTTAGTGCGCTGCCAATCAGTTAGAAGTGCCTA
The DNA here is from genome assembly GCA_050018295.1 of Occallatibacter sp. Taxonomy (GTDB): domain Bacteria; phylum Acidobacteriota; class Terriglobia; order Terriglobales; family Acidobacteriaceae; genus Telmatobacter. The sequence continues at coordinate 7,281 of JBEKAJ010000096.1, read as the reverse complement.
ACGAAGCGTGAACTACTCACGCGGATTCTTGCCGGCCGCGACTGCGAATCGCATTGTCCTGTAAACCAGCCCCGCATCAACGGGCGGCGGCCGAGTTTTGCTCGTCGAACAAAATTGAACGGCCTGACTCTGTTCGGCTCGAGAGCTTCAACTCAGCACGCTCCCACTACGGGAATCTCCCGATATTAACCAAATCTCAAATCTCATATCGCATTCGGAGCCCCTCCGATCGTTGAATCCCATCCATAATCCGATGAGCACTAAGAAACCTGGAACTACAGAGGCGCTCGTTTCAGCGATGCACACGTGCGAGCGAGCCCGTACCATCCTCTGCGGGTCGGCAATGCCAATGCACGGCGAAAAAGCGGCCAATAATCGCTTTGGGCCTCGTGGAGAGCACTTGAATGCAAGATCAGGATGTGATTCGTGAGTTTTTGGTCGAGAGTCATGAAAACCTCTCGCGCCTTGATCAGGAACTCGTTGAACTGGAGAAGCGCCCGAAGGACGCGGAGTTGCTGGCGAGCATCTTCCGCACGATTCACACCATCAAGGGTACGTGCGGCTTCTTCGCGTTTTCTACGCTGGAGCGGATCACCCATCAAGCCGAGACCCTTCTGAGCCAGCTGCGCGACGGCAAACGGAAACTTACGCCCTCGCTCATATCGCTCATCCTCGATACGGTCGACGCCACGCGCAAGGTGCTGGCCTCTATTGAAGCGAGCGGAGAAGAAGGTCCGGACCGTTTTGAGGAGATCACCGAGCGTCTCCGCGTCGCGGCCCAATTGGCGGAGAAGAAGGGCCGGACCGTTTTGAGGAGATCACCGCGCGTCTCCGCGTCGCGGCCCAAATTGGAAGTCAGCATCGAAAGCCAGTCCGCCCCCGCCCCGGAGGGCCTGGATCCGTCGCCCGGCTGCGGCGCGGAAGCTCCTGGCGGCAGCAACGCCTCCGCGCTTGAGGAAGACGTGCCATCCGAAGCAGAGGAAAGGGGAGAAGACAGGAGGAGTGGCGGAGACAGAAGAAGCGGAGAAGACAGGAGGGAAGAAGAAGGGCGGAGGGAGGAAGATGTCAAACGGCACTCCGCCGTGGCCGATGCCAATATCCGCGTCGGCGTGGGCCTGCTGGACAAACTGATGGACCTGGTCGGGGAACTCGTGCTTACCCGCAACCAGATCCTCCAATTCAACACGGAACGGGAAGATGCTGCCCTCAACGCCACTTCGCAGCGCCTGAATCTGATCACCACCGAGTTGCAGGAAGGGGTCATGAAGACGCGCATGCAACCCATCGGCATGGTGTGGAACAAGCTGCCGCGTGTCGTGCGCGACATGGCCGTTGCCCTGGGAAAGCAGATCCGGCTGGAGATGGACGGAGCCGACACGGAATTGGACCGGACCATCATCGAAGCGATCAAGGACCCGCTGGTGCACCTGGTCCGCAACTCGTGCGACCACGGCATCGAACCGCCCGATGTCCGAACAAGCGCCGGCAAGTCGCCTCAGGGAAGACTGACCCTTCGCGCCTACCACGAAGGCGGACAAGTCAACATCGAGATCGGCGATGACGGAGCCGGGGTCGACGTCGCACGGGTAAAACAGAAGGCCATCGAGAAAGGTCTGCTGCGGCCCGAACAGGCGGAGAAGCTGAGCGACCGCGAGGCGCTGAACCTGATCTTCCTACCCGGCTTCTCCATGGCGCAAAAAGTCACCAACGTTTCCGGACGCGGCGTCGGCATGGACGTCGTCAAGTCCAACATCGAGAAGATCGGCGGCATCGTCGATATTTCCAACCGACCCGGCGAAGGCTCCACTGTCAAGCTGAAGATTCCGCTCACGCTGGCTATTATTCCGGGCCTGGTCATCACCAGCGGAGGGGAGCGGTTCGTCATTCCCCAGGTCAGCTTGCTCGAGCTAATCCGCCTCGAGGGAGATTCCTCTGAAAAGCACATCGAGCAGGTGCACGGAACGCCGGTCTATCGCCGGCGCGGCAGCCTGCTGCCTATCGCTTACCTCAACAAGGTGTTGGCGCTGAAATCGGCCGAGCAGGCCGAAGCCGTCAACATCGTCGTTCTTCAGGCTGAAGACCGGCAGTTTGGGCTGGTTGTCGACGGCATCAACGACACACAGGAGATCGTGGTCAAGCCGTTAGGCAAGCAGTTGAAAGGGCTCACCGAGTATGCCGGCGCCACCATCATGGGCGACGGCCGCGTGGCCCTTATCCTCGATGTGCTCGGCATCGGCCAGCGCTCCGGAGTGCTGGCAGAAAGCCGGGAGCAGGCGCGCGTCGCGGTGGAAAAGAAGGCACATGGTGGCGTCGAGCAGCAGCGGCTGCTTCTGTTCCGCGCCGGCTCCTTCGAGCGCCTGGCCGTGCCGCTTTCTCTCGTCGCCAGGCTCGAAGAGTTTCCCCGCAGCTCGATCGAGTTCGCGGGCGGATGCCAGGTGGTGCAGTACCGCAACCGCATTCTCCCCCTGGTGCCTCTCGGCGACGTATTGGAATCCGGCGCGCCCGATCGCGACCAGACAGCCGATTCGGTGCAGGTGATTGTCTTCAACGATGGCGACCGCAGTGTGGGAGTGGTGGTCGACCAGATTCTCGATGTCGTCGAAGAAACCGTCATGGTGCGCCAGAAGTCGACCCGAAAGGGCCTGCTTGGCTCGGCGGTGGTCGGAAAGCGCGTCACCGATCTTCTGGATCTCAGCGAAGTCATTCACGCAGCCAACGAAACTTGGTTCCAGGGCGCGGGCGGGTCCGGGAACGGCAAGACCGTCCTTGTTGCAGAAGGCTCGGCGTTCTCGCGAGGTCTGCTTCGCGGCGGCCTTGATATGGCCGGCTATCGGGTCCAGGAGGCCGCGAATCTCGACGAGGCGATTCGCGGCATGGAGCAGCAGCCTGCCGATGTCGTCGTTGCGGCGATGGATCTTCCGCCCAAGGGCAGTTCCGCATTGCTGGCCGCCATGCGCGCCAGACCTGAGTGGGAACGGATTCCGCTTCTCGTTTTGGCCGATTCAGCCGGCCAACTCCAGTCATCCGAGGCCCGGACAGCTGGGTTTGAGGATTGCCAGGCGAAGTTCGACGGCAACGCCATTCTCGACTCAGTGGCGCGGCTGGCTTCGGTGCGGGCTTCCCATGAAACTGCGCCGATGTGCGCCGGAGAGGAGAAGTAAGGCATGGCGACCGATACCGCGATCGTGAAGTCCGAAGTGGCCCAGAACAGCGGCCAGCTTTCGACGTTTTTTGTGGCTGACCTGTTTTTCGGCGTGGACGTTCTCCGCGTGCAGGAGGTCTTGCGCTTCCAGCAGATGATCCACGTGCCTCAAGCCCCGGATGTTATCGAGGGCTTGATCAACCTGCGCGGGCAGATCGTCACCGCCATCGATTTGCGGCGGAGGCTGCGATTGCCGCCTCGCACCGGAGGCCAAACACCCACCAACGTGGTGATCCGGACCGACGACGGCGCCGTGAGTTTGCTGGTCGACGAGATTGGAGACGTGCTGGACGTGGATGCCGCCACCTACGAGCGGCCGCCGGAGAACCTCGATCCCGCGGCGCGGGAGATCATTCACGGCGTCTACAAGCTGAAAGACCGGCTGCTGCTCGTTCTCGACGAGGAGCGCATCGTGGATCTAGCTCTCGAAAGATCGGCTTGAGAAAGCGAATCGGATTTTGAACCAATTTCAATCCCCAGTCAGAGAGGTATTGGTTGTAGCAAAACAGACAAAAAAGGGACGCAATTCGGGAAACGGATCGACCGTCATCGACGCCCCTGCCCGCCACAGTCAGAATCGGTGGCCAAACCAATCAATTGGACGGTACCGGGCGACAACTCGCCGTTGCTCACCATCGTCCCCGGCTCGCTTAAAGTCTTGCTCTGATGTGCCGATGTTGATACACGCGAACCCAGGAAGATTTCCGGAATTCGCACGCAGCAACGAGGAGCATGCCGGCCCTGCCGCCAATTCGGCAAAAGGACCATGCCTTCTCGATTGCCTGATCAATTTCAAGTTGACAGCGGGGTGAAAGGATGAAGATGAAATCGATTTCGCATGGTTGCTTGGCTTTCTTTGTTTTTACAATCGCGCTCCACGCGCAGGAGTTCAACGTCTTCAACCGCTCGGTTCAGGTTCATGGGTTCGCGACGCAGGGGTACGTCAAGACCAACGACAACAACTGGCTGACCATGAACACCAGCGGCGGGGGAGCCGGAACGTTTACCGATATGGGCTTCAACATGGGTATGGAGATCAACTCGAAACTCCGTATCGGTGGGCAGTTTTATGACCGGAGGCTGGGCAAGCTTGGAGATTGGGAACCGCTCATGGACTGGGCCATGGTGGATTATCACCCCAAGCCCTGGCTGGGATTCCGCGTAAGCAAGGTGAAGACCGTATTGGGCCTGTTCACCGACTCGCAGGACATGGACTTTGCCAACACCTTCGCCCTGCTGCCACAGAGCATCTATCCCATCGATTTGCGTGACGCGACCATCGCGCATGAGGGCGGCGACATCTACGGCAGGGAAAGACTATCCCGCAAGCTTGGCTCCATTGCGTACACCGCTTACGGAGGGCGCCGCGCAGACAACATGCATAGCGGCTATCCATACATGCTGGACGGCTATGGGATCACCCTTACGAGCTACGGGGGGCCAGTGTATGGCGGCGATTTCCGTTGGCTGACTTCGGTGCATGGGCTGAAGGTTGGCATATCGCGTCTCAACGAACAAATCACAGGCCGCGGCACGGCAGTGGGTTTCATCAACGGGCCCTACGTCGAGTACTCGAAGCACGACTGGACCAACCAGTATTACGGACAGTTGGCCAAGGACAAGTTCCACGCGGAGTCGGAGTACAAGCGTTACTACCGCGACCAGGTGGTCTTCAATGGCCTAATCGAAGCTCAAACCGATGTTCGCGGATGGTATGTGAGCGGCGGATACCGGATTAACAAGTGGCTCGAAGCGGGGTCCTACTACTCCCATTACATGATCTTCGCTCCCGGAGGAGGGCTGGCTCCTACGCCCGACAGCGAATTCGATCATGACAAAGTCGTGACTGCAAAGTTCACGATCAAGCAGTACACAACGGTCAAGGTCGAGGGACACTTCATGGCGGGCAATGGCTCATACGAGTATCCTGACGGGTTTTACACCAATGTGAATCCAAATGGAATTGCAGCCAACACCAATGCGCTGGTCGTCCGGACCGGCTTCAGCTTCTAGAAAGGAGGCTCACGATGAAACGACCTTTGTTTGCATTCTTGTTTGTTCTTGGGTCTCTGGCGCTGACAGCCATGGCCCAGGCTCAGGTATTGGTGATCGCCAACCCGAGCGTGAAATCGGCTGACGTTTCCAAAAGCGATTTGCGCGATGTCTTCTCAGGAAACGCGTCGAGCCTGTCGGACGGCTCTCGTGTGACGCCGGTGCTGTTGAAAGGCGGGGCCGTCAATGACGAGTTCCTTTCGACTTACATCGGCAAGAACGACACCGCCTTCCGCGCCAGCTGGCGCAGCCTGGTCTTCTCCGGGCAGGCGTCGATGCCCAAATCGCTGGACTCGGACGAGGCCATGGTCGATTACGTCGCGCACAATGCCGGCGCCATCGGCTACATCAGCAAAGCAGCCCCTCACGAGGGCGTCAAAGTCCTGAATGTCCGGCAAGCGGATGCCGAATTGTCCGGTTCGCAAGCGAGGTGTCATGAGAACTGCAATGATTAAAACCAAAATCTGGACGGTTGTCGGGATTATCGGCAGCGGCTATATCCTGCTCTTGCTGCTCGTCCTCCTTGCCGGGGTGCAATCGCAGAAGGCCATGAGTCTCGCTTCGGGCCAACTGTTTCCCGCCACTCTGTCAAGCCAGGATGCAGACGCGGCATTTCAGAAGCTGACAAAGAACTATCGCGACGCGGTCCTGCTTCAAGACAAATCCGCCCTGGCGCAGGCCGACGAGTCTGCCCAGGCTGTCGCCGACGCCCTCCGCGCGGTTCGGGAGCATACGGCTTTCAATCCTGAAAGGCAGCGGCAGGTCGACGATCTCCTCGCGCGTTTCGAGTCGATGACCGCCCAAGCGCGTTCCGTTTATCCCAGGATGCTTGACGCAGCCGGCGCAACCCAGGAAACCCAGAGCGAAGTCTCGGCTCTGGCCCACGAGAACAGCGACGTCGAGGCATCGCTCCAACAGCTCCGCAACGATCTCTCCGACGACTTCCGGGCGCAACTGCGGAGCGTCGTCAATTGGTCCCGGTGGCAGCTCATCTTGGGCGTGGCCCTGTTCCTGGCGATTTCGCTGACGGCGCTCTACTTCACCCGCCAGATTATCGCCAGCATCACCGGCCCAATGAAATCGATGGCCGAGGTGGCCGCGAGAATTGCCATGGGCCAAGTGAACCAGAATGTTGACTATCGTGCTGCTGACGAGGTGGGATCGCTCGCCGACTCCTTCCGAGCCGTAGTAGTCAATATTCAAGCCCTGGTAGAGGGCGCCGGGCTGTTAGCCAAGGCGGTGGCCGACGGCAAACTCTTCACTCGAGCCGATCTGTCCAAGCTTCAGGGCGACTACCGCAAGATTCTCGAGGACATCAATCGTACGTTGGACACGGTGGCCGAGCCCTTGAAGGTCACCGCGCAGAACGCTTCGGCACTTGCGTCCTCGTCGGAAGAACTGACTTCGGTAAGCCAGCAGATGGCGGGCAACGCGGAGGAAACGGCCACCCAAGCCAACGTGGTGTCGGCGGCCAGCGAAGAGGTCTCGGCGAATGTCGCCTCTGTTGCTTCAGCATCCGAACAGATGCAGGCTTCCATCCGCGAGATCGCCAAAAACGCCAACGAATCGGCGCGAGTGGCCAAGAATGCCGTCAACGTGGCGCACTCCACCAACGAGACCGTGAAGAAGCTCGGCGAGTCCAGCCAGGAGATCGGCAACGTGATCAAGGTGATTACCTCGATCGCGCAGCAAACCAATCTTCTGGCCCTCAACGCCACAATCGAGGCCGCGCGCGCCGGTGAAGCGGGCAAGGGCTTCGCGGTGGTGGCCAACGAGGTGAAGGAGCTGGCCAAGCAGACTGCCGAGGCGACCGAAGAGATCGGTCAGAAGATCGAGGCGATTCAGGGCAACACCAAGGGAGCGGTCACAGCAATCGAGGAGATTAGTTCGATCATCAACCAGGTGAACGACATCTCCAACAGCATCGCCTCGGCGGTCGAAGAACAAACGGTGACGACCAACGAAATCGGCCATAGCGTCACCGAAGCAGCCAAGGGAGTCGGCGACATCGCCAAGAACATTGGCGG
>JBEKAJ010000095.1:0-11231 GCA_050018295.1 Occallatibacter sp. | reverse complement strand
GTAGACCAACGTCGTCGCTGCTTGGCCGGATCCGGCGGTTTCGTTGGCCGCAGTTGCCGGCGGCGACGACGGCGCCAACCCCTCGCTCTCGGCCAGCGGAAACTCATTGGCCTCAGACTTGGCCGGGGGCGGGCAGCCGCACGGCTCTTTTTCCTGATCCACCACCGTTTGCAGGCTACCGTGCTCAAACATCACTCGCTGCCCCGGCTGCACGCGATAAATGCCGCCCTCGAAGACGCTGGTCACGGCCACGTAGGGCGCGCTCGCGCCCGCATTGTCGACGCAAGTGTCCCCGTCTTCGCCCAACCGAACTTTGACGTCGGCTGGGTTCGGACCGCCGATCATAATGCGGAAATACGGCGTGAGCAGAGTGTCGGCGTTGCGCTCGCGTGCGGTGCTCGCCGCAAAACTCATCTCCACTGCGCCGTGATCGAGCGCAATCAGCAGGCCCGGAACCTCGCCCGGCGGAACGCTTGAGTCCGCCGCGAGCTTCACCGTGCCCGACGCGCAAACGTGGAGCGTGCCGCGGTACGGCAAGGTCACCTGAGCCGTCGCATCGCCGGCTGTGATGGTTCCGCTGCCCGTGATGTACGCTCTGCCATTGAAAGCCTGCAGCGGCCCCGCGACTGAAAGCGCCGCGCCGGGAATGGATTTGTCCAGCGGAACGATGGCCAATAGAGGAGAATTCAACGCGGGAGCCGCGTCGTTTGCGGCGGGTGGCTGCGACGGCCCTGCTTCCGCTGTACCCTCCGCTGCCGGAGCCGCCGCCGGGGACTGTGGCGTTGGAGTCTGCGCATGGGTCGCGAACGCCGCGAGAAAGATCGCGCAGACGGCCAGCGCGACAACCACCATTGGCGCGCGCAGCCCATCCATAAGGCGAGTCATCGCGTTCAGCGCGGCGTGCATCGGTTACATGTCCAGAAAGTTGCGGATCATCTGGTGCCCGCCCTCGGTGAGCACGCTCTCGGGATGGAATTGCACACCCTCAACGGGCAAGCTGCGATGCCGCAGGCCCATGATGACAGATTCGCCGCTTGTGCCCGACCCGCTGGATTCGTATGTGTGCGCCGTGACGGCAAGCTCGGCCGGTAGCGTCTTCTCTTCCACGATGAGCGAGTGGTAGCGGGTGCAGGTAAGAGGCGTGGGTAGCCCGGCAAAGATGCCTTTGCCGTCGTGTTCCACCGCGCTGGTTTTGCCGTGCATCAGCGTGTGCGCGCGGACGACTTTGCCGCCGAACGCTTCGCCGATGGCTTGGTGGCCAAGGCAAACGCCAAGAATCGGCGCCTTCCCCGCCATGTGCCGGATCAGCGGCACCAGAATCCCCGCCTCGTGTGGCGTGCAGGGCCCCGGCGACAGGAGAATCCGCTCCGGCTTCATGGCTTCGACTTCTTGCGGGGTCACCTCATCGTTGCGCCGCACCACGACCTCCGCGCCCAGTTCGCCCAGGTACTGAACGAGGTTGTAGGTGAAGGAATCGTAGTTGTCGAGAACGAAGACCATGGTGAACTCCAGTGTAGCGCGTGCAGTGGTCGCAAACGAGGCCGGCGGTGCTCCGCTCAGCGCGCTTAAGGAGACCTCGCCCGCCGGTTGCGCCGCCTTGCGCGCATCTGCAACACTGGCCTTGGTCCGTCTCCATGGTTCTTCATTTCCTGATTCAAGGCCGCGTACAGGGGGTCGGCTTCCGCTGGTTTGTGCAGCGCGAGGCCGCCGAGCTCGAGTTGCGCGGATGGGTGCGCAACACAGAGGATGGCGATGTTGAAGTCGTTGCCGCAGGTGAAGCTGTCGACCTTGACGAACTTCGCGCCAGCCTCCGCCGCGGCCCGCGTGGCGCCCGGGTCGACCGCATCGTCGAAAACAGCCTCGCCGAGAACGAAGCCAAAGGCCTCAACTCTTTCCAGATCGATGGCGCGTGGTAGTGCGCTGCGCAGTTGTTAGTTGTCAGGGATCAGTTGTCAGTTCGCGGACCTCAGATTCGTTCCTCTTACTCCCTACACCAGGACTTCTGTCGTGCACCAAGCTCGCCACTTGCTTCCTTACGAGTCTTCGACTCTTGCTTCGGCCTCTGGCGATAGACTGTTAGCTGACAACGGACAACTGATCCCTGACAACTGAACGAGGAGCGCCGCACTGCTATGCCGGAAACAGCAAAGCCCATCGACGTTGAAGATTTGAAAAAACTTGTCCGCACCGTGCCGGACTTTCCCAAGCCGGGGATTCTTTTTTACGACATCACCACGCTGCTCAAGGATAAGACCGGATTCGCGCAGCTCATCGACGCGCTGGCCGCGCATTACATTGCGCGCAAGATCGACCTGGTGCTGGGCATCGAAGCGCGCGGCTTCATCTTCGGGCCCGCGCTGGCCTACCGTCTCAACGCCGGCTTTGTTCCAGTCCGAAAGCCCAGAAAACTGCCCGCGCCGGTGGTTCGCGTTACCTACGACCTCGAGTACGGCTCGGACACGCTCGAGATCCACGCCGACGCCATCGCGCCGGGACAGAGTGTCGTGCTGGTGGACGATCTGCTCGCCACCGGCGGCACGATGGAAGCGACAGTGCAATTAGTGAAGCAATTGGGCGGCGTGATCGCCGGGCTGGGCTTTGCCGTTGAGCTCGACTTCCTGAAAGGCCGCGAGCGCTTCAAGGAATACGACGTCTTCAGCCTGCTGCACTACGACGAATAGAGCGCGCCGATCGAATCTGTGCCGTCGCCTGCATTTGCATCAGAGAGCGTCCTTCGGCTCGTGTTCGTCCTCCTGCGCCTCACCCGCCACTGCGGATTCGTCCTGGAAGATCTGCGCATCGGCAAAGCGGTAGCCCACATAGACATCGGTGAGCAGGTACAGCGGATTCGACGGGTCGTCCTCAATCTTTTTGCGCAATTGCCGTACGAATGTGCGCAGGTACTCCACTTCTTCACGGCTTTCGGCGCCCCACACCGCGGTCAACAGTTTGGCGTAGGTCACCACGCGCCCCGCGCGGCTCATCAGGCAGTAGAGAATGTCGAACTCCTTGCGCGTGAGGCGCACCGGCACGCCGCGCTTGGTCACCAGGCGCTTTGCCGGCTCCAGGCGAATTTCGCCGATCTCGATGGGCGCATCCTCAGGCCGAGCCGGAGCGCGCACGCGACGCACGGCCGAGCGAATTCTGGCGATCAGCTCGCGCGTGCTGAACGGCTTGGTTACATAGTCGTCGGCGCCTAGCTCCAGCGCCTCCACCTTGTCCTCTTCGTTGTCGCGCACGGTCAGCATCAACACCGGCAGCCGCGGCGCAAAGGTGCGAATCCGCTTCAGCGTTTCGATGCCGCCGATGCCCGGCATATTGATGTCGAGAAGCACAACATCGTGTGGAGCGGAGCGCAGCGCCTGCAGAGCCTCTTCGCCGCGCGAGGCCTCGGCCACCTGGAATCCAAGCTCCATCAACGGCGGCCGAAGCGCGCGGCGGATGGCCGGTTCGTCGTCGACCACGAGGATGCGGATCGCTGGCTGCATCATCACGTGCTCTCTTTCTCCGTTGTCAGCGGAATTGCGGCAAAGAACGTTGTGCCTTCCTCTTCATCGCTGGTTACCCACACATAGCCCCCGTGAATCTGCGCTGCCCGCTTGGCCACCGATAGCCCGATTCCCGTGCCGGGAGCGCGGTCGGCATACGTCGAGGAACGATAGTAGCGGTCGAAGATGCGCTCGCGATCCGACATGGGGATCACAGGCCCGAAGCTGTGCACGGAAAAGATTGCCTCCGCGCCGGCAACCAGCACCCGGATGGTGACCGTGCTGCCAAAGTTGGCATACTTGCACGCGTTGTCAATGTACTGGGTCAGCAGCATGGTCATCAACTGCTGGTCGCAACTCAGCCTCAGGTTCTCGTCCTCAATCTCGATTGCAACCTTCATGCTCGCGAGCCGGTCCTTGAGCGTGGCCACGACCTCCTCGACCAGCGTCCCTATGCTCACCTGAGCAACATGAATGGCAACCTCGCCCGCGTCCAGCCGCGCCGTGGTCAGCAGGCGGTTGGTCAACTCGCCCAACAGCCCGGCCTGCTCGTCGATCAGCCCCACCAGCTCCGCCTGGCCCGCGGAGAGGCGGCCCATCTCACCCAATCCCGTTGAAGCCGCGCGAATGGCCGTGAGCGGAGTCTTGTAAGCGTGCGCCAGGCTGTCGAGGACCGTGGCGCGGAGCTGTTCGGTGCGGCGCTCGGTCTCGATGCGGCTCTCGTTGGCGAAGGCACGATAGCGATCGAAGGTGATGGCGATCAGCGATGCAATCGCGTTGTTGGTCAGGGGGCTGGTGTCCCCGCGCACCACCAGGCTGCCGACGGGCACCGATCCCAGTCGCACCACGCGGCGGCCGATCCCTGTCCCCGGATCGTCATCCGACGTCTCGAAGTAGTAGACGTTCTGCGCCATCTCCTGCGGGTCCACGTTCCAGAACCCCGCCGTGTAGACATCGTGCAAATCGGCATCGAACACCGCGACCGCTTCAAGATTGAAAATCTCATGCACCAGCTCGGCCAGTTGCGGACCCGGTTCCACATGCAGGTCCATCTGCAAGGTTCGCCGCGTGAACTCGTAGAGATCTTCCATTTGCCCGCCGCGAGACTCGGCCTCCCGTGCGTGATTGGTGACTCGCGCTGACAGCCTGCTCACCGTGAGCGCCACCAGCACAAAAACTAACAGTGTGACGGAAGTGGCCGGGTTGGCCGCCACGGCCAGCTCCGACTGCCGCGCGGTGAACCAGCTCTGCGCCACCACCGCCGAGAGCGACACGATCACCGCCTGCCAAAAGCCGCACAGCAACGCGGTGGGAACAACGATGAGCAGATAAAGCAGCGCGGCCACCGGCAGCAGCCGGGGGGACCAATGCGCCAGCGCCGCCACCAGAATCACCGCCACCACTCCCAGAGCACACTCCAGCGTGAATAGCAGCGCACGCAAGCCGGAGCCGCGCGGCAGGCCAAACAAGATGACCGATCTGGCTGGGTTGCTCTGTGACAACTAAGCACTCACCTTCCACTTGCGAAATCACCGCGGCAACCTGGCTGGTGCGGGAAATGAAACCGGGGAGCACAGCTGCCTGCGATGCATCCTCATTCCACCGAGGGATCAATCGCAACTCAGTGCGGAGTTGCCATAAGGCGCAGGCTCTGAACCAGGAAAACAAAATTTTATCAGGTTCTTCGCCTGCTCTTCACTGGCAAGCTCCGCGGCATCGCAACAAAGCCACTCGCAATCCGCCACGAAGTCCAACAAACAAAACGGTCCAATCCAACTTCAAATTCACGCATCGGGAATCTTTTTTGCGTTCTTCATAGCTTCTTTATGCTTTATTTGCGTTACTGGTGATAGCTCGTTTGACCCAATCTACGGCGCCTATCACCACAACGCGACTGCCGGCCGGGATCGCCGGCAGTCCAAACCTCAACTGTGCGAATTGCGCTGCCGACTTTTGCCGCCAGTTTCCGGCGCTTGAGAGGTTGTTCAGGAGCGCGCCTTGAGTATTTCAATGTCATCTCCCATCATGCACAAATCTTTTCTTGGAGGTATCGTGTCGATGCACTCGAACACACCTGTAATCCTTCGATCCATTGCTGGAGCCGCGTTGGCGATCGCGCTCACGGCCGGTGCGCAAACACCAGCACCAGCACCAGCGCCAGCGGATTCGTCTTCCGCGACACCTGCACAAGCTCCGGCCCCAGCACCAGCTCCGACAGCGCCCGCGCCTTCACCCACATGGAGCGTAGGCCCCATGGATCTGAGCGGGTTCATTGACGGCTACTACAGCTTCAATTTCAACCGCCCCAACACCACGGATGGCTACGACCAACTTAACCAGCTCTATAACTTCAACGACAAAACGGATCAGTTCGAGTTGAGCGCGGCCAAGCTGACGCTGAACCACGATCCCGATCCAGTCGGCGCGCACATCGACTTCATTTACGGCCGCACCAACAGCCTGATCAACGCTGCCCCGACGAACAGCACATCAACCGATCAGCTCAACTACCTGGAGCAGGCATTTCTCAGCATCAAGCCGCCCAAGGCAAAGGGTTTCGAACTCGACTTCGGCAAATGGGTTACGTCGGCCGGAGCTGAGGTCATCGAGGCCAAGGACAACTGGAATTACTCGCGTTCCCTGCTGTTCGTAAACGCCATCCCCTATTGGCACTTTGGCGCACGCACTTCAATGCCGGTTTCGAAGACCGAGACCATCGGCTTCCAGTTGGTCAACGGCTGGAACAACGTCTCCAAAAGCAACGGAGGCGTCACAGGGGTGTTCACCAGTGCGTATGTCAAGCCCAAGGTTACCTGGGACCTCAACTATATCGTCGGTCCCGAGAACTACAACACGACAGCCGGGCTCCGCAACCTGATCGACACAACACTGCTGTTCACACCGCCCGGAAAGTTCAACGCGTACATCAACTTCGATTACGGCATGAATCAGGATGAACTCGTGTCACAAGGCAACACAAAGCTGGTTACCTGGGACGGCGTAGCCTTTGCATTCCACGAACAGGCATCTGCAAAGAATGCCATTGCTGGCCGATTTGAATACTTTGACGATGCGAACGGCTTTCAAACCGGCACCTATCCAACGGGAAACACCCTCTACGAAGGCACTCTCACCTATGAGTACAAGTGGGTCGAAGGCGCGCTGATGCGCGTCGAATATCGCATCGACAAATCGAACCTGCAGTACTTCAACAAGCTGGCCAGCCAGTCGACCGACCAACAACAGACGGTGACGGTGGCATTCATCGCCTTCTTCGGACCGAAACGTTAACAAAGCCGAGTTTCTTCATTTCGTCCTGATGAGACTTTATTTCGTCCTGATGGGACGACCGATAGACTCGCACTACCGCAACTGAACCGGGACCGGCCAAAGCCTAACCAAGCTCACCGGCAGGTCCCGCAGCAAGCAGCGCCGTTGCTCAAAGGGTTCCCTGGCGCGGACGAGCACGTCGCCCATTTGAGTTTGAAAAAATCCCGGGGGACAACCGCCGGGAGCCGCCAAAACGAACCTCAAAATCTCAGGAGAATGCTCATGGCAGATCAGAAAGCACCTCAGATGCAGGCCACCCTGGGCCTAACCGGGTTGACCAGCAACGCAATGGCGCTCATCGCCCCCGGCGCCTTCCTCTGGCTCACCTTCGTCATCCAGGCCGCTACCGGCGTTGCCGGGCAACCATCCACTGCCCCATCCATGTGGCTGGGCATCTTCGTCTCCCTGCTGCTCTGCTTGGCCACAGCCGTGTCCTACGCCGAGATCTCCAAGCTCTATCCCGGCACTGGATCCAGCTACTTCTACGCAGAACAGGCCATGCTCTCCAAAGACGCGGGCTTCAAATACGCCCGCCTCGCCAAGTTCATTGTCGGCTGGGGCTCGCACCTCTACTACTGGGTCTATCCCGGCGTGATGGTGGCCGTCACCGGTGTCTTCTGCGGATACGTGGTCGGCTTCCTGTTTCCGAACTTCATGAGCGGCGCCAACCCTGGCCCGGTCTTCATGGCGCTGGTCGCGGTCGTCTTCTCGTTCTTCGTGGCCTGGATCGCCGCGAAGGGCGCAGGCGCATCAACGGCCGTCAACCTGGCCATCAACATTATTCAGATCTCCGCCCTGGTAGTCTTCAGCGTTCTTGCGCTCGGCTATCGCGCGAGCCATCCTGACGGCACCACAGGCCCCACCGCGTATCAATACGATACGCAAACACTGGCCACTTACAACTACCAGTTCGCCACAGCTAAAGATGGCTCCATCATGCGCGACTCCGGCGGCAATCCTCTGCCGCTGCTTGACGCGGCTGGCAAGCCGGTTCCCTATATCATCTCCTATCCCACCACCGATTCAAGCGGCAACTTCCTCACTCATCCCAACGCTGCCTCGGTGATTGGTCCCCACAAATGGAGTTGGGTCTTTATCCAATCCACGGTCGCCATTCTCATTCTCGTCGGTTTCGAGTCGGTCACCTCGATGGGAGGCGAGGCAAAAAATCCGACCAAGCATATTCCCATCGCCGTGATTGCTTCGCTATTGATTCAGGGGTTGGTCTGTTACCTCTTTGAGTACTTCTGCGCCAATTACTTCCTCAATTCCGGCTATACCATGCAGAGCGCAGTCAGCTCGGCTGCGCCTATCGGCGACATGATGATCATCGTCGGCGACGCCCTGCTCGGCCAGGGGCATGGCAAGTACTTCATGGAGGTCGAGGCCTTCACGGTATTCCTCGCCCTCATCGGCACCACGCTGGCCTGCATGAACACCGGCGCCCGCGTCACCTACGCCATGGGCAAGGACGAGGAGGTGCCCGAGCACTTCGGCATGCTGCACGCTGAGTCCCTTTCACCGCGCAAAGCCATCTGGACGCTCGCGGCGATCTCAGCGGTCATCGGCGTAATCGCTGTTTCGCTGATGTTCGGCGACGCCAGCGCGCCGGCCGACGCCTCCATCGCGGCTTTGCCTCACGGCATCTTCTCCAGTTGGGGCTATCTGCCCCACGACACCCTGGCCAAGCTGCCCAACTCGCTGCTGGCCATCACGCTCACATCCAACTTCGGCACCTTCATCCTCTACGCGTTGAGTTGCTTCCTGTGCATGGTGGCCTACACCGGACGCTCAGACTTCAACCTGCTCAAGCATTGGCTGATTCCTGGCTTCGGTTTGCTCGCTAACCTGACCTGCATGGCGTTCTACGTGGCTGGGCCGTTCTTCAACCTTGGCACGAAGATGGAACCCCTTACCGCGCTGGGCATCGCGGCGATATGGGGCATCTACGGAGCGATCTACTTCCTGCGATCTTCCAAGGCCAAGGGCAAGACGGTGCTGTTGACCTCGAGAGACGCAGTCTAGTCAGAACTTCAACTCAACCCCCAAAAACCAGGGTGGACCCTCTCCTCAGCCTCGTTATGAGAGGCTGGGGAGAGGCAACCACCCATCGCTTTTTTGTGGCTTTATCCTGAACTTTGATTAAGAACGGCATCTCCCCCCACGCGATGCGCGAGATGCTCTACGCGGCGGCGCATATGTTGGACGTACAGTTCGGCCAGGCAAGCGACTTCGGCAAAGTCCGCACCAACAACGAAGACGCCATGGGCTCCTTTATCCCTTCCACGCGCCAGCAGGCGCGTTCCCACGGCTTTCTCTTCGTTGTTGCCGATGGAGTCGGCGGAATGGATCTGGGCGAGGTCGCCTCGGCCACAGCCGTCTCGGTCATCACCGAACAGTTTGCCAAGGCGCAATCAGGCTCCATGCTCATCAGCCTGTTGCCTCGACTCATCCAGAACGCCAATGCCGCCGTGCACGATCGCAGGCTCGAGCCCGAATACCGCGGCAAGAACATGGCCACCACCCTGGTCGCGTGCGCCCTGCGTTACGACCAGGCCGTCGTCTCGCACGTGGGCGATTCGCGCTGTTATCTGGTCCGCAACGGCCAGGCCCGGCAAATCACCCAAGACCACACCTGGGTGAACGAGCAGCGTAAGATGGGCCTGATTTCCGCCGGCGACATCTCCTCTTCTGATTCCCGCCACGTTCTCATCCGTTCAGTCGGGCCGGAGATGTTTGTCTCTCCCGATACCAATGCTCTCAGCCTGCAGCCGGGCGACGTTCTGGTCCTGTCGACCGACGGTCTGCACGACGAGATGAGCGAAGCCGAGATCGCCCGCATTGCTTCGCAAAAAAAAGATGCTTCCCAGATCGCCCACGAGCTCGTCACCCGTGCGGTCGAAATCGACGGTGGCGACAACACCACGGCGCAGGTGATTCGCGTCCGCTCGGTCGAACAGGTGGGCATGTATCGCGGTCGCCCCTATAGACTGCCGGTATGAGAAAAGTGGGGCACATGTGTTGCTGATTCCTGAACCCTTCTTCTCTGATTTTGGCAGGTCCATTCTGTTTCCGGGGCTCACACCCGATACAGTAGATAAGTCCCCGTTGGAGCGCACCGCAAGATGAGCTTTTACGATGTCTTAGAACCCGGAACGCAGGTGGATTCCTACCGCATCGATGCGCCCATTGCGAAGAGCGGCATGGCCACGATCTTTCGCGCTACCGATACGCGCGACGGCCGCATTGTCGCCCTCAAGATTCCCCATCCCGACATGGAAGCCGATCCCATCCTTTTCGACCGCTTCAAGCGCGAAGCGGAGATTGGCGAACGCCTTCAACACCCTAACGTCATGCGCGTCTTCGGCGGAGATCGCCGCTCCCGCGTCTACATGGTCATGGAGTGGTGCCCAGGCCGGTTGCTGCGCCAAATCCTCAACGAAGGCCGCCTTCCCCAGGACCGCGCCATCCGCATCGCCATCGAAGTTCTCAAGGCTCTCGATTACATCCACTCGAACGGCGTTGTCCACCGCGACCTCAAACCGGAAAACATCATCGTCGATGACAACGACCACATCAAGCTCATCGATTTCGGCATTGCCGGTGACACAGCCTCGCGGCGCCTTACTTACGCCAACTTCACCGCCATGCTGGGCACGCCCGATTACATCGCGCCGGAACAGGTGAAGGGCAAGCGCGGCGACGGCCGCACCGATCTCTACTCCATGGGTGTCATCCTCTACGAGATGCTCACTGGTAAATTGCCCTTCTCCGGCCCTTCCCCAATGGCCGCCATGAACGACCGCCTGTTGAATCATCCCCTTCCGCCGAGTGTGGCCGATCCCTCGATTTCCCCGGAGTTGCAGGAGATCATTTACCGCGCCCTGGAGCGGGATCCCAAAAATCGCTACGCCACTGCAAAGGAGTTCATCCACGACCTTGAGCATCCCGATCAGGTCGGCGTGGAGGAACGCCCCGAACTCCTCAACTGGCAAAAACGCAAATCCCAGCTTTCCCGCAAGATTCTCTATTACACGGGGCTGGCCCTGATTCCGGTCGTCATTCTGCTCATCATGGTCCTCATCTCCCACTATCACTGACCGGGTAATGTCGCAAAACGGCGTTGCGTGGGAATCTGTGTGATTGGAATCGCATCTCCATCGCTCGCGCCCTTACGGTCTCATAGCATCAGCAACGCGCTGTCCAGCGCTTTCTGTTCGACATGGGAAGGTAAGTTGTGTCGAGCGATTCAATTGGGGACGGGGCCGCTGGGCACTTCCGACGCCTGCAGGAGAAGAGTTGCGAGCAGTGCCACGAGGGCCTGGCGGATTTCCTTTTCCTCGACGGACCGTTTCTCTTTTGTGGCCTTTTTCACGACTTGTCTGACGTAAGAATCGCAGAAGACCATTGACC
>JBEKAJ010000094.1:0-11362 GCA_050018295.1 Occallatibacter sp. | reverse complement strand
GCCATGAAGAGCACCTCGGAGCGGGAATGACTGAGGCCGAAGTTTTTTTCGCCGGCGGCCTCAAGTTTCCTCTATTGCTGCCGATACTACCGAAGCACCCTTCTCTGCGCCAGATTACGGCGTCGCGCAACTTCGGTAACGTACTGTCCGAAAACAGCACAGTGTTCAGTGATCGGTTGTCAGTGATCAAGCCTCAGTCGCTGGCTTTAGATTCATCGCCCACACTTCAGCGTCGACGCGTCCTGAGCACGGAAAGAACTGATCCCTGACCCCTGATCCCTGAATCCTGTCCTTACCGGTCCGCCACAACGCCCAACTGGATTTGCGTTCCGCTCTCGAAGTGAATGTTCTTGAGCGAAGCCAGCAACACACCCGAAGAGGAGCTGTTGCCGGCGAGCATCACGCCGGGAATGCCCGTCGGATGCGGTCGAGCGCGTGCCGCCGCAACTCCGTGAGCGCCGGTGTCCGCGCTCAAGTCGCCTCGTCCTGCAACTGCTGTCGATGAATCCTCTGTCGATCCAAGGTTTGCGTTCGCTCTGTCGTTTTCTGAAGCGGCCGCATTGGCGGTCCGGTCAATCGTGTCGCCTGCCAGACCACCGGTCTCCCTCGTCACTCCTCCTCCGCGGCCGTAGGCTGTACCTTGCCCGCCGCCCATCCTTGCCTCGTTGCTTGGGCCGCCGCCACTCATGGGCATGTCCATCACCCGATCGTCGTTCATCGAATTCGCGGCCATGCCGTTCGGGCTCACGCTACGGATCAACGTGTGAACCGCGATACTCTGCCCGTTCTTCGGCTCCACGCGATCGAACGCAATGGCGATCCGTGCCGGACCATGATCCGTGTCGTACGCCTGCACTTCGGTTACGTGGCCCACCACCCGCGAACCTCTGGGAATCACCGTTCCGTCGGAGGTCTGCACCTTCTCCGTGGTCTTGAGCACAACTCGATCGCCCACTTTGGCGGTCTTCGAATCCAGCTTGCCTTCGAGTTCGCCCGTCACCGCGGACATCTCCCACGCGTGTGAAGCCGCCAGGTCGCCGAACCCTCCAGCGGCCGGCGCGTAGGTCACCTTTACGGAGTCATTCGCCGATGAGCTTGCGTTCGCGTCTGAAGCGGAGTCTTGCGCCAGGAGGGGAATGCCGGTGAGCGAGACGATGGTCACCGCGAGGGTGATGGCGGTTTTCATCCGGAGATCCTTTCAAAGGCCCGTCCGCGTCCAGGCCGGAGGATCAAATGCGGTGCAGGGGTTCTTAGTTCCCCGGCGACGGTGCATAGTAGCCCTTGCGCACCTGCACCTTGAGGTTTTCGCCGTTATCGCCGTGACACTCCAACCCGATGTGCCGAAATGTCCCGTCCTCTTTGGTGTTGCTGGGCGTGTAACTGGCCACGTACTGCGTGCGCAGCTCGGCTTCGATCTGCTGAAACGCAGCCTGCAGCTTGGCGCCGTTGTTGCCCACGTCGATCAGCCGGCCGCCGGACTCGTCCGAGATCTGCTTCGCCGGGGAGTAGCCGTAATAGCCCTCACCCTGGCTCCAATACATTTCCCGGTCGGCAATCAGGATCACGTAAATGATGACGTTATTTCTCTCCGCCGCCGCGATGGCGTCGCGAATCTTGTGATTGCTGCCCTCATCCTCGCCGTCGGTCAGGATGATCAGTGCTTTGCGGCCGGTCTCCTGGTTGAGTTTGTTGTTGGTGGCTTCGTAAATCGCGTCATAGAGCACAGTGCCCTTGGGATTGCTGATGGGGACCGGCCCGCCGCCGAGGCCGGGAGGGCCTAGAGATCCGCCGCCGATGTTGATCTGCGCTTTGTCCATGGCGCGCGCCAGCAAGTGCGGACTGTTGGTGAAGTCCTGCAGGAGGTCGACATTCACGTCGAATTCAGCCAGAAAGGCTTCATCTTGCTTCCGCAAAACCTGCTCCAGAAACTGGCTACCTGCCTGCTGCTCCAGCGGCAGCACTCGTTGCTGGCTGCCCGAGGTGTCAAGCAGAATGCCCAGCGTGAGCGGCTGGTCGGTTTCCGCCACAAAGCTCTTGAATGTTTGCGTCGTCTTGTCCTCGGTCACCTGGCACTCATTGCGCGTGAGATGCGGAATCAGAGTTCCGCTCTTGTCCTTGACCGTGAAGAACAGGTCGACCAGGTTCACCTGCACTTTGAGGGTCTCCACCGGCGTCTCCTCCGGCGGAGGAGCTGGCGCAGTGCTCACCGGGGGCGCGTCGGGCGAGGGCGCAAGCTGAGCCCATCCCACCGCTGGCAACAGTGGCAAGCCGACCAAGAATGCGGCAATTCCGACCCCTCGGACACACCCTAGGCGCATGATGCTCCGTTAGACGAAAACTCGACTCCTAGGAGAGCATAACGCAGCGGATTGCGGGCCTATTCGCGTGAATTGAGGCAACCTGCGCCTGTCTGCCGCGTCTGATAGTCTGTGGATTGCGGCCTTTCTGGAGCGTGCCGCCAATTTCTGCGGTTCGCTCAGCGCTCCATCCAGGGGTCCGCATCAAGGGCATTGGGAAGGACAACTTCGCGGTGAAGCATTGGAAAGCCATTGCGCCGGTGGGACTGCTGGGTTTAGGGCTGGTTTTGGCCTCGGGGATCGTGGCCCAACAGCAGACCCCTGTTCCCGATGCGCCCACGCCGCAAGCTCCGCCTCCGCTCCCCGGGGTCAACGGGGCGATTACGCCCGGAATCGGCGCCACGCAGGCGCCGTCCAATCCTAGCCCCTCCGCGGCAGCGGGCCCGGCACAGCCTGGCCCCGATCAGCCACCCACCCCCCCGAGCCAGGAGCCTGTGGTCGAGCGGCGAGAAGCGCCGCAGGCCACCCCTCCTGAAGAGGGGACCGCCGCGATGGCGCAGTTCGTTGTGCATGTAAACTTCGTCCAGGTTCCAGTCACGGTGAAGGATTCCAAAGGGAATCTTGTATCGGGACTTACCTGGCGGGACTTCACTGTTTACGAGAACAATACCCGCGAGACGCTGCGCGTGTTCAGCGTGGATCCGGAGCCGCTCTCCATCGCCTTTGTCATCGATCAGACGCTGCCCTCGAACATCATGGCGCAGGTGAACAATTCCATGGGCTCCATCCAGGGTGCGCTCGCGCCCTATGACGAGGCTGCGGTCTTTACTTACACCAACGGCCCCAAGGAGTGGACAGGCTTTACCGGAGCGCAGAGCGCCCGCCTGCCTGCTGTGCTTTCGCTGGCACAGGCCACTGGCAGCGACCCCATGGTTCCTGATCCAAGCTCACCGTTCTCAGCCTGTGCGATCTCCATCAACGGGAATTGCCCGGACCCCAATCTGCAACCGGGCAAGTCGACGCAGACAATCGGGGAGCTCAATCTTCCCAAGGAGATTCACACCCTCAATGACGCGATTCTGGCCGCTGCCAAGGAGCTTTCCACGCGTCCCAAGGACCGCCGGCGCATCATCTTCGTGATCTCCGACGGCAAGGAGTACGGCAGCAAGGCGAGCTGGAAGGAAGTTGTACGTTACCTGCAAACCAACAAGATCGCCGTCTTCGGCACGCTGGTAGGCGACACGGCGCGCTGGGGCGGGGAGTGGGTTGACCGCATCCACATCCCCTTCACTGGCGTCTATGACAATATTCTTTACAGGTACACTGCCGAGACCGGCGGCGATTATTATGCCGAGGGCAGCGTGAACGGCATCGAGCGAAGCTACGCCAAAATTGCCGAAGAGGCCCGCGACCAATACACGCTGGGCTACCTGACTAGCGAGTCATTCTACGACGACAAGTTCCGCCCCATCGATGTGCGCGTCGATCGGCCTAACGTTACGGTGATCGCCAAGCGTGGCTACTATCCGTCCGCGCAGGATTACAAGTAAGCGCGCAGCCGATTTTTCAGCCACAGAAACACGAAAGCCTGTGCATTGGCACAGGCTTTTTAGTTCGGCTTGAGATTGTTGCGCCTCGCAGCACGAAAGCGCACGTTGCGCCTCGGGCTAAAATCGCCGCACTGCCCGCGAAGGCAGCGTTACTTCGGCTCGACCGGTGCGTTCGAAGCCGGAGGCGGGGGCGGCGTGTTCTGCTGCTGAGCCGGCGGCGCCGTTGGCGGCGGATCGGAGACGCCCTTCAGGCCCTCGCGAAAGCCCTTCAATCCCTCGCCCAGTCCTTTACCCAGCTCCGGCAGCCGCTTGGCCCCGAACAGCAAGAACGCAACGATGGCCAGCACGATAATGTGCCAAGGCTGAAGTAGATCGCCCATCGATGTTCCTCCGCGCGCAGCAACTTACACAGCGCGCTTCCTCAAACCCCTATTGTCGCACAAATGCGCAGCAGAATGCCCGGCGGGGGGCTGTTGTGGCAGACTGGGAAGAGCCGTGGAGGTCACCCCAATGAGGGCCGTCAAGTTCTTTGCTTTGGCTGGATTGCTCGCGCTTGCGACGGGCATGGCCAACTCCGCCGGCCGTGACGTTTTTCCCGATCCATCGCAAGCCAGGGCCGACCTGGCCGCCGCCCTCAAGACGGCCGCGGCCACGCACCGCCGTATTCTTCTGGACTTTGGCGGCAACTGGTGCGGCGACTGCCAGGTGCTGGATTTTTATATGCACGACAGCAAGAACCAGCCGCTTATCGAGGCGAGTTTTGTCGTGGTCCACATCAACATTGGCCGCTACGATGCCAATCTCGACCTCGCCGAGAAGTACGGAGTTCCGCTCAACAAAGGCGTGCCCGCGCTGGCGGTCCTGAGCGAGCACGGCGCGCTGCTTTACAGCCAGAAGAACGGCGAGTTTGAAGCGATGCGGAGCATGGAGTCCTCAGCCCTGACCGAGTTTCTGGTGCAATGGAGGCCTGCGCGTCCGGGCTGCTCGGCTGTCGTGTTGAATTGCTAGCGAGCGCCTTCATGCGGCGCGGACCCTCGCGAAACCCACAAGGAGACCTGATGCATCCGGTCGATCACGACGCAGGCCGAACCATCACAACGCTTTCAAGCCGCGAGGTCTACCGCAACCGCTGGATCCTCGTGCGCGAGGACGAGATCCTGCGCTCGAACGGCCAAAAGGGCATCTATGGCGTGGTGGAGAGACACGACGGAGCCATCATCCTGCCTATCGAGGACGGGCGCGTCTGGCTCGTAGAACAGTACCGCTACACGATTGGGGAGCGGGCGCTGGAGCTGCCCCAGGGCACCTGGGAGCGGGCGATCGAGAGCCCCGAGGAGCTGGCGCGCGGCGAATTGCAGGAAGAACTCGGCCTCGAGGCCACGCAGATGACCAGTCTGGGAATGATGTGGGTTGCCTACGGCTTCGCCCGGCAACGCGAACACGTGTTCCTGGCCTCGGGCCTTACGCCCGCAGAAAAGAATCCTGACGCCGAGGAGCACGATCTGTTGGTTCGTTCCGTTCCAATCCCGGAATTTGAGCGCATGATGCTCGACGGGACGATCCGGGACGAATGCACGTTGGCGGCCTGGGGGCTGTATCTGCTTTGGAAGGCGCGGCAAGGGTAAGCCACTGCCGCGTCTGGCCAACTCTCCGGCGCGTGACTCGCGTCACAAGCCAAAACCCGCAATTCCTGAATAATCAAGGCTGAACGAGGTG
Source organism: Occallatibacter sp. (assembly GCA_050018295.1). GTDB lineage: Bacteria > Acidobacteriota > Terriglobia > Terriglobales > Acidobacteriaceae > Telmatobacter. The sequence continues at coordinate 5,799 of JBEKAJ010000094.1, read as the reverse complement.
CACGGAGCGACCTTCGCGCCGGCGCTCCAGTGTTCCATGGGCCCTGCGCGAAGCGGAAACCGCCTTGGGCCAGGCCCCACGGGCGCGTCGTCAGGAATCGAAGCGAAGCGCGAGACGAAGAACGAGTCAGGCCATGTTCAAGATCGTGGATGCCCGCACCGCCGGCCTCAACATCCGGCAGTTTACCGTCGAGGCACCGCGCATCGCGCGCAAGCAGCGGCCGGGGCAGTTCGTCATTTTGCGAGTCCACGATCAGGGCGAGCGCATTCCGCTCACCATCAAGAGCGCCGATCCGGCGGCCGGAACCATCACCATCGCTGTGCAGGCCGTGGGCAAGACCACATCGCTGCTCAACTCGCTTGAGGCGGGCGACTCGATTCTCGATGTCGTCGGTCCGCTGGGCCGGCCTTCCGAGATCAAGAACTACGGAACGGCCGTGATTCTGGCCGGAAGCGTGGGCACGGCCATGGCGCTGCCCACCGCCAACGCGCTCAGGGAAGCCGGCAATCACGTCATCTTCATTGAAGGCGCACGCAGCAAAGAGATGGTGGTCTTTGAAGACGAAGTGCGCGCCGCGAGCCATGAGGCCTACATCCTCACCGACGACGGCAGCTACGGCGAACAGGGCTTGGTGACCAAGAAGCTAAACGAGTTGCTCGCCGCCGGCCGCAAGCTGGACTTCGTGCTTGCCGTGGGCCCCGTACCCATGATGCGCGCTGTGGCGGAAATCACCGCGCCGCTTGGTATCAAAACCATGGTCAGCCTGAACTCCATCATGGTGGACGGCACGGGCATGTGCGGCGGCGGCCGCGTGCTTTTGGGCAACCAAAGCAAGTTTGCCTGCGTCGACGGGCCAGAGTTCGACGCGTCGCTGGTGAATTTTGACGTGTTGATGCAGCGCAACGCCATGTATCGCAACCAGGAGTGCCAGTCGCTGAAAGAGTTTGAGCGGCACAAGCAGGAAGAGCTGGCGCGCGTGCGCGCGGCGCTGGCCACAAAGGAAAAAGAAGCAGCGCAGTTGCGTGCGCGGCTCGAGGCGCAGGGGGAGAATCACTATGCCTGACCCGCCGCCGCTTCCCGTCAATCCGCTTCCCCTCAAGGAGCGCATGCAGATTCCACGTGTGCATATGCCGGAGCTCGATCCTCAAGTACGCGCACACAACTTTGAGGAAGTGAACCAGGGATTGGCTGCTTCAGGCGCCGTGAATGAGGCCACGCGCTGCATTGCCTGCGCTAAGCCCGGCTGCCAGTTGGATTGCCCGGTGGGCGTCAAGATTAAGGAGATTGTGGCGCTGATTTATTCGGGCGATTTTCTGGCCGCGGCGGCGAAGATGCGCGAGGACAACGTGCTGCCCGCCATCACCGGCCGCGTGTGCCCGCAGGAGAGCCAGTGCGAAGGCGGCTGCGTGCTCGGCAAAAAAGGTGAGCCGGTAGCCATCGGCAACCTCGAGCGGTTTATCGCGGACTTTGAGCGCGACAGCGGCCAGCTCGGATTGCCCGCCATCGCTCCGCCCACGGGCAAGAGCGTGGCCATCGTGGGCAGCGGCCCGGCTGGGCTTTCAGCGGCCGGAGATCTGATTCAGAAGGGCCATCGCGTACGCGTCTTTGAGGCGCTGCACGAGCTCGGCGGCGTCCTCGTCTACGGCATTCCAGAGTTCCGCCTGCCGAAGGCGATCGTGAAGGAAGAAGTGGACAATCTGCAGCGCATGGGCGTGGAATTCGAGACCAACGTAGTGGTGGGCAAGAGCGTGACGCTCGACGAGCTGATGCGCGTCGAGGGCTACGACGCGGTTTTTGTGGCCACCGGCGCGGGCCTGCCGGTTTTTCTCGGCGTGCCCGGCGAGCACCTGAACGGCGTCTACTCGGCCAACGAGTTCCTCACCCGCACTAACCTGATGCGCGCCTACCGTTTTCCTGAGTTCGATGAGCCGATCCACGACTGCCGCGATCGCGACGTGATCGTGGTGGGCGGCGGCAATACAGCCATGGACGCCGTGCGGACGGCGCGGCGGCTGGGCGCGAAGACGGCGACGCTCGTCTACCGGCGCTCCGAAGCCGAGATGCCGGCGCGCGCCGAAGAGGTTGGTCACGCGCGCGAGGAAGGCATCGAATTCCGCATGCTCACCAGTCCAGTCGAATTCCTCGGCGACGAAAAAGGCTGGCTCACCGGCTCGCGCTGCGTGCGTATGGAGCTGGGCGAGCCCGATGCCGACGGACGCCGCCGTCCCGTGCCGATCCCCGGCTCGGAGTTCGTTTTGCCTGTCAACGTGGCCATCATCGGCGTGGGGACAACGGCCAACCCGCTGATCCAGAGCACCACGCCCGACCTCGCCACCAACAAGCACAACTACATCGTGGCCGATCCCGAGACCAAGCGGACCAGCAAGCGCGGCGTCTTTGCTGGCGGCGACATTGTTACGGGCGGAGCCACCGTGATCCTGGCCATGGGAGCGGGGCGCCAAGCCGCGAGGGCGATCGATCAGTACCTCAGTACGGGGGAATGGTAGAGGCAGCTAAGAGCTCTTCTGAGCGTCGATCGTGATCAAGGTTTCCTGTATCTACCTCATAATAAAGCGCAAGGACTGGACGCCCGCAGAAGAATCTTCACGAGCGGCTTCGCCAAGTACACGAGAATAGTGGACACTAGTTTCGTATGAAGAACATTACTTTGAGCGCGGACGAGGATCTGATCGAGCGGGCGCGCTTGATCGCACGAGAGCAGCGCAGAACGCTGAACGAGGCATTCCGGGAATGGCTTGCGCAGTTTACGCAGAGCTCGGGAGACGCCCAGGGGTTCGATGCTCTGATGATGCGCTTGCAAAACGTCGATGCAGGCCGGCGCTTCAGCAGGGAAGAATTGAATGAGCGATAGATTCTTCCTCGATACAAGTATCTTCGTTTACTCGTTCGATCAAAGCGCACCCTCGAAGGCCCGGAGAGCCACGCGACTGATCCGCGATGCGCTGACGAGGCAAAAGGGAGTCGTCAGCTATCAGGTGGTGCAGGAGTTTTTCAACGTCGCACTCAGACGGTTCTCACAATCCATGCCCGCGGCAGACGCCGCACAATATCTGAACTCGGTCTTTCGCCCGCTGCTCGCCGTGCATTCGTCGCAGGCTCTCTGTGCGGAGGCGTTGTATCTGAACTCCCAAAGCGGGCTCTCATGGTACGACTCGCTGATCGTCTCGGCTGCGATCCAGGCGCGATGCGAGATCCTTTTTTCCGAGGATCTCCAGCACGGCCAGCGCTTCACGGACGTCCAGGTCCGGAATCCTTTCCTCTGAACTCTCGGGGTCGACGAACTTGTCTGCGTCGTTTACGCCCCCGTCTTCCAAAAGAAAGGGCGGCAAAGCTTTCGCCATGCCGCCGCCCTGTCCCTGGGTTGTCTTGAAGGTACTGCAGTCTTACGAAACCTTTCTGACTACTGCAGGAGCTTGGTCACTTCCTGCTGCACCTGGTTGGCCTGGGCCAGCGCCGCGATGCCAGTCTGGCTCAGAATCTCGTACTTCGACATGTTCGAGGTAGCCGAGGCATAATCGGTCGCTTGGATCGCGTTTTGCGCCGAAACCACGTTTTCCTGTTGCGTGCTCATCACCTGGCTCAGCGAGTTGAGAGTATTGATCTGCGCGCCGATGTAGCCATCCTGCGCGGCCACATCGCTGATGGCCAGATTCAGCAGGTTCAGCGCGGATTGAGCGTTTGTCTGATCGGTGAGGTTGGTGTTGCTCAGATCCTCTCCTGCGCTGTCGGAATAGCTCATCGTCGCGATGCCGCCCTGGCCGTTCGGGTCGGCAGTAAGAACAGAGCTCACTGCCTGCCCGGTGGCAGCATCCTCCATGGTGGCCGCGCCAGCGGGATTGGTGACTCCAATGGAATAAAACGCAGCGGCCGGTGTCCAGACTGCGGCAGTATTGGCGTCTGTCGTATCTACGACGTTGGTTGGCACTACGGCTGTTTTCGCGCTTTCCGAGGTAAACGTGATGTTGCCAGCCGTCGCCGGCGGACCGTTGACACCGGCAGTATAAGTGGCCGTGATGCCGTAACCGAGGCCGCTAATGTAATTGGCCAGAGCGCCCATTGTGGTGGGGACACCACCCACACCCAGAACCAGTGTGTGCGTCACACCTGAAGAGTCAGTGACCGCGAGGCTTCCGGTGAGGGTATCGCCGTCGGCTACTACGCCAGTGTCGGGCAGTGTCAGCGTGCCCAGCGAACCTGGCGTGTTGCCGCTTCCTACGCCCGCACCCGGACCAGAAAGCTGAATGCCGGTGTCGGTGCCGACGCCCGCAGCCACAGCCTCCTTGCCGGCCTGCGCCGCAGTGGAGAAAGTTGCGGTCAAGCCGAGGTTGGCGTTATTGATAGCGCTGATCATGCCCGCGACCGTATCCGCGTATCCGGTGGCGCCGCCCACGCTGATCTGAGCGGTTTGGGTGGCTACAGCGCCGCCCGCTCCCGTGGCCTGGTAATAGACGTTGAGCGTGGTGGTGCCGTTGACGAAGGCGTCGCCGAGCGTCGCATCCGTGCCGTTCTTTGACAGGTCAATAAACACGTTGCTCTGCCCGTTGCTATAGGACATCGTGCCGTTTGTGTCGCCCAGAGCCGAGGACGACAAGGAGTGAATATTCAGGTCGTCGACCGACGAACCCTCAGTCGAAGAGTCGCCGGTGTAGATCGATACCACCGTGCCGTCGAACACCTGCTCCTGGTTGTAGGTGGTGGTCGATCCGATGTTGGTGATCTCGGCCAGGATCGATTGGTATTCCTGGTTCGCCGCGCCCTCCTGAGTCGAATTGAGAGTGCCGTTCGAGGCTTCGGTAGCCAGCGTCACCGCGCGGTCCAGCAGGCTCGTCACCTGCGAAAGAGCGCCGTCGGCCACCTGCAGCAGCCCCACGCCCTCCGTGGCGTTGGTTCCGGATTGCGTGAGCGCAACCGAATTCGCCTCCAGACCGTTGACCAGCGAAAGGCCGGCCGCGTCATCCGCTCCGGAGTTGATGCGCGACCCCGACGACAACTGCTGCAACACCGTCTGCAGGCTGGCGTTCGTGTTGTTGAGGTTGTTCTCAGCGTAGATTGCCGACAGATTGTTCAAAACACCGAGGGCCATGGGGTCAACTCCTTCTCGGATGCCGCGTGGTCCTCAAATCCGTTGGCGCCTCGTTGGTCCTGCCAAAGTCGCCGTCACTTTCGGATTGGCCTGTTCGCATCCACCCCCTTCATCGGTCCGTGCCGAAATAACTTTAGTCATCTTCTTTAAGTTTTTTGGGGGCGTTGGCTGTTTCGCCGCGATCCAGGGTGTCGCGTTGGTAGACAAACACTGTCGCAACACGCTCCAGCCGCTGTCCCGATGTTGTGCACCTGTTTGTCTCGCTTTGAGGCAATGTGTCCGCGGCTCGCCGTGGAGAATCGGCGCTGCGCCCGCATTGTTTACGGCCTTTCGCGCTGCGCGTGCGCAGAAACAGCAAGCCCCACAGCATGCACCGAAGGGCCTGGTGGAAGAATGCTGAAGAAAACCTAAGCTGCAGCCTTGCGCTCCGGCTTGTATCCCGAAACACCGTAATAGGTCATGAAGAGGTAGCAGGTGATGGGCAGCAGGAATGCGTGCTGGTAGCCCGCCTTGTCGGCGATCAGTCCAAACAGCGGCGGAATCACTGCTCCACCGAAATTACCGATCGTGATTACGCCCGAACCCTTGCTGGTCAAAGGTCCCAGTTCGGCGATGCCGAGTGCGAAGATCGTCGGGTACATGATGGAGTTGGCGAAGCCGCACAGAATCAGGCTCCAGATGGCGAGGTGGCCCGT
>JBEKAJ010000093.1:0-11366 GCA_050018295.1 Occallatibacter sp. | reverse complement strand
AAGGAAAGTTGGATAAGGCAATGAGCGCAGAGAGCAATCTGCGAGGCCCTATTCATTATAAGTAGACGGATGATGCGACACCGCTAGGCGCAAAAATGGGGGCACTGTCCGCATGGCCGGTAATCCGACAACGATCGAAAAAGAATTCGGCCCTCGGACCACCTAGGATCAGTGACCGTACTGTTTTACCATCGCTTCGGAATGATGCAGTTTGACGTCGAGCAGTGGCGGGCTCGTGTGATTCAAACTCTGATCGAGGAAAGCGGTAATGTACGACTCCGTCAGGCCCAAGTTGTGAAGCGCGTCTTTCGTTTCCGCTGAGCGGCCCATCGCTGCCAGAAGGGGATAGTCGCTGAAGCTTCCGTGAACCAGCCCCGGCGATTTCAATACCACGTCATAGCAGCCTGCAGGGCAGCGGTTCAGCTGATCTTCCTTCTTCTTGAGGTACACATCGTTCTGCGCAGCGTTGAATCCCATCCAACGACCGCCGTTATGATCCACTTCGAGAAGAAGAACGGGCTGCGTGAACCACTTTCCATCCGGATCCTCTGGAAACGCCGCAACGGGTGGCATCTGACCGTCAAGGCTTAGGCAGGCTTTGAATCGGGCATCCATTTGGCAGGCGAGTGTGGCATTCGCTCCGCCCGCCGAATGTCCCATCGCGGCGACACGATTCAGATCGAGCCTATTTCTGAGGACAAATCTATTCGGATTTCCATCCTCCAGCTCGGTTAGCCGACTCAGCACAAACGCTGTATCCCGCGCGCCAGTGTCGATCTCCAGCCCCACGTTCTTCATCATTCGCTGGAAGCGCTGATCGGGCGAGAGGTTGGGCGGCTCAGGCTCATGGTACGACGGGATAATTCGTCCGTCCGGAAACGCCACTGCCGCAGCCAAGTAGGTATTCTCGATGGCTGCGACAACATATCCATGGCTCACAAGGTTTCAGATCAGCGACGTATATTCGAAGGAGGTTCCTCCGACGCCGTGAGCTAGGATCACCACTGGAAACTTCTTGTGGGATCTCGCGACGGGTGCATTCTCGACCGCAAGAGAAGAGATCGCTCCTGAAAGGATGAACGGCCAGTTGGGTCCAAACTCCTCCTGCATAACAGGCCGGACAGCTGAGTTCGCGTCCATCCGTTTCGCGCCGGGCAGGTACTCTCCGAACTCTCCTGCCTTTCCCTTCGGCGAGGGGTACCAGAGATAGACCATCAAGTCGCGATGGGCCTGAGGGTCAACCGAATGGCCGTCGGGACGCGATCCATCGGTCCACTCGTAGCCAACACGCCCGATACCGAACTGCCCGGTCGGAGACTGTAATTGAGGAATTTCCACCCGCTTCGCGGGCCCGTTCTTCGGGTCAGATTGCGACGGGGATTCTTGCGCCGTTGCGTTCGCAAGGGCACCAAAGAGCAAGCCAGAGGCCAACGCGAGGGTAGAGCTCCGCAACCTCATCGGTCCGCTCTTCATTTGTCGAAAAGTATAAGCCACCTGATCTCCGGGAGTGTAGTCGCCGACCCGGAAGCTAGGTTGCCCCCAGACCCATTGAGGCTGCTCAGCCCTCTTCCGCTTCGCGCAGCTTGGCGATGACAGTGAAGTCTTCGAGTGTGGTGACGTCGCCCTTGATTTCGCCGTGGGTGGCAAGGTCGCGCAGCAGGCGGCGCATGATTTTGCCGCTGCGGGTCTTGGGCAGAGCCTCAGTGAAGCGAATATCGTCAGGCCGGGCGAGCGAGCCGATCTCCTTCGAGACCCACTTGCGCAGCTCGTCCTTAAGCTCGTTTGTGGGCTGATTGCCCGACTCGAGGGTGACGAAGGCGGCGATGGCCTGGCCCTTGAGATCATCGGGACGGCCGACGACAGCGGCTTCGGCGACTTTCGGATGCGCGACGAGCGCGGACTCGACTTCCATGGTGCCGAGCCTGTGGCCCGAGACGTTGATGACGTCGTCAACGCGGCCCATAAGCCAGAAGTAGCCGTCCGCGTCCTGGCGCGCGCCGTCGCCGGTGAAGTAGCAGCCGGGAACGTCGGACCAGTAGGTTTTCTGGTAGCGCTCGGGGTCGCCGTAGATGGTCCGGGCCATGGAGGGCCAGGGCTTGCGAATGACGAGCAACCCGCCGTGACCAGCGGGAACGGATTCGAAGCGGCCCTCGGCATCGGGGCGCGTGACGACCTCAGGCTGGATGCCGAAGAAGGGACGCGTGGCCGAGCCGGGCTTGGTGGGGACAGCGCCGGGAATGGGCGCGATCATGATGGCGCCGGTTTCAGTCTGCCACCAGGTGTCGACGATGGGACAGCGGTTATGGCCAATCTTCTCGCGATACCACATCCAGGCTTCAGGGTTGATGGGCTCGCCGACGGTGCCGAGGAGGCGGAGCGAGTCGAGTTTGTATTTGTCGACGAATTCATCGCCCCACTTGATGAAGGCGCGGATGGCGGTGGGCGCGGTGTAGAAAACAGTCACGCGATGGTCGTCCACGATTTTCCAGAATCTCGAAAAGTCGGGAAAGTTGGGCGCGCCCTCGTACATAAGCACGGTGGCGCCGTTCTGCAGCGGGCCGTACACGACATAGGAGTGGCCGGTGACCCAGCCGATGTCGGCCGTGCACCAGAAGATGTCGTCGTCGCGCAGATCGAAGACGTACTTTGTTGTGAGATAGGTTTGCACCGCGTAGCCGCCGGTAGTGTGGAGCAGGCCTTTGGGCTTGCCGGTGGATCCGGAGGTGTAAAGGACGTAGAGCGGATCTTCGGAGTCCATCGGTTCAGCGGGGCAGGTGGGCGCGGCTTTGGCAACGAGCGAGTGCCACCAGTGATCGCGTCCCTCGACCATGTTGACCGGCGAACCGGTGCGCCGATAGACGACGACGTGCTTGACCGTAGGGCAGGCGGGCATGGCTTCGTCTACGGTCGCCTTGAGCTTGATTTCGTTGCCGCGGCGATAGCTCGTGTCCTGGGTGAGGATGGCGACGCAGCCGGAGTCAGCGACGCGGTCGGCGATGGCGTTGGCGGCGAATCCGCCGAAGATGACGGAGTGAACGGCGCCGATGCGCGCGCACGCGAGCAACGCGATCGCGAGCTCGGGCGTCATGCCCATGTAGACGGCGACGCGATCGCCTTTCTTGATGCCGAGAGACTTGAGCGCGTCAGCGAAGCGCTGGACTTCGACGTGGAGTTCGGCGTAGGTGAGACGGCGAATCTCGCCGGGCTCGCCCTCCCAGATGAGGGCGGTCTTGTTGGCGCGCTCGCCGAGTGCGTGGCAATCGACACAGTTGTAGCTGAGGTTGAGCTTGCCACCGACGAACCACTTGGCCCAGGGAACGTTCCACTCGAGGACTTTGTCCCAGGGCTTGAACCAGTGCAGCTCGCGGGCTACGCCGGCCCAGAATGTTTCTGGGTCGTCGATGGATTGCTTGTAGAGGGCCTCGTACTCTGCGAGCGAGCCGATGCGGGCCTTGGCGCTGAACTCCGGCGGAGGGGGAAAGACGCGGTTCTCACGTAGCGTGGAGTCGATATCCCGGTTAGCGACGGAAATAGGCGTGGGAGACATGCAGGGTCCTTTAGGGAAGCGGTTGGATATGGCCCCCTGGCGCTTGGAGATGCGCTCGGAGGTGGCGCTCTTGCGGAAGAAGCCTCGGCTCAAACTTTATCGGGCGGGAGGGGGGAGAGGCAAGTGTTGTCGGCTGAGGCTTCTGGAGTCGCTCCGGCCGGGCGGATGCACGCAATTCAAGTTTTCTTCTTGACAAAAAATTCGAATAGTCCTATATTTAGACAATCTTCTAATTAGGACATGGCCTAATAAAGCTATGAGCAGCAACGAAGCATTCAGGGCTCTGGCCGATCCCACTCGACGGGAGATCCTCGCCCTGCTGCGCCAGGGAGAGATGACCGCAGGCGCCCTGGCGGAGAAATTCGACATGACCAAACCCTCCATGTCGCATCATTTCGCAGTCCTCAAGGAAGCGGACCTGATTACCAGCCGCCGCGAAGGCCAGCAGATCTGGTACGGACTGAACACCACCGTAGTTGAGGACCTGATGGCGTGGACCATGGGCCTGATCGGCGGCGGTAAGCGGAAAGGAGCGAAGAAGCAATGACACGCAAAGTCTTTGTCTTTGAAATTCTCTTGATTGCGGCGGCCCTGGCAGCCACGGTAATCCTATATCCACACCTGCCGGCCAAGGTTCCCACGCATTGGAATGTGCACTTCCAGCCCGACAGCTACAGCCCCAAATGGGCGCTCTATCTGTTCGGTCCCGGTTTCATGGCCGCGGTGATGGCGCTTACTTGGCTGTTCCCATGGCTTTCACCGAAGAGATTCGAGATCGACAGCTTCTGGTCGACCTATCACCAGGTGATGTTGTTTGTATTCGGCATGATGACTTATTTGTACGGAGTGATTCTTTGGACGGACAGCGGGCGCGCCATCGATATGGGCCGGGCGATTCTCAGCGGAGTATGCCTGTTCGTCGCTCTTTTCGGCAACCTGATGGGGAAACTGCGCCGGAATTTCTATCTCGGCGTGAGGACGCCATGGACCCTGGCCAGCGAGCGGGTGTGGAATGCCACGCATCGCTTTGCAGCAAGAATCACAGTGGCTGCCGGCTTGATCGGCCTGGTGCTCACGACCATGGGCCTGTATATCGGAGCGATCGCGGCTCTGCTGGTTGCGGAACTGGCGTCCGTGGCTTATTCGCTTGTGTATTACAAACAATTGGAACGGCGCGGAGAACTCGGCGACGGTCTGGCGCACGGCAACGGGCAAGGTTGAAACGCGGGACCGCACGAACGCTTGCGGCGATCTCACTGGGCGCGGGATGTCTGGCAGATTCCAGCAGTTCACAAGGGAACGGTACAAGCCGAAGCCGAGAATCCTTTCCCAATCCGCGTGGTCACTCGTACAATGCCTGAACTTGGTGACCTGCGTGCGCGTAAGACTTGTTAGGAGCTATCCACCACGGGTTATTACTTCGCCCTCTTCTTGAATTCAACTGCAACGGCGCGAGGCAATCCTTGCCGCCCACCACAATGATTGGAAGACCGATGAAGAACGCATTCGTACTTAAATTCGCAGTTTTGTCGCTGGTAGTTCTGGCGCTCTCGCCGCTCTGCCACGCGCAATCGCAGCTCGTTGGGGAATGGCTGGGAACGGTGAAAGCCGGGGACACGCAATTGCATGTTGCCTGGCACGTCGCCGCCGCCAAGGACGGAAGCATCACTTCCACGATTGACAACCTCGACCAGCGTATCTACGGCCTTCCCGTCAGTTCAATGACGGTCAAGGACAATGCGCTGACCCTGACCCTCGATACCGTTCGTGTGCTTGACGGAGACACCATCAACATCCGTGGCACTTTTACAGGCACCATTAACGCGGATGCGACGGAGATTCAGGGAAGCTGGTTCCAAGGCCAGACCCTCGAACTTGATTTGAAGCGCGTGCCCTTGCAAGCCTCATTGAATGCGGTGGCGCAATCGAAGCTGGCCGGGGATTGGCAGGGAACGCTGAACGCCGGGAGCATCGAACTCCGCCTCGTCCTGCACGTGACTGCGGCAAAGGACGGAAGGCTGATGGCAAGCCTGGACAGCGTTGATCAGGGCGCCTACGGGATTCCGGTGACCACTGTTACGCTCAAGGATTCCAAGCTCAACCTGACTGTGGATGCAGTGCATGGGACTTATGAAGGCACGGTGAACAAGGACGCAAGCGAAATCGCTGGCACTTGGTCGCAGGGCCAGCCGCTCGCGCTGAACTTCAAGCGCGCGCCTGCCACGTCGGCACCGGCAGCGGTAAAGCCGGCAGCGCCGTCGGATATCGACGGCACGTGGATGGGTTCGCTGGATGCCGGTGCGATCAAGTTACGCATCGTCTTCAAGATCGTCAACACGCAGGTCGGTCTGACGGCCCAGATGCAAAGTCCCGACCAAAACCCGGTATGGGTGCCTGCATCGTCGGTGGCCCGCAATGGCGGCTCGCTGACCATCAATTTGCAGGGGGTTGGAATCACGTTCGAGGGCACGATCAGCTCAGACCTGGGCTCTATCGACGGAACATTCACGCAAGGTGCAGCCAACCTTCCGCTACTGCTGAAGCGCGTCAAAGACGAGTCCAGCCTCGAGCGGCCACGTCCGCAAAATCCGGTTAAACCGTATCCGTATCGCGAAGAGGATGTCACCTATACGAACAAAGCAGCGGGCAACACGCTCGCGGCCACGCTGACCGTTCCCCCCGGCAAGGGGCCGTTTCCCGCGGTGCTGCTCATAGTGGGCTCGGGGCCACACGACCGCGACGAGAGCCTGATGGGCCACAAGCCGTTTCTAGTGCTGGCGGACTATTTAACTCGCAAAGGCATCGTTGTGCTGCGCGCCGACAAGCGCGGCGCGGACAAATCCACCGGCAACTTCGAAGCAGCCACGACCGCCGATTTTGCCGATGACGCGCAGGCAGGCGTGGAGTTCCTCAAAACCCGCAGCGAGGTTGACCCTCATCGTATCGGCCTTGTCGGCCACAGCGAGGGCGGCATCATCGCGCCCATGGTCGCGGCCCGCGACCGCGACATTGCGTTCATCGTTCTGATGGCCGGCCCCGGCGTCCCCGGAGACCAGATCCTCGTCGAGCAAGGGCGGCTGATCGCAGAAGCCGGCGGCGCGAGCAAGGAAAAAGCCGACCAGAGCGCAGCCCAGGAGCGCGAGGTGCTTGCACTGGTGGAAACGGAAAAGGACAACACGGTTCTCGAAAAGGAGCTGCGCGAGAAGCTGGCGGCCGATGGAGTGCCGGAGGCCCAGATCGGCGCATCGGTGAACGCCGCCATTTCGCCGTGGTTCCGCTACTTCCTCACCTACGATCCCGCCGCAACGTTGCGCAAGGTCGCCTGCCCGGTGCTGGCCATCAATGGCGAAAAGGACCTGCAAGTTCCGCCCGCGCAGAACCTGCCTGCCATCCGCAAGGCCCTCGAAGATGGGGGCAACAAGCACTTCGAGGTAGACGAATTGCCGGGATTGAACCACCTGTTCCAGACGGCCAAGACCGGCGCGCCGAGCGAATACGGGGAGATTGAAGAGACGATGTCTCCCGTTGCGCTGGACAAAATGGCAAGCTGGATTCTGAAGCAGTAGAGCGGCTGCGCTACAAAACAAAAGCCCCGCTCGCTTGAACAGGGCTTTTCACTTGAAGTGGGCGGAGAGCCGCAGAGGATTAGTGCTTTTCGACTTCGGCGGCGGAGGCCATTTTGGCTTCGGCTTCTGAGATGACGCGGAGGGCGTCGGTGTAGGCGTCTTCGCTTTCGCCGGCTTCCTTCCACATCTTGTGGCCGCGGTCGAGCTGCTGTTCAGCGCGTGGTACGTCTATTTCCTCGGGTTTCAGAGCGTCGGATGCGAGGATGGTGACGCGGTTGGGAAGGACTTCAACGAATCCCCAACTGACGTTATAGCGTGTGACGGCGTCGGGACCACCCGATTCGGTTCCTGCCCCGCCGTGGAGGGTGACGTCGCCGGCGCCGAGCTCGGCCACGAGCGGCGCATGGCCGTAGAGGACTTCCATGTAGCCGGACTTCGAGGGCAGCTCGACGGCGGAAGCGTCGCTCTCAAAGAGAGTGCGCTCGGGAGTGACGAGGCGAACGCGGAGTTGGTTGCTGTCTTCTGCCATAAAATCCTTCGGTTCCTAGCTCCTACACTGTCGCCTTTAGTTTCTCGGCGGTTTCGAGCACGTCTTCGATGGCTCCCTGCATATGGAATGCCTGCTCGGGAACGTCATCGTACTTGCCTTCCAGGACGCCTTTGAAGCTGGGTACCGTGTCGGCGATCTTGACATACTTGCCGGAGATGCCTGTGAACTGCTCGGCCACATGGAAGGGCTGCGAGAGGAACTTCTGGATCTTCCGTGCGCGGGCCACAGTGATCTTGTCGTCTTCAGAGAGTTCGTCGATGCCCAGGATGGCGATGATGTCCTGGAGGTCTTTGTAGCGCTGCAGAATTCGCTTGACGCCCTGGGCCACGTCGTAATGATCCTGGCCCACGACGCGTGCAGTGAGGATGCGCGAAGTGGAGGCCAGCGGATCGACGGCAGGATAGATGCCGATCTCCGACAGCGGACGGCTGAGCACGGTGGTGGCGTCGAGGTGGGCGAAGGTGGTGGCCGGAGCGGGGTCGGTGAGGTCGTCGGCGGGGACATAGACGGCCTGCACGCTGGTGACCGAACCCTTGCTGGTGGAGGTAATGCGCTCCTGCAGCTCGCCCATCTCGGTGGCGAGGTTGGGCTGGTAGCCGACGGCGGACGGCATGCGGCCGAGGAGCGTGGAAACCTCAGAGCCGGCCTGGGTAAAGCGGAAGATGTTGTCGATGAAGAGCAGCGTGTCGGCGCCCTCGACATCGCGGAAGTACTCGGCGACGGTGAGCGCGCTGAGGGCCACGCGCAGGCGCGCTCCGGGCGGCTCGGTCATCTGTCCGTAGACCAGGGCGCACTTGGAGTCCTGCCAATGCCCTGGCTTGATCACGCCGGACTCGGTCATTTCGAGCCACAGGTCGTTGCCTTCGCGGGTGCGTTCTCCCACGCCGCCGAAGACGGAGTAGCCGCCGTGCTGCTGAGCGACGTTGTTGATGAGTTCCTGGATGATGACAGTTTTGCCCACCCCAGCGCCGCCGAAGAGGCCGATTTTGCCGCCCTTCAGAAATGGCTGGATGAGGTCGATGACCTTGATGCCGGTCTCGAACATCTCCTCGTGCGTGGACTGCTCGTCGAAGAGCGGAGCGGGGCGGTGGATGGGCATGCGCATCTTCTCGCCAATGGGGCCGAGCTCGTCGACCGGCTCGCCGATGACGTTGATGACGCGGCCCAGCGTCTCTTTGCCCACGGGCATGCGGATGGGTCCGCCGAGGTCGATCGCGTTCATGCCGCGGACCATGCCGTCAGTCGCTTCCATGGCCACGGTGCGCACGCGGCCCTCACCGAGGTGCTGCTGCACTTCGAGGATCACGTTGATGGGCGTGGGGACCGTGAAGCCGTCGCTGACGACACGCAGCGCCTGATAGATGGGCGGCATGGTGGCTTCTTCGAATTGAACGTCTACGGCGGGGCCGGAGACCTGGATGACTTTGCCGATGTTTTCTGCCATAACTTTGCTTTCCTAGAGCGCAGCTGCGCCGGAAACGATTTCGATAATCTCCTTGGTGATGGCGGCCTGGCGCACGCGGTTCATGTGCAGCGTGAGGGCGTCGATCATGTCGGAGGCGTTGTTGGTTGCCGAATCCATCGCCGTCATGCGGGCCGCGTGCTCGGCGGCGACCGACTCGGTCATGGCGTGGAAGAGGACGGAAAAAATGTACTGCGGGAGCAGGCCGGCGAAGAGCTCCTCGGCGGGCTGCTCGTAGATGTAGTCGACGTTGGAGGTGCCGAACTTTTTGGCCTCTTCGTCAGCCTCGGCGGTGTCGGCAGCCTCAATGTCGATGCCCGCGGAGAGAGCAGCCTCGGCCACGCGCTCTTTCTCTTCGGCGGAAGGCTCGACTGCGCCGGTGATCTGCGGGTTCTCAAGATCGATGAGCGGAAGCAGGCGCTCGACGACGAGGCGCTGCGCAATAACCGACTTGAACTCGTTGTAGACGATGTAGGCGGCATCGATCTCCTCATGGATGTAGCGGGAGATGATGTTGTGCGCCAGTTCAAGGACGCGTGAAGCTTCGAGCTTCACCAAGAGGCCGGGGTGGTCGCCGGTAACTTCGACGGGGCCCTGCCGCGGGCTGCGGACCTTGTGCGTGACGCCTTGCTCGTCGGTCTGATCGGTGTAGACAGCGGTCGGGTAGCGGCGGCGCAACTGGTCGCGGCCCTTGCGGCCGACGGCTTCGATGTCGATCTCCTTATCAGGGTTGCCGTTGATGAACTGATAGGCGGTCTTGAGGATGTTGGCGTTGAAGGCACCGGCAAAGCCTTTGTCGCCCGAGATGACGATGAGCAGAACACGCTTTTCGGGTCTCGTCAAAAACAGCGCATTACAAAGATTTCCGGTTTTCTCGTCGTAGAGATCGACGCGGCGGCGGAGCGACTCAAGAACGCTGACGATCATGCGGGCGTAGGGCCGGGCGGCGAGGGCACGCTCCTGCGCACGGCGCAGCTTGGCCGCCGAGACCATCTTCATAGCCTTGGTGATCTGCCGCGTGTTTTTCACGCTGCGGATGCGGCGACGTAGGTCGAGTACATTTGCCATATTCGTTGTCAGCCGCAAGCTATTAGCTCTTAGCTGTTAGCTTTTAGCTCTTTCCTTGCAAATTCCACTTTCTGTTACCAATCGAAGTTTCTGTCACGCTTTTAGCTAAGAGCTAATGGCTAAAAGCTAAGAGCTCTCTACGCTTTTGCGGCGGCTAACTCCGCCTTGAAGCTTGCCGAGTACTCCTTGAGGGCCGCGTGCAGGCGGCTTCGCAGGTCGTCGTCGAGGGACTTCTTTTGCGTGATGTCGGCGACAAGCGCCTTCTGCGAGTCGTCGAAGTACTTGTAGAGGCCAACCTCGAAGGCGCGAATGTCAGAGACCTGGAAATCGTCGAGATAGCCCTGCGTGCCGGCGAAGAGAACCACCATCTGCTGCTGCCAGGTGAGCGGCTGGAATTGCGGCTGCTTGAGCAGCTCCGTGAGGCGGACGCCGCGGGCCAACTGCTTTTGCGTGAGCGGATCGAGGTCGGAGCCGAATTGCGCGAAAGCAGCGAGCTCGCGATATTGCGCCAGGTCCAGCTTCAGTGTTGACCCGACCTGCTTGACGGCCTTGATTGCAGCCGAGAAGCCTACGCGCGAGACCGAGAGGCCGACGTTGACGGCCGGGCGGACGCCGGAGTTGAAGAGGTCGGTTTCCAAAAAGATCTGGCCGTCGGTGATGGAGATGACGTTGGTCGGAATGTATGCGGATACGTCGCCGGCCTGGGTCTCGATGACGGGCAGCGCGGTAAGCGAGCCGCCGCCGCGCTTGTCGCTCATTTTGGAGGAGCGCTCGAGCAGGCGGGAGTGGAGATAGAAGACGTCGCCGGGATAGGCTTCGCGGCCGGGCGGGCGGCGCAGCAGAAGCGAGATTTCGCGGTAGGCCATGGCGTGCTTGGAGAGATCGTCGTACATGACCAGCGCGTGCTTGCCGCTGTCGCGGAAATACTCGCCCATGGCGCAGGCTGCGTAGGGCGCGATATAGAGCAAGGGCGCTGGCTCTGAGGCCGACGCGGCGACAATGATGGTGTGGCCCATGGCGCCGTGCTCGGTGAGCGTTTGCACCACCTGCGCGATGGAGGAGCGCTTCTGGCCGATGGCGCAGTAGATGCAGATGAGGTCGTTTTTGGCATTGTTGATGATGGTGTCGAGCAGGACGGCGGTCTTGCCGGTCTGCCTATCTCCAATGATCAGC
>JBEKAJ010000092.1:0-11528 GCA_050018295.1 Occallatibacter sp. | reverse complement strand
TGTTACCCGCCATATGCTTCACAATGACCGCGATCGAGTTGGCCTCCTCGTTGATCACAGCAAAGAGGTGCTCATCGGTCACCTGCTCCATGGCGCGCTCGGCCAGCCGCTTGTAGTAGCGGAAGACCGCGAGAACGTCTTCGATGTACGAAGTTGTGAATTGGGGCGTCATGGAGAAAGTGTATGCGAGGACCGCGCGGCTCCCCCCGGCTCACGGCTCATCGTTGTAAATGTGCACCTCAACCTGTCCGCCTTCCACCATCCGCGCTCGAAACATCCCCGGCGTATTGAAGCTCCACGCAAGCTGGCCGTCGGGCGCAATGGCGATCACGCCGCCGTCGCCGTGAATGGGCGCGAGGCGCTTCTGGATGACATCGTCGGCAGCCTCTTGCAACTTGAAGCCCTTGTACTGAACCAGGGCGCAGATCTCGCGCGCGACGGTGTAGCGAATGAAAAACTCGCCCACTCCAGTGCCCGACACCGCGCACGATTGATTCGACGCGTACGTTCCGGCGCCAATCAGCGGCGTGTCGCCCACGCGGCCCGGCATTTTGCCCTGCAAGCCGCCCGTCGATGTGCCGGCGGCGATGTTGCCTTGGCGGTCGAGCGCCACCACCCCCACGGTCCCGTAGCGGTGCGTATCCGCTGCCTCCTCCAGTTGTGCCACCGGTACGGCTCGCTCCGGCGGCGGCGCGCCTGCCGGCCGCGGCGGAATCGGCTTGCCCTCCTTTTGCAACTGCTTCACCAGCGACTGCCAGCGGCTTTCCGTGAAAAAGTAGGCTGCGCCTTCCTGCTCCATTCCGGCTTGCAGTGAAAATGCATCGGCGCCGGGTCCGACGAGTAGAACGTACGGCGTTTTCTCCATCACCGCCCGCGCCAAAGTAATTGGATAGCGCGTGCGGGTCACATCGGCCACCGCCCCCGCGCGCAGGGTTGCCCCATCCATGATGGCCGCGTCGAGCTCCGTCTTTCCTGCCGCGGTAAACACTGCTCCGCGCGCCGCGTTAAAGTGCGGATCGTCCTCCATCACGCGAATGGCTGCCTCAACCGCATCGAGCGCCGAGCCTCCGCGATCGAGCACCGCAGCTCCGGCCTGCACAGCCTCACTCAGCGCCTCGCGATAGGCCTTATCCCGTTCCGGCCCCAGCGCCGCGCGGTCGATGTCGCCTGCGCCGCCGTGCACGACGATAGCCCAATGCCGGGCCTGTGGCTGCTGTGCCATTGCCAATGCTCCCGTCAGGGCGACCCATGCGCCGAATGTGCAGACAAGTTTCTTCATCTTCGTTTGCACGTGCCGATCTCCCGTCGCCTCTCCCCATCGACTCTCATAGTACAGCCGCTCCGGCCAGCGGCCTCTTCCGCTCTGCACCGAATTCAATCAAGTCCAATCAGGAATGCTCAGCTGGCAGGTGGATCATCCATTCTCTCGTTCCCGCGTACCGGCAGGATTCAGACGCAACCTTCGCCGCCTCCGCCAGACACTCAACAAACCCGCGCCCCGCAGCCGCGAAAGAGCAGTAGACTCCGTGAAAGATGTCCCCCGCCCCCGTCGTGTCGACGACTTCCACCTGCGGAACCTCGATCGTTCCTGAAGATCGGTCTGCCGAAAAATGGATCGCCTCGGCTCCATCGGTAATCGCGATGTTCGCCACTCCGCGGCTTTTCAGAAACTCGATGACTTCGTCGCGGGAATTGCAGCCCGGAGGCAGGAAATCTGCAGAACAGATAGCTGTGTGGACGCTTTTCAAAAGCTCTTCCGTTCCCTCCTTCCAGCTTCCGCCATCGAGCACCACTGGCGTGCCTCGACCCTTCGCCGCGCTGGCCCACGCCTGGCATGCCTGCATGAAATGGCCGTCGACCAGCACAATGCGCGCCTCTTCGCATAGATCCTGGTCCACACCCGCGTGCTCGATCGTCACGCGCGTTGCGTTGGCTGAAACCACATTCCGATTGCCATCGCGGTCAACGGAGACTGATGACAGAACAGGAACTCCCTCAAACTCGGGACTCAAATCGACAAGTTGAACCTTGTGCTTTTTCAGTTCCTCGCGGATCACTGCCGCAAGAACGTTTTGCCCTACCGCCGTCACCAGCGCAGCCTTGCCGCCCAGGTGGGCGAATGTGATCGCTGCATTCGTGGCTGGCCCGCCCGCCACCACATCCTGGCTGTGTGCTGCCACCTTGGTATTCGCCCCGGGAAACTTGTCGACGCCATAAACAATGTCAATCGTCGACAGTCCCACAAAGATGCTGCTCGCCATCGCCCAGTTACTCCGTACAGAGGTTACTAGCCGTCATTGTAGGTTCACTTGCCGCTCGCCTGGAGGGCCCGCGCCTTGCCCTGTTCTTTCCGCTCTTGGCGATCGCATGTCCGGCAGTGGACAATGCTTGGGTTCCTCCAATTGCGTTCCGCGGTGTGCGCTGCTCTTTCCCATGGAAGCCCTCAGCCTCGCAGGCCCCGGCAAGGAAGGCCAGAAAAGGAAGATTTAATGCATTCAATCTGGTTTGGCGAATTCATGGGCACGCTGGTTCTGGTGCTGCTGGGCAACGGCGTGGGCGCCGGTGTAACGCTGCGCAAGTCCTACGCTGCAGACTCCGGCTGGATGGTAATCACCACCGGATGGGCTCTGGGCGTGCTGTGTGGCGTCTTGGTGGCGCAGGCCTTCGGTAGTCCCAGCGCTAACCTGAACCCCGCCATCACTCTTGCCGGCGCGGTCGTCACTGGAAACTATGCGCAGCTCCCCGTCTACTGGTCCGCTCAACTGCTGGGCGCGATGTCCGGTGCTGCATTGGTGACCCTCCACTACGCGCCGCACTGGCGTCTCACACCCGATCCAGCGGCCAAGCTCGGCATCTTCTGTACGAACGCGGCAGTGCGCAGTCCGCTGGCAAACATCTTCAGCGAGATGCTTGGCACTGCTGTGCTTGTCGTGATTGCGGCTGCCATCTTCTCGCACGGAGTGGCGATGAACGGACCCGCGGCGGGATTGGGTCCATGGCTCGTCGGCAGTTTGGTGTGGGGCATCGGGCTTTCGCTCGGCGGCACCACCGGCTATGCCATCAACCCCGCGCGCGATCTCGGACCGCGAATCGTCCACGCGCTGCTGCCCATTCCCGGCAAGGGTGGATCGAACTGGAGCTACGCGCCCATTCCCATCGTCGGTGACCTCGCCGGCGCGGTGCTCGCGGGCTTGCTGCTGCGCTACGCGCATTTGTGAGAGTCTGCGCGCCTCCCAATAGTTTGTCCCAGCTTTTCCACAGCGAGCGGGAAATCGCCCCCTCTAGGTTCTGTCTGAACCGGTGCCATCACTCCAGGCACGACGCAACGACGGCCAGCGCGGCGATGGCCGCAGTCTCGGCGCGCACAATGCGCGGGCCGAGCGACGCCGCGCGCCAGCCATTGGCGTCGAAGAGAGCTTCTTCCGCCGGAGCCCATCCGCCCTCTGGACCGATGGCAATCTCGAGCGTGGGCATTTCCTGTTTGGCTGCATCGATGGCTTCTGCAACCGCGTAGCGCAGCGTGGTTGTCCGTTCCTGCTCCGCGAGCACGATGCGCGTCGCTGTGGACGCGGCCCGCAAGCGCGCTGCCAGATCGACAGGCTCGTGAATCAGCGGCTCATCGGAGCGGCGAGCCTGTTGCGACGCTTCGCGCGCGATGCGCCGCCAGCGCTCCGCGCGCTTCTCTGCTGCCTGGGCAATGTGCTTCTCCGTTCTTCGCGCAATCACCGGCGCAATCGCTGCAACACCAAGTTCGGTCGCTTTCTCGATCGCCCACTCCATCCGATCGAACTTGTAAATGGCCATCACCAAAGTAACCGGCAGCGCGGGGTCGGCTTGGAGTTCCGCGGCGAGATTGAAGCGAACTTCGCTCTCTTCGCCCGCCAGCGTGACTGCTGCAACCTCCGCATGGAACACGTGGCCGCCTGCCACAACATCCGCCTCCATGCCCGGTTGCGCGCGCAGCACGCGTGCTAAATGCTCGGCTTGCGCGCCCACGATCGTAGCGGTTGCTTCATCCCAATGCTCGGCAATCCAGCGGCGGCGCGTCATCGTGCTGGCCCTCTCTTCCTCTAAAGTCTACGTCGTCGCGCGTATCGAGCGAGCTCTTGAATTCCGTCGAATAGGTCCAAACACCGCGTCCAGAGCGGGTTTTAGCGATTTCATCGTGCGGCGCATCGGCCTTTCGTGGTGCGCGGATTTTTTCTCCGCCCAAAACACTAAGGGGAACGCTTTTGAGCGTCCCCCTAGAGTGTTGCCTTTTGGGTTGTTCGGACCGCTACTTTTTCTTCGCGGCCTTCTTGGCGGTCTTCTTGGCTTTCTTCGCTGGTTTCTTGGCTGCTTTCTTGGTTGCCATTTGCCTATTCTCCCTTTTCGATGGGTTGCATCGATTCTGCAATTAGAAACTGCAGTTGAAGAAGGTATAGATTCATGAGACATCGATGTCAAGAAAAAAACGACGTCAGAGTGAAAAAAAGATCAACAGCAATTCCGTCGCGAATCGAGGCTCAAAGAGAATCCGGAGTCGAAATTCGATGCGCGGATTAGAAACTTCGCGCGATCGCATTGCATTCAGCGAACGCGCGAGTGAATTCAGAAGCACGATTCGCGGCGTTGTGGTTGATGCTTCAAATCTTCGCGCGAGCTCCGGTGGAGTCACAGGTCACGCCCGAACCGTGCTCGATGGCAATGGGGAACACGAGGCTCTAGCCTCTTTCCGCCTCACTCCATGAATTCGCGGACAAACTTGTTGCCGGTGTGGAGAAGCTCGTCGAGGGAACCATCGAGGATGAGGCGTCCCTCCTCGAGCATCAGGAAAGTCGTGTTGGAATTCGTCTTTCCCGCGGGAAGCGGAACCATGCGCTCCTGCTCGGCATCGAAGCGATGATTGCACAGCATAAAGGCGTCCTGCAGGCGGTGCGTCACCAGCAAAGACGGGGTTGCATGCACGTCGCGCTGCTTCACGATGAGCTCGATGATGGTGGTGGACGTCACCGGATCGAGGCCGCCCGTCGGCGAGTCGTACAGGATCAACTCGGGATTGTGGATGAGGGCGCGGGCAATGGCCACCCGCCGCTTCATGCCCCCTGATAGGCTCGCCGGATATTGATTTAAGGTCTCTTCCAGGCCGACAAAACTCAGCGCCTCGCGGACGCGGCTGTCAATCTCCTCGTCGGGCACTCGCTCCTGAATCAGTTGGTAGGCAACATTGTCGCGTACCGTGAGAGAGTCGAAGAGCGCGCTTTCCTGAAAGACCATGCCGGCCCGTGCGCGCAAAGGAAAGAGCTTTTCCTCTGGCAAGCGGGAAATGTCTTCGCCGAAGAGCTGGATCGTTCCCTTCCGCGGGCGAAGTAGACCGATGA
Source organism: Occallatibacter sp. (assembly GCA_050018295.1). Classification (GTDB taxonomy): domain Bacteria; phylum Acidobacteriota; class Terriglobia; order Terriglobales; family Acidobacteriaceae; genus Telmatobacter. The sequence continues at coordinate 6,168 of JBEKAJ010000092.1, read as the reverse complement.
TGAGTTTGAGCAGGACGCTTTTGCCTACGCCGGCGGGACCAAGCAGAACTCGCGTCTCCCCGGGAGCCACGGAGAAGCTGATGGCCTGAAGCACCGGCGGGCCATCGAAGTCCACTGAAACGCCGCGCAGCGCAACCACGGGCCCTGCATTCTGCTCGGTAGTTGAAGATTGCGGCGCGGGAATTGAAGCGTGGCTCATGTGGGGAAAATGGTGAGCAGTATGTGGGTGATGACAAAATCGACAGCGATGATGAGCACCGATGAAGTGACCACAGCCGAAATTGTGGAGCGGCCAACTCCTTCGGTGCCCCCGGTCGTTCTCATACCGTAGAAGCAGCCGATGGAGCCGAGGAGGTAGCCGAAAAAGAGGGGTTTCGTCAGGCCCTGGATGATGTCAGGGTAGCGAAGATGTTCGTATGCCATGTTGAAGTACTGGGTTCCGTTTTGGTGGTTCAGGAACACAGTCACTGCGGCGCCGCCGAGGATGCCGAATGCGTCGGCCACGATCGTCAGCAGCAGGAGCATGGCAATACTGGCAAAAATTCGCGGCGTAACGAGCTTTCGCATCGGGTCCACGCCCAAGGCGCGCATCGCATCAATCTGCTCGGTCACCACCATGGAACCCAGCTCGCTGGCCATCGAGGATGCGTTCCGGCCGGCCACCATAATGCCTGTGAGCACCGCGCCGAGCTCGCGAATCATCGTCAGGCTGACGAACTGGCCCGTAACCGCTGTTGCGCCGAACTCTGCGAGGGTGGACGCGGATTGAAGAGCAAGCACGCCGCCGGTGAAGAAGCCGGAGAGGATCACGATAGGCAGAGACCCGACGCCGATGATGTCGGATTGCATGAGGAAGTCGGTCCAGTAAATGGGAGGCCGGAAGAGATTGAGCAGCGCCCGCCACGCGAACAGGGAATATTCCTGGACGGCGAGCACGATTTGTTTGGCGGTGCGGTCGATCGCGGTTGTCGCCATGGGGTGTCGGTCTTTGGAAGGAGAACTTTGTGCGCTTCAGAGGACAGGATAGCGCATAGAACATGCAAGTATACAAAAGGTGGTTCCACGCCTGCTCGCATTTACAATCGAATCTGTATGATCCGCTTCTCCACAGCCGGTGAATCCCATGGCGAGGCTCTCATTGCTCTTGTCTCTGGGATTCCTGCCGGCGTTCCCGTCGACCTCGAATTCGTAAACCGCGAGCTTTGGCGTCGCCAGCAGGGCTATGGCCGCGGCGGCCGTATGAAGATCGAGACCGACCAGGCTCACATCCTCTCCGGCGTGCGCCACGGCAAAACCATCGGTTCGCCCATCGCTATTCAACTCATCAATCGCGATTGGAAGAACTGGCAGGAGAAGCTGCCCGTCGAGACCGGCGATCCCGCCAAGCATCGCGCCGTCGCTTCGCCACGGCCCGGCCACGCCGACCTTGCCGGCGCGCTCAAATTCAACTTCCCCGACGCGCGCTACGTGCTGGAGCGGGCTTCTGCGCGGGAGTCCGCCGCCCGCGTTGCCGCCGGAGCCTTCGCCAAGCTTCTCCTGCGCAGCCTCGGAATCGAAGTCGCAAGCCACGTCGTTCGCGTGGGCAGCGTTGAGCTGGACCGCGACCCATCGTGGCAGGAGATCGCCGCCCTCGCAGCCAAGGAAGAAGTCGTTCTCGCCTGTGTCGATCCCGCTGCCGAAGCCCGCATGAAAGACGAAGTCGATGCCGCGTCGCGAGCCGGCGACACCGTGAACGGCATCTTCGAAGTCGTCGCCCACGCAGTTCCGGCGGGCCTCGGCTCCTACGCCAACTGGGATGAGCGCCTCGACGGCCAGCTTGCCTGGGCGGTCATGAGCCTGCAGGCCGTCAAGGCCGTCGAAATCGGCCGCGGAGTCGCCGCAGCAGCAACCTTCGGCTCGCGCGTACACGATCCCATTCACTACGCCAGCGAGAATCCGCCCGGAAAGCCCACGCGCTTTACGCGGCCACACAACAACGCGGGAGGCATCGAAGGAGGCGTCTCCAACGGCGAGGACATCGTCGTTCGCGGCTACCTCAAGCCCATCTCCACACTGCGTCAGCCCCTGGAATCGGTCCGTTTTGATACGCGCGAGCCAACCAGCGCAAGCTACGAGCGCAGCGACATCTGCGTCGTCCCGGCCGCAGGCGTGGCCGCTGAGTCCATGGTTGCCCTGGTTCTCGCCAACTTGGCCCGTGAGAAATTCGGCGGTGACTCATTGTTGGAGTTGAAACGGAATTTTGACGGTTACATCGAACAGATACGGAGCTTTTAGCGGCGGCAATGATTCTCAAGATCCTTAAATACCCCGAGCCGGTGCTGGAGCAACCCGGCGAGCCGGTCACTGAATTCAACGAAGAGTTGCGCGAGCTGGTCGCCGATATGTTCGAGACCACTTACGCCTCGCAGGGGATCGGCCTGGCTGCGCCCCAGGTGGGCGTACCCAAGCGCATCACCGTCGTCGATCTGAGCATGGGCAAGGATCCAGCGCAAAAGCTCGTGCTCATCAATCCTGAGATCATCTTGAGCGAGGGCAAGCAATACGAAGAAGAAGGCTGCCTCAGCTTTCCTGAAATCCGCGAGAAAGTCGTGCGTGCAGCCAAAGTCCGCATCCGCGCTCAGGACGAGAACGGCAAATGGTTCGAGATGGACGGTGAGGAACTGCTCGCGCGCGCCTTTCAACACGAGATCGATCACCTCGACGGCATCATCTTTCTCTTTCGCATGAGCGCGCTTAAGCGCAGCCTGAATCTGCGCAAGATTCGCAAGATGCAAAACGAGGGCACCTGGTAACCATGCCATGACCGACGCTGCGAACTGCCTCAAGCTCGTCTTTTGCGGCACTCCGGAGTTCGCCGTCCCCACGCTTGAGGCTCTGCTCGCGGCCCAACACCAAATTGCTCTCGTCGTCTCGCAGCCTGACCGCCCAACGGGACGCGATCAGCAACTCACAGCACCGGCCGTTAAACAGGCCGCGCTCGCTGCTGGTCTCCCGGTCACGCAGCCCGAAAGAATTCGCAGCAACACCGAGTTTCGCTTGCAGCTTGAGTCCATTGCCCCCGACGCCATCATTGTCGTGGCTTATGGCCGCATCATCCCGCCGTGGATGCTCGCTCTGCCCCGCCTTGGCTGCATCAATCTCCACGCCTCTCTGCTCCCCAAACACCGTGGCGCGGCGCCGATCCAGTGGGCAATTGCGCTGGGCGACGCCTACACCGGCAATACTACGATGCTTTTGGAAGAAGGCCTCGACACTGGCCCGATTTTGCTCCAGCAGACCATGGAAATCGGACCCGCTCAAACTGCGGTCGATCTTTTTCCTTTGCTGGCGCGCGCCGGAGCGCCGCTGGTCGTCGAAACCCTCGCCGGTTTGGCGAGCGGCTCGATTCACCCTCAACCCCAGAATCACGAGACCGCGACCTTCGCGCCGCTTCTCGACCGCGAAGACGGCCGCATCGACTTTGCCGCGCGCACTGCGCACGAAATCTACAATCGCTGGCGCGGATTTCAGCCCTGGCCTGGCGCATTCACCGCTCTCAATGGGAAGAAGCTGATCGTCCATAGCATGGCCATTGCCCGGGGAAGTTACGCCGAAGGCCTGGGCTTTGCCGAGCCGGGCTGGGTTGTCGTGGAGAACCATCGCCTTCTGGCTGCATGCGCCGAGAATACCTGGCTCGAATTCCTCGAGATTCAGCCCGAAGGCAAGAAACGCATGACCACAGATGAATTTCTGCGCGGAAATCCGCTCCCGGCGGACGCGCGCTTCGGTTGAGCGCCGTGTCCGCCGTCTCTCCTGCGCGCAAAGCCGCCTTTGAGATTCTGCTCGCCGTCGACCGCGGCAAGGCCCACTCCGATGACCTGCTGCGCTCGAAAGCCGTCGACGCGCTCTCGCCTGCCGATCGCCATCTAGCCACGACTCTGGTGCTTGGTGTGCTTCGCTGGCAGATTCGTCTCGACGAGCAACTCAAGCTCCTAATCAGGAAGCCCGGAGCCAAACTCGATCCCGAGGTTTCGATCGCTCTTCGCATGGGCGCCTTTCAGCTTCAGTTTCTCGATCGGGTTCCCGCCCACGCCGCCATCGACGAAAGCGTCGAGCTGACCAAGCAATCCGGCCACCGCTTCGCCTCCGGACTGGTCAACGCGGTCCTGCGCAAGTTGGCAGCTGCTGGTCCGTCCGGCAACCTCCCTGAGCTGTGCGCAGGTGACCTCGCATTGGCTCAGGCTCACCCCGCATGGATGGTCGAGCGCTGGACCCATTTCTATGGCCTGGACGCAACACGCGCCATTTGCCGCCACGGCCAGGCCCAGCCTCCGCGAATCGTGCGCTTCCCCCTTGCCGCTGTCGAAGCTGCCGCCGTCGAAGCCGAGTTGATCGAAGCCGGTTTTCGTTTGGAACTCGGAGCCTTACTCGCTGCTGCGGGCGCAGTTATTTCCGGCGATCTCACCACCAGCCCGGCCTATCGCGAGGGTCGTGTGCGCGTGCAGGATGAGGGATCGCAGTTGATCGCCGAGCTCGCCGCATGTGCCTCTGAAGATTCCAGCCGCAAGATCGAATCCATTCTCGATGCATGCGCCGCGCCCGGCGGAAAAACGCTCATCCTCGCCGAGCGCAATCCCCAGGCTCGCATTCTGGCCTGTGAGTCAAGTCCAAAACGGCTCGCCGAGTTGACTACGCGTCTCGCTGCCTACGCCGGCCGTGTTGAATGCCGCCTCGCCGATGCGACCGCGCTTAACGGAGAATCAGCCTTTGATCTTGTGCTGGCCGATGTGCCCTGCAGCGGCACCGGCACTCTGGGCCGCAACCCTGAAATCCGTCATCGCCTGGGTCCGGAGGATTTGCCGCGCCACGCCGACCGCCAGTACGCGATTCTCTCCGCCGCATTGCGCTCGGCGCGCCCCGGCGGCCGCATCGTCTATTCCACCTGCTCGCTCGAGCCCGAAGAAGACGAGCAGGTTGTCGCCGCCGTCCTGGCCGAAAACCGAAGTGCACGGCAGATCTCGCTTGCCTCGCGCATCGAAACCCTGCGAAGATCCGGAATCCTCACCCGCGCCGGCGCGGAACGGCTGCGCGATTGCCTTACTCCCGACGGCGCACTGCGCCTGTTGCCCGGCGCAGTGCCCACTGACGGCTTCTATGTCGCGCTGATCGAGAAAAACGCCTAGCGTGCAACCACAATTGCTGATTCGTCTCTACGTCTGCTCCAGCTCCAGCTTTAGCGCGGCAAAGTCCCGCCCCAGCATCGCGCACAATGCCTCGACCACCAGGTTGTGGTCGTCGCGCTGTGGCAGTCCCGAAACCGTCACGCTGCCCACCACGCCCGCTCCCTCAACGCACAGCGGAAACGATCCGCCATCCGCCGCGTAGTCCGCCACCGGCAGCCCTTGGCGCTCGAGCAGCGTTGTGCCCTTCAACTTCTGCGCGATCCCAACACCATACGAGCTGCGATGAAAGCGCGCCACCACGTTGCTTTTGCGGCGCACCCATTCGGGATTTTCTGGCGTGGTCCCGTCGAGCGCGGCATAGAACAGCGGCTGTCCGAAGCGCCGCACGTCGACCACCAGGGTCAGTCCGCGTTCCAGCGCCATCGTTCGAATCCGCGAGCCAAGCTCCCACGCCACGCGCGCATCCAGCCGCGGCAACCTCAGCTCGCGCTCCTGCAACGCGATTCTTTCCAAATCCTCGCTCAATCCCATCAGGTTTGCCTCCCGTTCCCGCCTATCTCACCACGGTCAGCTTCACCACGGTGCTCTGGTCCACGCGCGTGCCCGCGCCGGGCGATTGCGTCAGCACTTCGCCTGGCCTTACTGGCAGCTTCAGCGGCGCGTCCCCGCTGCCTACTGGCGCCACCGGCACATCGACGAAACTCGGCGGCGCGGCTTTGATTCCGACTTTCTTCAGCGCCGCTTGCGCGCTCGCAAGTTGCCAGCCAGTCAGGTCAGGCATCACATACCCGTCGGGAGTCTCATCGTCCGGCGCGGCTACCAGCAGATTGACGCTGGGTTGCTCAATGCCCTGTGCATGCGGCGGCGGGTCCTGCGCCAGCACGGTTCCCTCCGCAGCTGAGCCATACGGCAGCCGCGCAGTCTCGCCCACCTCAAGGCCGGCGCGCCGCAGCTCCAGCGCGGCCACGCGCTCATTCGCTCCCACCGTGTCCGGCACATCCACCTT
>JBEKAJ010000091.1:0-11544 GCA_050018295.1 Occallatibacter sp. | reverse complement strand
TCGTGCGGGCTGATCCTTGCCGACACAAAATTTGAGTTTGGCAAAACCGCCGAAGGGGTTATCCTTGCCGATGAGGTCTTGACGCCGGATTCATCGCGTTTCTGGGACGGCAAGGCCTGGAAACCCGGGGGCGCGCAGCCATCCTTTGACAAGCAGTTTGTGCGTGACTACCTGGAAGAAATCCGCTGGAATAAACAGGCTCCAGCTCCGGGTTTGCCGGAGGAGGTCGTGGAACGCACACGGGCCAAGTATCTTGAAGCCTTCCGGCGCTTGACCGGGCAGGAGATGGAAACGTAGGGTTTGTGGACGGGCCCCGAAGCGAACGCGGAGCGGAATTATGACTTGGGTAGATTGGGTCATCTTGGCGGTGCTGGCGGCTTCGACGGTGGGCGGACTGGCACAGGGCTTCTTCCGCACGGCTTGCTCACTGGCGGGGTTGATTTTCGGGCTGGCGATAGCGGCATGGAACTACCAGCGGCTGGGGAATGTGTTCAAACCGATCGTCAAGGTGGACGCGGTGGCCAACACGATCGCGTTCCTGCTGATCGCGCTGCTGGTGATGGGGATAGCGAACCTGATCGGGGGCGCGATTGCGAAGATGGTGCACCAGTTGGGCCTGGGATGCCTGGACGGCCTGGCGGGGGCGGTCTTCGGATTTGTCCAGGGGGCGGTGCTGGTGATGGTCTGCATCCTGGTGACGGTGGCCTTTTTCCCAGGGCAAGAATGGCTGACCGAGGCCAAGCTGCCGAAGCTGTTCTTCGGGACCCTCCACCTGAGCGAGAAGGTGACACCGGGCGAGTTGGGCGATCGCGTGCGCAAAGGCCTGTTGCTGCTGGAGCACGAATCGCCGGGGTGGATGCACCCCCCGGGAACGATCTGAGAAATTGTGCTGCAAGACAGCCGTGGGACGGGTTAGACTGATTGTTCGTAATTGGCAAGAGGGACACGTGAAACGAGAACTGGAAAGCCTGGTGACGCAAATGCACTCGAGCGGAATCCGCTACGAAGAGGCGGTGCGCGAGTTCAAGAAGCAGTATTTGCGAGAGGTGCTGGTGGCACACCGGGGAAACCAGTGCAAGGCTGCGGAAGAACTGGGCATGCATCGCAACACGCTGAGCCGCGCCATGGCTGAGCTGGGGCTGGACCTGGCCGAGGTGCGCGCCGAGCTCAAGCGTCCACCGCGGAGCGAACGTCCTGTATACAGCGCGTATCGGCAGGGCTACCGCCAAGGCTGATGTATCGCGCCCCATTCATGCAGAAAACACAACAGAAGGACGACGCCCGCGTTGAGATCGAGCCCGATTTCGTGTGGGACGAGCAGGACGCGTATCTGTTCGACATCGACGGGACGCTGATGCGGAGCCGGGACCGGGTGCACTATGACTCGGTGGCGGCGAGCGTGCACCGGGTGACGGGATTCGAGATCACGCTGGCCGGGGTTCTGATCCACGGCAGCACGGACACGGCGATTCTGCGCGAGGCATGCCGGCAGGCGGAAATACCCGACAAGGTTCTGGAAGAGCACTACGACGCCATTCTCGAGGCGATGCGGGATTCTGTTGCCGAGCGGCGTCACGAATTGGACCCGGAGCTGATGCCGGGGGTCAAGGAGGTCCTGCGCCACTTGGCACAGAGGGGCGCGCTTCTGGGCGTGGCGTCGGGAAACCTCGAGGCCATCGGCTGGATCAAGATTGAGAAAGCCGGCCTGCGCGAGTGGTTCCGCTTCGGCGGATTCAGCGATCACTTTCCCGTGCGGCCGGAGTTGATCGAGCATGCGGCGCGGAAGGCGCGGGAGCTGGCTGGGGCTGGGGCGAAAATCTGCGTTGTGGGCGATACGCCGCGTGACATTGAGTCGGCCCACGCCAACTTACTTCCCGTAATTGCCGTGGCCACGGGGAAGTGCAGCTTCGACGAGTTGCTCGAGTGCCAGCCCGAGGCTTGCGTGTCGTCACTCAAGGACTTGTTAGCCATGGCTCCGAGCACTCGATGAAAACACGCGAGGCAAAGATCGCGGTGTGGAAGCCGACCAAGACGCGGAGGGGGCGTGTGGGTACGGTGGCGAAGCTGTGCGGCGCGTGGCTGCTTCTGGCGGTCGCAGCGGGTGTCCTTCCGGCGCAAGCGGCTAGCGAGGCTTCGTCCGCAGGGCAAAGCGCGGCGGGCAGCCAGGGCGCAGCGGCGGTCACGGGCGCGGCGGCCGGACAGGCAGCGCCTGCGGTAAGCGAGATCCCGGAGCCTGGCAAGCCGGCGAAGGGTCCGCGCAGCAGCGATCAGAGGCGCGCGGCTAAGCTTTATCTGGACTCGAGCAAGCTTTTCCTGAACCGCCAGTTTGAAGAGGCGATGCAGGGATTTGAGCGCGCTGTGGCGCTCGATCCCACGAACACCAACTACCCGCTGGCGGCACAGGTGGCACGCAGCCACGAGGTGACGGCGCTGATCCAGGAGGCGGCCAAGGACCGGCTGCTGGGCGATGAGGGAGCCGCTCGCGCGGCCCTGGCGCGCGCTCTCGCGCTCGATCCCACGAACTTCGAGGCCAGCCAGCATCTGGACGAGTTGGCCGATGAAACTGTGCGCGCCCAGCCCAGGCCACTGTACGCGCAGGCTTCGAGCGAGATCGCCAATCCGGAGACGCTTTTGGCGGCGCCGGCGCCGCAGAGCTTCCACCTGCGTGCCGACCAGCGCCAGGCAATCGACCAGGTCTTCAAGGCCTACGGAGTGACAGCGATGCTCGACGACAGCGTGCGGTCGACTCAGGTCCGCCTGGATCTGGATGACGTGAGGTTCCGGGATGCAGTGCGCATTCTGGGATTGGAGACGCACACGTTCTACGTGCCTCTGGATGCGCATCACGCATTGGTGGCCGACGATACGCGCGAGAACCGTGAGCGGCTGACGCCGGAGGAGACAGAGACGGTTTACCTGGCCGGCTTGAGCGCCGATGAGATGACCGAAGTTGCAACCTTGGCCAAGGACGTGTTCGAGACGCAGCAGGCTCAAGTTTCGCAGTCGGAGCACACGATCACGCTTCGCGCGCCGGCATCGACGCTGGACGCATTCAATGCCACAATGAAGAGCCTGCTTGACGGAAAAAGCCAGGTGTTGGTGGATGTGAAAATCATTCAGGTGGCGCACACGGGCGAGCGCAACACGGGAGCGCAGTTGCCGCCGAGCATTTCGGCGTTCAACGTGTTTGCCGAGGAACAGTCGCTGTTGAGCCAGAATGCGAGCCTGGTGCAGCAGATCATCTCGTCGGGGCTGGCTTCGGCCAACAACCCGCTGGCGATTCTCGCCATTCTTATCGCATCCGGCCAGGTTTCGAGCCCACTGCTTTCGAGCGGATTCGCTCTGTTCGGCGGCGGGCTGACGGAATCGGCACTGGTGCCCGGCGCAACGAAGTTCAACCTGAATCTGAACACGTCAGACTCGCGGCAACTCGACCAACTTGAGCTGCGGATGGAGGACGGCCAGGATGAGACGATCAAGGAGGGTGAAAGGTATCCCATTCAGACCTCTTCCTACTCGAACCTGGCTCCCAACATTCCGAACATTCCAGGATTGACGGGCGCGGGGAGTTCGAGCAGCCTGTCGTCGCTTCTGTCGTCGCTGGGCTCGGCAGTGCCGAGTGTACCCATGGTGCAGTACGAGGATTTGGGTCTGAATCTGAAGGTGAATCCCAAAGTTCTGCGCGACGGCGACGTTGAGCTCACCATCGATCTGAAGCTCGACGCGCTGTCGGGGACTTTGATCAATGGGAATCCTGTGCTGGACAACCGCGCGTATTCCGGCAAGGTGATGTTGAGGGAAGGCGAGGCGGCGGTGGTGGCGACGGAGGTGGACAAGTCGCAGAGCCAGGCGATCAGTGGAACGCCGGGAATCAGCGAAATTCCGGGGTTGAACGACGTGACCAGCAAGGATTCGCAGCGGAATTACGCGACGCTGGTGATTGTGATGACGCCGCACGTGATCCGCGGGCCGCAGGCGGCGGGGCACACGGCGATGATACGGGTGGAGAAAAGCGTCGCCCAGTAGGGGCGGGCTCGGCCCACCCCTTGCATCGCTAAAGTCGGGTTGGCTACTGGCCGGAGACGCCGTCGGTCTTGGCCTGGTAGTCGATGATCTTTTTCAGCAGATCATAGGGCGCGGTGGCAGCAACGGCGCGGCCGTTAATCATGAGTGTAGGCACTTCGCCAACGCCCAGATCCTTGCCCAACTGAACGGAGGCATCGACGTCGGCCTTGACCTCAGGCGTGGCGGCACAGGCTGCCACCTTGGCGGGATCGAGGCCCGCTTTGGTGGTGGCGCTGTTGAGGGTGAGCGTGGCGCCGTCTGCAGTGGCGAGGCCATCCTGACCGTCAAAGACGGCAGCCGCATATTGGAAGAAAGCCGAACTGCCCCCCAACTTTGTCACGCATACGCCGTATTCCGCCGCGCTCATGGCCTGCGGATGGATGGACGCAATGGGAAAGTTCTGAAAGACGATGCGCGCCTTGGGATAATCGGTGACCAGCTTGTCGATGTTGGCTTGCGCCTCTTTGCAGTGCGGGCATTGGAAATCGGCAAACTCGACCAGTTCCAGATCTTTCGATGCAGTTCCGCGGTAGGGGCCGTTGGCGCGCTGCTGCAACTGCTGGCGGGCGTCGGCAAAGGGGGTCGCGCCGAAGTTGATGATCTCGTCGCCGGTGATGATGTGCTTGCCGTCGGGAAGAGCAAAGAAGGAGAGGACTTGCGGTTTCTGTTTGCCGGTTTTATCGCCGATCAGAACGATGACCTTGCTGAGGCCGTCAATGGGCGTTTTAAGAATGGCCTGGACCTGCCACATGCGGTCCTGGTCGAAGCCCCAATTGGCTTGAAGAAAGCCGTCGACGATTTCCTTTGTTGGCGTGGCAGCCGTGAAGTTGGCCGGATCGGGCTTGGGAAAGACAGGCGGACCCGATGGAGCCGGCGCTGCAGGCTGCTGGTCTAATCCTGTCGCGGGTGTGGGCGCGGCGTCCGGCTGCTGCGTTGGGGCCGAGGGCTCGGAGGCGGCGGCATCGGGCGCGGGCGGCACATGTTGCTGGGCGGCGGCTTCAAGTGCGGGAACGAATAAGGCGATCAGCGCGGCGGCGCCGATGAAACGGCAGGACAGACGGATCAAGCTTTTCTCCTTCGCTTACGGGAAAACTCCCTTTCCCTAGCTTATAACGGGGCGCTGGTCAGCTCCCGAGCATGTAGCTGGGAGTTGGTCAGCTCTGGACTTTGACGGCGATGGGAAACCTGCGGCCCATGCCAAAGGACTTGGGGGTCACCTTCAGGACCGGAGCGGCCTGCTGGCGCTTGTACTCGGAGCGCTCAATAAGGCGCACCACCTGTTGGACGAGATCGAGGGGAAAAGCGCGCTCCTGAGCGATCGATTCCGGCGTCTCATAGCGCTCGACGTAGGCTTCGACGATGGGATCAAGCACCTCGTAGGGCGGCAGCGAGTCTGTGTCCATCTGTCCGGGGCGCAGCTCGGCGGAGGGTGGCTTGGTGAGGATAGCCGCGGGGATCTTTTCCTGGTCTCGGTTGAGCCAATTGCATATGGCATACACCCGCGTCTTGACCAGATCGCCGATAACTGCGAGGGCGCCTACCATGTCGCCGTAGAGGGTGCAGTAGCCGACGGCCATCTCGGATTTGTTGCCGGTGGAGAGCACCAGCGCGCCGAATTTGTTGGAGAGGGCCATGAGGATGGTGCCGCGAATCCGGGGCTGGATGTTTTCTTCGGTGATGTCCGCCGGCAATCCGGTAAAGAGCGGAGCCATCGCACGGTTGAAATCGGCGAAAAGGTCGCTGATGGCGATGGTCTCAAAGCGGATGCCGAGGTTCGAGGCCAACTGGCGGCTGTCGTCGATGGAGCCTGAAGAGGAGTATGGGCTGGGCATGCCGACGCCGATCACGTTTTCCGCGCCGAGAGCCTCAGTGGCGATGGCCGCCACCAATGCTGAGTCGATGCCGCCGCTGAGGCCAACGATAACTTTGCGAAAGCCGCACTTGCGCACGTAGTCACGAGTGCCGAGCACGAGAGCGCGGTAGGCGGCCTCTGTCTCGTCGTCTTCGGGCAGAGGCACATGCGAAGCGTTGAAGGGGTCGACGATAACCAGGTCCTCCTTGAACGAGGCGGCCTGCGCGATGAGCTCTCCCCGCGCATTGAGGGCGAACGAAGAGCCGTCGAAGATGAGGCTGTCGTTACCGCCGACCTGGTTGCACATGAGCACCGGGATGCCGTCGCGGCGCGCGATGGCGGCGAGCATCTCGCGGCGGACTGTGCGCTTGTTGTGCCAGAAGGGCGAAGAAGAGAGGTTGATGTGCAGAGCTGGGCTCTGGCGCATGAGCTCTTCCATGGGATCGATGGTGTAGAGGCGGCGGCGCCAGAAGTTCTTGTCGTTCCAGGCATCCTCGCAGACAGAGACTGCGAGGCGAAGGCCTTCAAAGTCGATCACCTTCTGTGGCCCGGATGGGGAGAAGTAGCGCTGCTCATCGAAGACGTCATAGAAGGGCAGGAGCCGTTTGTGCTGTTCCAGGAGCAATTGGCCGCGGTCGACGAGGACGGCGGCGTTAAAGGCTGGTTTGCCATCCTGGCCGCTGGCCGGCAGTGCCACGCCAGTAAGGACTGCGGTGGACAGATCACGCGTGGCGGCGGCGAGGTCGTCAACCGCTCTGCGGCAGCGAGCGAGGAAGCTGGGTTTCTCGACGAAATCTGCGGGCGGATAGCCACAGACGGCAAGCTCGGAGAAGACGGTGAGCCGTGCGCCAGAATCGGAGGCGCGACGGCTGGCGGCCAGAATTTTCTCGAGATTGCCGGTAAAATCCCCGACCGTAGGATCGATCTGGGCGAGAGCGATCTTCACAGAACCAGTTTAAATGGAGGAGCTCTAGGCGGAGTCGACTGAAGCAGCGGAGGTTATTGGAACAGAGGCGACGCCGGTTTGGGCCCTACGGCACGGAATCGAGAAAGCTAAGTTATTCAATTATTAGGGCCTTATAAATTAGGCCCCCCAAACGGGGGATTTATTTGCACGAAAGTCACCGCCTAGAATCAAAGTCGTAACTAAATAAGCCATCCCTAGAGATCGGCCTGGGGCGGTCGACGAAATCTGCTGAAGACAGATTGTTTGTCGGGGGAACGCCATCGAACCGCAATTGAGATTGGGCGAGCTGCTAGTCCGTGCCAAGATTGTCACGGAAAAGGACGTCAGTGCGGCCCTCGAGCGCAAGGTGTTGCAGGGCGGAAATCTGGGTGAGAACCTGATTGCGATTGGGGCGACCGACGCGCGAACGATCGACCGGTTCATCCACCGCGTTCCGCAGGAACCCGCCGACATTGCAGCGACAGGCATCAGCGATACCGAGCTGCTGGCCCTCTTCATGAAGCTGATCTTTTCCGGGCGTCTGGAGAAGATTGGACAGATTGCCGATGCCATCAAGCTCCCTCAGCACATCGTGATGGACCTGGCGAAGATAGCGATTGAGCGGCAACTGCTCTATACGTTGGGCGCACAAAGCTCGGACAGCGTGCTGGAAATGCGCTATGCGATGACCGATGAAGGCAAGCGATGGACGCTCGATTCGATGCAGAGGTCCGGATACATTGGCCCCGCGCCGGTGACGCTTGCCGAATTCATCGACCGGGTGAACATACAGAAGCCGACGAATGAGCGCGTGACGATGGACCGAGTCCACGAGGGAATCAAGGAACTGACGATCGACGAGACGATCGTCGAGCAGGCGGGGCCGGCATTAAACTCCGGCCGGGCAATACTACTTTACGGACCGCCTGGAAACGGCAAAACCTCAGTGGCCATGAGTTTCGCAAGCGTTTTCCGCGAGTGGATCCATGTGCCTTACGCGATCATCGTTGAGGGCCAGATCATCCGCTTTTATGATCCGCGGATTCATTTCCAGGCCACTCCTGAGGCAAGAAAAGAGGAAAGCTCCGAGCTTGCAAGCTTCCGGCGCGAGACGCACGACCGGCGTTGGGTCACGTGCCGGCGGCCTTTCGTGGTGGCCGGCGGCGAATTGACTCTGGACATGCTGGACCTGCGCTACGACGCAATCGGACAGTATTATGAAGCGCCGCTGCACATGAAGGCTTTAGGCGGCTGTTTCCTCATCGATGACTTTGGCCGGCAGTTCGCGAGTCCGAAAGAACTTTTGAACCGGTGGATCGTGCCCATGGAGAGCCGGGTCGACTACCTGAAGCTGCGCACGGGTGGCAGCTTTAGCATTCCCTTTGAAGAAGTCGTGATCTTTGCGACGAATCTGGATCCGGAAGGCCTGATGGATCCGGCATTTTTGCGCCGGATTCCCTACAAGATCGAGGTAGGTCCGCCGAATCTGGACCAATTCCGGCGCATCTTCGATATGGAATGCGCGCGTCACAGGTTAACCCTCAGCAATGAGGTTTTCGATTTCATCGTATACATGATCACGAAAGAGAAAGGCCTGGAACTTGCCGGATTCCAACCCATCTTCATCGTTGACCAGGTGGCGGCAACATGCCGCTTCCTGGGCAAGGAACCGGAGCTGAAGTCGCCTTACGTGGAATATGCGGTGAACAACCTGAGAGTGCGTAGGAACGCCGAGCCGCGAACGGAGCGCACGCCGCAAACGGGCTTGCCATCGACGCCAGCCGAAGAGAGGAAGCCGGCAGAATCAGTCCACGAATACCAGGACGTTGAGGTCAAGCGGAGCACCGGCCTCGTCTAGAGTGTTTCGACGTTCGCGGGTACGCTACGTACCGGTGCCGGAAAAGACGACGGCGATGGTGCGTATGATGATCTTGAAGTCGAGCCAAATGCTCCAGTTGTCGATGTAGGTGACGTCAAGCGAGACGTAACTGGCGAATGATGGGTCCTGGCGGCCCTGAACCTGCCACAAGCCCGTGATGCCGGGAGTGACGTCAAGGCGGCGCAAGTGGTCGAGATCGTACTTGCGCACCTCGCCGGCCAGCGGCGGGCGCGGGCCGACGATGCTCATCTCGCCGCGCAGGACATTGATAAACTGCGGCAACTCATCCAGTGAGTATTTGCGCAGGAAGCGGCCCAGCCGGGTGACGCGGGGGTCGTTTGAGACCTTGAAGAGCACGTCATCGCGCTCGTTCATGTGCATGATCTCGGCGCGGCGCGTGTCAGCATCGCGAACCATGGTACGAAACTTGATGCAGCGAAATACGACGGCTTTCTTGCCGATGCGCTCCGAGGTGTAAAAGACCGGGCCGGGCGAATCGAATTTGATGGCGATGGCGATGGCCAGCAGGATCGGCGATAGGAGTCCCAGGGCCAGGATGGAAAAGACAGCGTCGAAGACGCGCTTGAAGATAAGTCCGATTTCGGGCACTGCGCCGCGGTGAAGGGGGATGGTGGGAAACTGGCCGATGTATTCGATGGGACTGTTCCAGGCCAGGCCGTCATAAAGATCGGGAACTACGCGAAGATCGACTCCTTGTGCGCGGGCCTGCTCCAGCACGTTCTGGACGATACCGCGCTCGCATGGGGTGGTGAAGAAGATTTCGTCGATGAACTGCTTGCGCGTGTGCTGAAAGAGAGTCTCGAGATTGCCGACGATGTCCCCGGTCACCGACTCGTGGGACGTGCAACCAGGCAGCTCAATAAAGCCCTTGAACGTGTAGCCCAGGTGGCGGATTTTCTCGAGGTGCTGGCGGAGCGCTTGTGCCTCAAGGCCGGTGCCGACGATGAGCACGTTGCGCGTGTCGAGCCCGCGATCGAACCGGCGATAAAGAAGAATGCGATAGATGAGGCGGCGGAGGGCCAGCCCGATGGTGACGAGGCCGATAGTTTCAAGCACAATGCCACGTGGAATCACTTCTGCTCTGACCAGGTAAAGCGCGCCCGTGAGGAGGAGGCCGGAGGTGAGGCAGGCCTGGGCGCTCATCCTCTGCTCGTGGAGGAAGTTGGTCATGTGCATGGGCGTATAGAGATGCAAGCGCTTGCTGGTGACAATGAGCGCGCAGGTGAAGCCGCATAAGAGGGACATCAGAATCCACATCGACAGGCCGTGGAACAAGGTGCCGCGGAAGAAGTCTCGCGCACCCTCCACAGGGGTGGTGTGGAACTTGTAGAGCGTAGCCCCAATGGCTGCCAGGAAGACGGTGAGCGCATCCATCACCATCCACATCTTGGCCGTGCCCCGCGAACCTTTCGCGGAGCTGTCTACGACTCCCGCGTCCCATTCAGCCAGGGACGTTGACAGCTTTTGCCAGAAATCTGAACTCGCCATAAGTTCTACGCAGACCTCAAACTTTCTGAAGTGCCTGAACTACGGGCTGCTGGGGTTGATGTGCAACGCAAGAGAAGCAGGGTTCGAGTAGAGCACTATCTTGTGCGAGCGGTTTCCTACTCAGAGTCTCGGGGCTGGGTTCTCTACTGGCTGACACGGTGGAACAGAAGGAGTTGCGGCTAGAGCGGCTCCACAATCCAGGTGCCCTTTCCAGCGTCTTGCAGGGTGGCTTTTTCTTGGTGAAAGAGCCATTTGCCGGTTGCGGCTCCGGGTATTGCAATCGTGTAACCGCTGTGGCCACCGGGAAGGCGTAACCGCCACTCTGTCTGGCAACAAGCCGATGCGGAGAGAAGATGGTCCGACGAAACATTGGCTTAAATGTCAGGCCCGGATTGAGCGCGTGAGCGCTTTTTAAGGAAAGGAGTGCAGCAAAATCACAGCATCGATCGCGATTTGCATTACTTGGAGCCAAGGGGAGTTCTGGGGACTGCTTCTCCCGCCAATTTCGACGCAATATTAGGTGCAATCGCTTGCCTCCAGCTTGGCCCAGTGGGGAACGGTTAGCAAGAGAAATCATACTGCTTACAGATTACGGGCGAATGCAACGAACAGGTTACCGGAGGGTGATACTCGCCGGTAAGTCCATTTTACAGCGGAAGGGCGGAAGAATGATAACTCTTTAATCTGACGGTAATACGTATGTGTCCAAGGCCAGGAACTCCCGGATATGGGGGTCGGCTGACTCAAGAAAGGCACTAAGGGGACCGAAGAACTGCGCCCGGCCCTGGTGCAAAAAGAGCACTGTGTCGGCGAGTTTCTGGGCAAAGCGCGTATCGTGCGTGACCACGATGCTGGTGAATCCGAGCTGGTGCTTGAGGCGCTGAATGAGCCCGCCGAGTCGACCGGCCGTGATGGGATCGACCATGGTAGTGGGCTCGTCGTAGAGGACGATTTCAGGTTGAGCAGCCAGCGCGCGAGCCATGGCCACCGCGCGTTTGCGCCCGGTGGAGAGGCTGGCAGGCAAGGAGTCAACCACATCTTCCGCGCCGGCGAGACCTATGAGGCGATCGACAATCAGATTCACCTGGTCTTCGGCCAAGCCGCCTTTCTCGCGCAAGGGAAAGGCGACGTTTTCGCGCACACTCATCGAATCGAATAAGGCGCCGTTCTGAAAGACCATGGTGATGCGTTTGCGAATGGCGCGCAGGCCCTCTTCGTTGAGACCGGTGATCTCCTGTCCTTCGACACGGATCGATCCGGAGTCGGGTTTGAGAAAGCCCATGAGCATGCGCA
>JBEKAJ010000090.1:0-11596 GCA_050018295.1 Occallatibacter sp. | reverse complement strand
CAGCTCAGGGGCCTGCTCGCCGCGCGTGGCAAGGACCGCCAGCAGAGCGGCGGTCTCCACCTCCGGCACGGCACCGGCGAGGATCTCCTCAAGCACTTGAGCCGCCTGCTCGCGGGTGAGCGCGGCGCCATCCTCGGCCAGCGGGCGGAGCAGTTCCTTCACCAGAGACATGAAAGAAGTATTGCAGAGCAGGGCCGGAGAGACGAATCGGTCGGGATGCGAAATGAGCGTTCATCTGGAGCAAAAAAGAGAGAACTTCCACTTTCGTGTTAGACGAATGCCCGTGATTCTGTTCGATCATGGTGATACAGACTGGCAGCTCGCGGGCGGAACGATTTTCTTGCCGTTCCTGTAACCAGACGCGAAGAATGGTACTCAACGACAAGGGGAGACCAAGAATGTTCTACACGAAGAATGTTCCAAACCGCCAACGCACCTTGCGAGTGGTGCTGGGAGTCATGATGATTGCGGCCGGCCTTTATTGGTTTCACCTGTCGATGCAGGCCCTGACGTTCGCGATCTCAGGCATTTTGATGGCGCTGACGGGGTTCATTGGATACTGCCCGGTGTGTTCGATTGCAAACAGGATCAGCCCGCCCAAGTCGATGCAATAAGAGCGCGGACCGCAGACATCCGGCTCGTTGACTGCAACCAAGGTTTCGTCGAATCGCGTCTCGACTCAAGCCGCGGAGTTTGGGGGCTCCGTCGCGACTTTTGCCGGCAATCTCTTCTGCTGCAACTGAAATGCGGCCGGATCGTTCAGATTCTGCAGGAATTCTGCGTGGTAATCTGAGATTCGGTTGAGGTCCTTATCCGTTGAAAATTCACGAGTATCAAGCAAAGGGAATCCTGGCGAAGTATGGCGTCGCCGTGCCCAAGGGCGAGGTAGCATCTACCGTGGAGGAAGCCGCTGCGGTGGCGCGCAAGCTGTTCGCCGAGGGCGCTCCGGGCGTGGTGGTGAAGGCACAGATTCACGCGGGAGGCCGCGGCAAGGGCGGCGGCGTGAAAGTGGCCAGGTCGCGCGAGGATGCGGAACTGCACAGCAAGAACATCCTGGGCATGACGCTGGTGACCCACCAGACCGGACCCCAGGGACAAAAGGTGCAGCGGCTGCTGCTGGAAGAGACGGCGGCCATCGAGCGCGAGCTCTATCTCGGCATCGTGCTCGACCGGAACGAGGGCAGACTGGTGTTCATGGCGTCGCAGGCCGGCGGCATGGAGATTGAAGAAGTGGCCGCGAAGACGCCCGAGGCGATCTTCAAGGAAACCATCGATCCGGCGGTCGGCTTTGGCGCGTGGCAGGCGCGCAAGCTGGCCTTCGCGCTCGGGCTCAAGCCCACGCAGATCAACCAGGCGGTCACTTTTTTCCAAAGCCTGTACAAAGCCTTTATTGAGGCGGACGCGTCGCTGATTGAGATCAATCCCTTCATTACGACGACCGACGGCGGGCTGTTCGCGCTCGACGCCAAGATCACGTTCGACGACAACGCGCTCTTTCGCCACCCCGACATCAAGGCGCTGCGCGACGTTGCCGAAGAGGATCCGCTGGAAGTGGAGGCAAGCAAGTACGCGTTGAACTACATCAAGCTGGACGGCACCATTGCCTGCATGGTGAACGGCGCGGGCCTGGCGATGGCGACGATGGACATAATTCAGTATGCCGGGGGCAGCCCAGCGAATTTCCTGGATGTGGGCGGTGGCGCAACGCAGGAGCAAATTGAGCACGCCTTTGAAATCCTGCTCTCGGACAAGAACGTGAAGGCGATCTTCATCAATATCTTTGGCGGCATCCTGCGCGTGGACCGGTTGGCAACGGGCGTGGTAGCAGCGGCGCGGAATCTGCACGTGAAAGTGCCGATTGTGCTGCGGCTCGAGGGGACGAATGTGGAAGAGGGACGAAAGATCCTGAAAGAGTCTGGATTGAATTTCCAGGTGGGCGCAACGATGAAAGAGGCTGCGGAAATGGTTGTGGCAGCGGCGGCGGGAGCATAGAGATGGCGGTTTTAGTCGATAACAATACGCGGCTCGTTGTGCAGGGCATCACCGGCAAGGAAGGCACGTTCCACGCCAAGGGCTGCGCGGAATATGGAACGAAGGTGGTTGGCGGAGTGACGCCCGGCAAGGGCGGGACGACGCACGAGGGCTGGCCGGTGTTCAATACCGTATCGGATGCAGTCGCGAAGACGGGCGCGAACGCGACCATGATCTTTGTGCCGCCGCCGTTTGCCGCCGACGCGATCCTCGAGGCTGAAGATGCTGGCATTCCCCTGATCGTCTGCATTACCGAGGGCATTCCCACGCTCGACATGGTGAAGGTGTGGGCCAAGCTGAAGACGTCGAAGTCGCGATTGGTTGGGCCGAATTGCCCGGGCGTGATTTCACCGGGAAAGGCGAAGATCGGCATCATGCCGGGGCGGATTCACAAGGAAGGCTCGATCGGGATTGTTTCGCGCTCGGGCACGCTGACCTATGAGGCTGTGCATCAGTTGACGCAGCGAGGGATTGGGCAGTCGACAGCGATTGGCATTGGCGGCGACCCGATCATTGGCACGACGCACATTGACGCTCTGCGGTTGCTGAACGACGATCCGGAGACCGAAGCGATCATCATGATTGGCGAGATTGGCGGTTCCGCGGAGGAAGCTGCGGCTGAATTTGTGAAGCAGCACGTGAAGAAGCCGGTGGTGGGCTTCATCGCCGGGCAGACCGCGCCTCCTGGGCGGCGCATGGGTCACGCCGGTGCGATCATCAGCGGTGGACAAGGCACTGCCGTCGACAAGATGAAGGCCATGACCGCGGCGGGCATTCATGTGGTGGTTTCGCCGGCCGAGATCGGCGCCACGCTGGCAAAGGTGATCGGCAGAGGGTGAAGACAGCCATTAGCTTTTAGCTGTTAGCCATTAGCTCGGCGTGCGGGGGCGGAGTGAATCAACTTCGTCCGGAGCAACAAGAAACTCCAAGATTGATGATCCGCAGAAAGGACTCTTCGGTTTGGAAGGGTCCTTTTCATTTTCGTTGGCAACACGGTGAGGACTTGCCTACAATCCAGCACTATGCTCGACTGCGCGCGAAATGCCTCAATCCTCCTGCTTGCCGCTTTTCCCGCATTTGCCTATCGTGCCGCTGCGCAAACCACTGGCACGTTTGGCAACTGCGATCCACAGATTCACGACAAGCTGGTGGGAGCAGAGTGGCGCTCGCCCTCGGATTGCGAAGTCAAGTTCGACGCCTATGTGCGCAAGGGGCTTACGGCGGCGCTTCAGCCGGTGATCGACAACCTGACCGCGCACGACTGGGGTGTAACCGGGGAAGTTGAGCTCCAGTCGATTACATCGATTCCGCGACACACCGAGAACAAGCCTTTTCAACTGGCGGAGCAGCAGATGCACCAGGGCGGGGCGTTCTTTGTGACGCTGGGCCTGGACAAGAACTCGCCTATCTTTGCGCAGTACGACCAGCCGGTGCAGGCGGCGATGGCGAAGTTCGGCGCGGCGCTCAAGTCAATGAATGACGCCGATGGCGTGGCTGCGCAGAACGCTCTGAGCGATGCGACCAAGGCGGAAGTGGAGCATACGGAGATTCACATCAGCGTCTCGATCAATTTGGGCGGCGTCGGGATTCCGAACTTCAAGGGCGGGCACACGGTTTGGCTGCTGCCGACGGGAGGCTTTGCGGTTTCGGCGCCGTATGTGCAGGCTCCGACTGGCGGCGACGTGAGCGCTGCGCAGGGGGTAACGTACGTCTTTCTCGGGCCCTTCACCCCGCCTGCGGTTGCCGGGCCGGGAACAGGCGACGAGAGCATCCAGGTAAAGGGAAGCCTATCTTCGGCCCCGGCCAAGCTGTTGAGCGTGCAGAACATCTGCATTCGCATCCAGACGGGCACGGATCTGGCAAAGCAGGTGATTCAGATGATCGACTGGAACGCGATCAAGAGTCTCATGGCCGGGAAGTAACGGAAGTGCAGCTACCAGCGCCCAGATTCCAGATCAGAGTGCGGAAGCTGAGTCCGTTGACTTCGCGGTAACTTGTGGCGGATTACTTTCAGCCTGAAAAGTCCTTCAAACTCCGCTCCTGCGCCTCAAGCGAGGCGGATAATCGATGCATCGACATGCTCATTGGGATTATTGGCCGCTGCCGCGGTTGAGGCCCAGTTGCATGTTGCATGAAAACCTCCTTTTGTTGTCATGGTCTTGCCTTCCCCGGATGATTGCGGTGTGAACCCTCGCTGCTGATGCCGGCGATGGATCGAGAGGGTTGATCTCGATTCCAGCCGGCGCCACGAGAGGATTTCACGGAACTGCGTTGGTTTCTATGAACCGTCCATTGCCGGCGCCGGCGGACGCGCCGCCTCTTCGCTACTGGTTTGATGGCTTCAGGCTCGAGGCCGATGGGACGCTCCTGCGCGGGGGGACGCGGCTGCAGCTGCCCGAGGAGGAGGCGGCGGTTCTGCGCTTGCTGCTCATGCGGGCGGGCGAGGTTGTAAGCCCAATCGAACTTAAGCGCGTCGTGTGGGGCGAAGAGCATGTTTCGTGCGAGGTTGTCACGAAGTGCGTTGCTTCGCTCCGGGAGCGGCTGCAACCCGCGGATTGCATCGAGTGCGTCTATAAGCGCGGGTACCGGATCTCCGTGGCCATCCAGACGAATGACGCGCAGCCAACTGGCGCTATGCCGCGGCTTGCCGTCCTGCCGTTTGGCGGCGGGTACGGCGTTGCCGACTACCTTGGTCCGGCAATCGCTGAGGCAACGATGGAGCAGTTGAGCGGCGCCGAACACGCGGTGGCGTCGGTGGTGGCGCGGGAGTCAGTGTTGACGCTGGCGCGGCGAGAACTGAGCGCGCATGAGATTGGCAGGGCGCTGCAGGCGGACCTTGTTCTTGGCGGCGTTCTTTACGCGACGCCGGAGCGTCTGAGGCTACGGGCTGAGATGATCCGGGTTGCAGATGGAGCGGAGCTCTGGATCGAAGATCTGATGGTGGAGCGCGGACGGATCATGGAGCTCGAGCGGGAGCTGGTGAGCCGCGTGACGAGCCGGATCCATTCCGGCGGCCTTTCCATCGCGGCCGCTGCGATGGCAGGACTTGCGCGCGAGGACTCGCCGCGCGACGGCGAGGCATACGATCTCTTCCTGCGCGCTCATCATGAGTGGCAATCGCTGGAACGGCACAGGATGCAGGATGCGATGGGCCGGCTGCAACGGGCCATCGAGCTGGATCCATCGTTCATGGCGGCTCGCGCCGACCTGGCGCATCTTTGCGTCACGCAGGCGCTTTACGGGTTTATGCCGGCGACGGCCGCGGCGAGCGTGGTGCGGCGGGCGGCGGGGCAAATTCCGGAGTCATCTGGAAACGCCGATCCGTTGCTGCCAGCGCTGGGTTGGATCTACTTCCATGTGGACCGGAATCTGCGCGCGGCCCTGGACGCGTTTGCGCGCTCTGCGCATTTGCCGCACGATCCCCTGCCGCACGATCCTTGGACCACGCGAGTGCGCACGATGTTCCTGCTGAGCAGGCACCGATTCGACGAGGCAATTGATGCGCTGCGCACGGCGATTCAGGCCGATCCATACTCGCCGTGGCTGCAGGCGGAGTTGGCGTGGGCGCTGCACCTGGCCGGAGAGGCAGAGGCGAGCGTGGAGCAGATTCGCAAGGCGATCTCGCAGTTCACCGAGCATGACAGCGCTCATCTGTATGGCGCGATGATTCTGGCCTATAACGGCGAGGCTGCGCGGGCGGTGGAGCTTGCGCGGGCGCTGGCTTCGCGGGCGGCGCACTTCGACCTGGCGACATCGGCGCATGCATATGCGCTGGCGTGCTCGGGACGCAAAGAAGAAGCGCGAACGTTGCTGGAACGGCTGCAATGGCTGAGCAGGGAGCGATTTGTGATGAACACGTTCGATGCAGCTACATATGTGGCAATGGACGATGACGATGCCGCGCTCGAGGTGCTGCGCATCGCGAATGAAAATCGCTGCCCGTGGTTCTTTCAGATGCTTGGTGACCCGCGGCTGCAGCCGCTCCGTGGGCGGCCGGAGTTTGAGCGGATGCGGAGCTCGCTGCGAACAATAGAGGCCGAGGGGGAGGCCGATGCGGAGAAAGGCGAGGAGCCGGGCTGGGCCGCTGCGCGCGCGGGTTAAGAGCGGCACTGAAGCAGAAGTGTGACTCTGAAAATCAATCAGTGGTTAGCGGTTGGTGATTAGTGCTTGGTGATTAGAGAACAGACCGCGTCAACGAGTCAGCAAATATGCGACCTATCTCCGAACGCGTCTGTCAAGGTCCCGGAGCCAAAATAAGCCCGCCCGGTTTCCCGTAAGTGCTTGTCTTTCTGCCCCCTGACCCGTGATCTCTGATCTCTGTTAAGTTTGCCGATAATTTCCATCTGCCGGCGCATACTTGTCCCATGATCGTTCCATCAGGACTCCGTCATCACGGCGCAATCTCGCACTTCCAGCGCAGTTCCTTGCGCGAAAAGAATTTTTGTGCACTATATTTGGTGCATTTTGGCATTAAAGCGTTTGTTATCAACAAAAGTTGCTCAAAAATCGGTGCGAAAAAAGTGGGATTTTGGGCTAAAACCGGGCAAAAATGACCCCTTTTTGACCGAAACTCGCCTCCTGGCGGCTCGACCGGGCGAGGGTGGATGCCGGCCCGGAGCAGTTCAACAAACATCGGCCGGCTTTGCGATGGACGTGCTTACAACTTCAGGTAATGGTCCGCTCCGTAGACCAGGCCCAGCGTGAGCAGGGCGATGAACGCCTCGCCGATGGCGCCGACAGCGAAAGGCCTCCAGTCTTGCCGGCCGAGCTCCCGGAGATTGGTGCGAAGAGGGTCGCACTACTCAGCGTGGAAGACGACGTCGAAGAGCAGCAGGCTGGCGGTGGTGAAGATGATGTCGTAGCCGAGGAGCATTTTGATCCAGAGGGAGGGGTCGCCGTCGCCGGTGAGGATGGAGGTGACCGCCTGGACCATGGCGAGAAGAGCGGGAATAAAGATGGGAAAGAGGATGAGCGAGAGGAGGAATTCGCGGTTGCGGCTGCCGATGGAGAGCGCGGCGAAAAAGACTCCGTTGACCACCAGGGCCCAGGTGCCGAGGGGGAGGACGAGAGCCAGCTGCCACGCGTCGCCGGCGATGTGAAGGTTGTAGAAGACGAAGAAGAAGGGCGCGAGGATGATCTGGACGATGGAGACGAACAGGAAGTTGGCGATGGTCTTGGCGAGGAAGAGCTCTGCGCCCGGCGCGGGGACCATGCGCTGCGCGTCCATGACCTGATGGCGGATTTCGCGGGCCCAGGCCTGATTGAGGGCGCTGACCGAAGCGAACATGGTGGCCACGCAAAGGACGCCGCCGGCGATTTGCTGCGAGAACGCGCCGCGAGGATCGAAGGCGATGGAGAAGAGCACGACGACGAGACCGGAAAAGAAAATCATGGAGATCATGGCGTCGAGGGTGCGCCACTCGATGCGGAGATCTTTGGCGAGATGAGTGAAGAGGGCGCGGGTCATTCGTGGCCCTCCGGTGAAGATGGTTTCGCGTCTTTGGTGAGGTCGGCGGTTTGGGCGGGTTGGCCGATTGCGGCGGCGGCACGGAGATAGTCGCCGGGAGTGAGAATCAGTTGCGTCCCGCGGGTTCCGGCGGAGACGCTGATGCGATCGAAGAGGATGGCGGTTTCGTCGACAAATACGGGATAGGGCTTTTTTGCGCCGAAGATCGTCACTCCGCCGCGGATGTAGCCGGTGAGCGGCTGGACGTCTTTGAGCGGAGCCATCTCGGCTTTGCGCCAACCGGCAAGACGCGAGAGCTTCTTGAAGTCGAGAGCGGCGTCGCCGGGGATGACGGCGAAAGTGTAATCATGCGCGCCGTCGGTTGTAAGCAGAGTCTTGAAGACCTGTTCGGCGGGCATACCGATTTTTTTTGCGACGGTGGTCGCGGAAAGATCGTCAGGATCGACCTCGTACTCGCGGAGCTCGAAGGCAATGCCGAGAGACTCGAGGAAGCGCGCGCCGTTGGTCTTCATTGCGTAGGGCTCCCCGGTTCGAGTGATGCGACGCGGCCCGCGTGGAGGGTGATGACGAAGTCGGCGATGGGAGCCGCGTGTTCGCGCTGGTGCGTGGTGAGGACGATGGTGCGGTCGGAGTGGCGGAAGCCGGCGAGGAGTGCGACCATCTGGCGGACGCTTTCGACATCCATATTGGAAAAGGGCTCGTCGAGAAGGAGCAGCTCGGGGACGGAGAGGAGCACGCGGGCGAGCGAGGTGCGCTGGCGCATGCCCTGCGAGTACTGGCCGAAAAGCCGATTGAGATCGGGGTCGAGGCCGACCTGGCGAAGAGCTTCGGCGGGGGTGAGGCAGGGGCGGCCGGAATAAAGACTGCTGAAGTAGTGGAGATTTTCCTGGGCGGTGAGCTCGTCGTAGAGCATGGGCGCGTGGCTCATGTAACCGATGCGGGCGCGCGCGTCGTGGGGCCTGGAGCTGCCGAAAACTGTGACTGTACCGTGTGTGGGACGAAGAAGACCCGCAAGAATGCGCAGGAGCGTGGATTTGCCGGCGCCGTTTTCGCCGAGGAGGACGTAGCAGCGGCCGGACTCGAGCGAAAGCGAGACCTGGCGGAGAGCGGCAAAGCTGCCGAAGAGCTTGGACACCTGATCGAGTCGCGCGTTATCGGGCCGCGCGCAGAGGGTTGAGCGGCCGGCTTCGGTGGCTTTCGTGGTCATTCGATCAGTTGGCGGCGGTTTGACTGGAGGCAGGAGGCGCGGACGCCGGAGCCGATGCGATGTTCGGCTTGGAAGTGGGCGGAGCGGCCGGAGTGGAGGGCGTTGCGCCGGGCTGCTGCGGAGCGTACTTGCTGGCGCACTTGGCCTGAAGCACGGTGGCGTGGAAGACGCCGTCGTGGCCGTAGGTGCCTTCAGCGAGAGCCTGCGCGTCGTCTTTGAAGGTGTCAGGCGGCGGCTCGGTTCCCTTGTAGGTGACCTTAAGGAGATGGCCGTTGGGGGCTTTGGGAGAATGGCTTTCGTATTCGTTCAGGACGAAGTCGACGTGGGTTCCAACCTGCTCAATGGAGCCGGGCTCTACGAAGCCCTCAACGCGGAGATTGCTGTGATAGGCCTTGTCGCCCATTCCGCCGAGCTCGGCGATGGTGACGTAGTAGCTCTTATTAGAGCTGTAGCCGGAATAGGCCAGCCAGGCGACTGTGCCGAGAATTACGACGACCGCGAAGCCGATGCGGAAGCTTTGATAGGCAGGTTTCATGATGCTCCACCTTTAACGATACGAGTCACGAGGCGCGGGGTCAAATGGGGCAGGGACATAGGGACTAGGGACGTAGGGACTGAGGGGACTTAGGGATCAAGGGGACGCTTGCGCGGAGATGCGCAGGAGTCGGAGTGAGGGCGGGAAGGCGGGCCGGGCGCGTCAGTTGGCGCGGCGGCGTCCCGAGAGCGATACCGAGCCGCTGCGTTGGACAGCCCGGGCGGGCTGCAGCGAGGTAGCTATGAGCGGCAGAAGGACCATCCCGATCAGCGTGAGTTCGATCACCAAGTCAACCATTGGAACCCCCTAAGAGTTCCTTCTTCAGTTGTCGCGCTCGTGCGATCGGCCCCGACGGACTTTCGCAACAATTGGGGGCGAAAGGATCATCGCGACGAAGGCCAAGGCAAGAAGCAAGTCAACCATGAAGGAAACTCTCCAACCAGGCTGTTGCACCGTCTTTCAGCACAATCAGCTTGCGAAAGGACGATAGCGCCGCCGCACCAGGATGGGAAATGACTCCTCGGTGGGAGACCATGGCCTGTTGGCGGGAGAGCACTTACAACTGATTGAGAAGAAGAAGGTTGCCGAGGATCATCTGCGGCGCGCAGGCAGGATCAATGTGCGGCTGAGAGGGCGTTTGCGGCGCGATCGAGGGCTTGAGAGAGGACGGTCAACTGCTGCGCGGCAAGGGTTGGGTTGTGGGCGTCGATAGCCTCGTTGACGCCGGGGATGACGACGGCGGAGTAGCCGGTGAATTCGCCGGGAGCGTAGATGGTGTGGCGATACCACGGGCGGCCGGGGAGGCCAGCGGGCGAGAGCAGCGCTGTTTCGGCCTGGCGGAGGGCGAGATTCAACTGGGTAAGATCGCCATAGGGGACGGACTGGAGGGCATGGGCGCGCTCGGCGGCAGCGGCAAGACGCGATGCGGCGGATTCGGCTGCGGCAAAGTCGAGAGAGCCGAGGCCGTCATCGGCGGCCTTGCGCTTTGCCGCTTCGATGTAGGCGGAGATTTCGCGCGCGTAGGCGATGTAGTTGTAGGGCAGAGCGTCGGCGTCGGCCATGCGCATGGCTTCAAGACCGAGGACGCGCGCCATCTCCTGCAGATAGAGGAAGTCGGGATCGGCGTTTTGCGTGTACCAAGCGAAGTCGTCGAAGGCGGAGTGATAGACACCGTAGGGCCCGCTGGAAGTGATTTCAGTTGAAGGCACGCCGGCGTGTTGCAGGAAGGGCGTGAAGTCAGAACCAGAGCCGAGATCGCCCACGTGGACTTTTTCGCCCTCGATGGGCGGCGCGTTCGATTCGTGATGCTCGTCGCTGCTGGAGACCTTGAGGCGCCATTGAAGAAAAACGGAGCCGGCAACGGGACTGGGAACGGAGCGGGCCACATCGCGGATGAATTCTTTAAGCGAGGGCACGGCCCCGGCGGAGAAATTCGGGCCGGAGACGGCCACATCGACGTTGAAGTAGGCGACGGCGCGGTCGAGGGTGCGGCCCTGCTGCTCAACCCATTCTGTAGAGCCGATGAGGCCTTCCTCCTCGGCGTCCCAACTGCAGAAGACGATGGTGCGGCGAGGCCGCCAGCCCTGACGAAGCAGGGCGCCGATGCCGCGGACCGCTTCAAGCATGGCAGCGGTGCCGCTGGAGGGATCGACCGCGCCATAGACCCACGCGTCACGGTGATTGCCGACGATAACCCATGCTTCGGGGTCCTGCGAGCCTTCGATCTTTCCGATGACGTCCCAGATGATGCGGCGCTGGTAGTCCTGCTGGGAGATGAGGTGAACTTTCACTCCGTCGGGACCGAGGTGATAGCGGAAGGGCAGCGCACCCTGCCAGCCTTGCGGAGCGCCCGGCCCTTTGAGCGCCTGCAGGATCGGCGCCGCGTCGTGATAGCTGAGGGGAATGGAAATGATGCGCGGTTGATTGCCGTCGGGCCCTGTGATGTTCTTGACGCGGGCGGAGTCGGGCAAATCGAGCGTGGAAGCGAAGCCGGGAGTCTCGGGATCGCCGGCATACCTGAAGAGATACTGAACCGAGCCGCGTTGCACGCTGGTGTCGGGACGCCACGGACCGATGGGATAAGGGTCGCCTTTGTAGTAGCCATCGTCCTGGGGATCGGAGTAGAGGAGCACGCCGATGGCGCCGCGCTGCTCGGCGAGGTAAACCTTGACGCCACGGAAGTCGGAGCCGTAGCGGCAGATCACAATCTTGCCGTGGAGGTCGATGTGCTGCGCGGCAAGCTCATTGAAGTCTTCGAGGCGCCCGTAGTTTGCGTAGACGACCTCGCCGGTTACATCGCCGGAACCCGAAGAGCTGTTGAAGGGCATTACGATGCGCGGGTCGTCCTGCTGAGGAT
>JBEKAJ010000089.1:0-11753 GCA_050018295.1 Occallatibacter sp. | reverse complement strand
GTGCGGGTCTCCAGACCCGCACCCACGCCGACTTGCTGTTTTGCTGGCTCGCTGACTTGCCGACTCGCTAACTTGCTCGTGCTCAGCCCCGTCAGTTCCGCCGCCCTCTCGATCAACGGCGTAAACAAATCCGTCTCAAAGTTGCTCACCTTCCCCTGCAGCACCGCCGCAACCCGCTCCAGCCCCATCCCCGTATCAATCGACGGCTTCGGCAGCGGAGCCAGCTTGTACCCCGTCGTCTTCCCCGCCGCATCCACCACCGCGGAGCGATCGAATTGCATAAAGACGAGATTCCAGATCTCCACGTAGCGCGCATCGTCCTGCCCGAACGGCTTGTCCACGCCCGGCGTCTCCGCGGCTTCCAATCCCATGTCGTAAAAAATCTCCGAGCACGGCCCGCACGGCCCCGTCTCGCCCATCTGCCAAAAGTTGTCCTTCAGGCCGTACTCGCCGATCCGCTCCTTCGGCACGCCCACTTCCAGCCAGTACTTCTCTGCCTCGTCATCTCGAGGAACGTCCGCCGCCCCCTCAAAAATCGTCACGTACAGCCGGTCCTTCGCAATCCCGAACCACTCCTCGCTCGTCACCAGCTCCCAGGCAAACCGGATCGCGTCGCGCTTGAAGTAATCTCCAAAGCTGAAGTTGCCCAGCATCTCGAAAAACGTGTGATGCCGCCGTGTAAAGCCCACATTCTCTAAGTCGTTGTGCTTGCCGCCCGCCCTGACGCACTTCTGCGACGTCGTAGCCCGCTTGTAATCCCTCTTCTCCGCCCCCAGAAAAAGGTCCTTGAACTGGTTCATCCCGGCGTTGGTAAACAGCAGCGTCGGATCGTTCGCCGGCACCAGCGACGACGAATGCACCCTCCGGTGCTCCTTCGACTCAAAGAAGCGAAGAAACAGCTCGCGTATCTCATTTCCCGAGCGCATTTGCATAGCTCTTTTAGTGTAATGGCCTCGTGGCAGGCTTCGGAGGGAGCAGGGGCCTTCAGGTCCCTGAATGAGCGCGACAAATTCATTCGGCCTTCAGGCCCGGAACATGTTCCCTGTTTTTCTGTCAAGCCCCCGCCCGCGCATTTTTCCCGCAACCCATTGAATCCACTCCGCAAATTCCATGCGCCAACTTTGCCGATTAATTCCCCGTTCCGGCGCAAAATCGAATCATGAGCACAAATTCCGATCCACTTCATAATGAGGCTGTCGAGCGCTGCAACCGCGCATGGCAGCGCGCCTACAACAAGAAACTGGCCGATATTGACCCGGGCGAAAGCGACTACCCGGCCAGGAAAGCAGGCAACCAGGCCTACCTCCGCGCCATGCCGCCGCTCTCCGGCTACCAGAACATCTGCGACTGCATCGCCTGCATCGGCTACGCTCTGGTCATTGACGCCATCCACCCCAGCGACGCAGGCCGGCTCATGGCCGTTGCAAAAATCGCCATCGCCGCCGTCCGCCACGAGCCAACAGCTCTCAAACCACCCACTCAGCAAAATCCCAAAGGAGCGCAGGAACCCTCCGCGGAAGCCGAAACGAACGGAGCCTGAACCAACGGAGCCGGGACCACTGGAGCCCGAAATTGGCTCAGAAGAAAAATTGTGCACTGCAGACGGTGCAATTGGCACTTAACTCTTTTATAATCAACAAATGTTTCTCAAAATCGCGTAAGAAAAACGCCCCCTTTTCGAGGAAAATCGCCCGTTTTTGAGTGTTTCTCGGGAAAAATCCGCACCCGGCGCAATGCCTCATTCCTCGTGCGTGTCTACGTCCACCTCGGCGTCCATTTTGTCCAGTGCCGCCAGCGATTCCTCCGCCACGTTCCACTGCCGCAGAATCTTGTAGATCGTCCCCGTCGAGAAACCCGCCGCCACCAGCCGCCGCATCACCCGCGCCGTCTCTTTCTCGTTCTCCGGCTTCCGGATTCTCTTCCTCTCCAAATGCTCGCGCGCCAGCTTCTCTTCATTCGTCGGTCCGTATCGCGCCTCAACCGTCTCCTTGATCAGCTCCGACCGGATTCCCTTCTGCTGCAGATCTTGCCGCACGCGCCGCGCGCCCA
Source organism: Occallatibacter sp. (assembly GCA_050018295.1). Classification (GTDB taxonomy): domain Bacteria; phylum Acidobacteriota; class Terriglobia; order Terriglobales; family Acidobacteriaceae; genus Telmatobacter. The sequence continues at coordinate 9,704 of JBEKAJ010000089.1, read as the reverse complement.
GCTTCTCGTTCTCCTGCCTCAGCCGCGCATAGGTCTCCGCAAACGCCCGGTCGTCGAGGTATCCGTGCTCCTTCAACCGCGCAATTGCCGCCCTGACGGCCGCCTCGCCGCGCTCGCCCGCTTCGGCCCGTGCGCTCATCAGCCGCCGTAGCTCAACCTCGGTGCGCATCTGCCGCCCCAGAGCCTTCACGGCGTACTCATACAGCGCCGCCTCGCCCAGCGGTGCCTTCTTCTTCGTTGCTTTGCGTGCAAATGTCATTGGAGGCCGCTTATCTGATCCCTGATCCCTGTTTTTACCCACTCATCCACCCAATCGTTCACCGTCTTGTACCAGAGCTGAGAGTTCTGCGGCTTCAGCACCCAATGTCCTTCATCGGGGAAGTACAGCATCTTGCTCGGCACGCCGAGCAGTTGCAGCGTGTCAAACAGTTGCAGTCCCTCGCTCACGTCGAGCCGGTAATCGAGCTGCCCGTGAATCACGAGTGTCGGCGTCTTGAAGTTCTTGGCATACAGCGACGGCGACCACTTGCGGAACGGGTTCTCATCGTCCGGCTTTCCGTAGTAGTCCCACGGATGCCCCTTAAACTCCCAGATGTTGAACCAGTCTTCTTCCGTCGTTCCAAACGCCGACTCCGCGTTGAACATCCCGTCGTGGGTCACGATGCACTTGAACCGGTCAGTGTGGCCCAGCACCCAGTTGGCCATGTATCCGCCGTAGCTCGCCCCGAGCGCGCACTCGCGGTTTTTATCGATAAAGGGATAGTGCTGCTCCGCGTAGTCCAGCCCGGTCATCAGATCGGTGAAAGGCTTGCCGCCCCAGTCACCGCTCACCTCTTCCACGATCGCCTGCCCATATCCCGTCGATCCCCGCATATTGATCATGACGACCACGTATCCGTTTGCCGCAAACAGCTCCGCGTTCCAGCGATAGCTCCAGTCGTCACCCCAGTTGCCTTGCGGCCCGCCGTGAATCAAAAACTTCACCGGATACTTCTTCGCCGCATCGAACCCCGGCGGCCGGATGATGAAGCCCTCGAGCTTCGTTCCATCCTCCACCGTAAACCAGAACGACTCCATCTTTGGCAGATCAAGCTGCGCCAGCAGCGCGTCGTTGAGGTGGGTAACGTCCCAAACTGGCGAGCCGTCATAAGAACCGACGCCAGGCTGATCAGTCACCTCTTCCTCAGTATCGCCAACGCCGACCGCGGCAACCTCCGGCGGTCGATCAACTCTCATCAATGTCGCAATGACTGCGACGATACCGCCCTTCTCAACCGCTCCCGGATGATCAATTCGTGCCAACAGGTGCAGATTACTGAACGCTCCCGAGCGCGTGATCTGCGTTGCGGTTTCGCTTCCCAAGCCAATCAGATAGATGTTCTCTTCACCACGAATACCGCTCGCGAATGCGATTTCCTTTGAGCTCGCCCCCCACGCAAACTCATCCACCCAGTTATCGAATTTCGGCAACAAATCCGTGATCGTCTTATTCTCCCGGTCATACACCGCTAGCCGGAACTTGTCGCTCTCATATCCGTTTCGCGCCTGGCTTCGCCACGCCAGATACTTTCCATTCAGCGAGTATGCAGGATTGAAATCCCCGCCCGGCGACGTACTCACCTTCACCGCCTTCGCCGCGGGATCGGTTAAGTCCAGCGTGAAGATGTCGGCATTGGTGCTCGTAGCCGGCACAGGATCGAGGTTCTCAGTAAACGCCAGCTCCCTTGAGTCCGGAGCAAAATCGCACCCGCAACTCGGCCCCTCAAGCGAGAACGGCGGCACATCGTGCGTGTCATTGGGATTCAAATCGCGTATCCCACGACTCTCAACCAAAACCTGAAAGAGGTGGAACCTCTTGTCGCCGGTGTAGTGGTCCCAGTGGCGATAGAGCAGGTGCGTCCAGATCTGCGCCTTCACCTTGCTCGCAGCCAACACCGCGTCGCGGCCCGCATTGCATTTGTTCCCGGTGTCGAAGTCCGCCATCGTAATCGCCGGACAGTCTGGATACACATCCGACGTGAACACAATCGACTTCCCGTCGGGCGACCACTTCGCGTTATCCGCCTCCGTCGCAATCGCCGTCAGCTTCTTTGCATTGCTCGCCGCGCCCGTCGCCGGATCGAAGTCCGCAACCCACACCTGTTGCCCGCCCTCGCGGCTCGAGAGAAACAGAATCCGTTTTCCATCCGGGGAAAACTGGACGCCGGAGTCGCCCGGCTGCCCAACAGCCAGCTTAATGGGTTCGCCGCCCGCAATCGCTTGCAGCCACAGCTCCGGCGTCTTGGTGTTCTGCGCCAGATTCACGGTCGTTACGCTGTACGCCAGCCACTTGCCATCAGGCGAAACGGCTGTGTCGCCCAGCCGCTTCATCTGCATCATGTCCTCAAAGGTCATGGGCCGCTTGGGCGTCGCGGATTGAGCGCTTGAAAGAGCCGGAATGACGACGGAAAAAGCAAGAAAAAGGGCAAGAGAAGATCTGCGCATGGAATGCCTCACCGCACGGCGCAAACTGCCTCCCCGCGCGAAGAAAAAGTGTACACCGGATCGGCAGTTCTCCGTCCACGGTCCGCAGCCCACCGTTCCCTGTTCACTCCTTCACTTTTTCACTTGTTCACTGTTCACGACCCACGTTTCTCGGTCCACGGCTTCTATTTGTTCTCGTTGCCGGTCAGCCGGAACGTGATGGTCCCCCAGAAAAGCCGGGCGCGCATTTGCACCGGCAGGTGCCGGTCATCGTCGGTGTACCAGATCCAGATGTTGCCGCGGTTCTTCACCACACCCGCGTCGGCGGTCGGCTGCACCCGGATGGTCTTGAAGGTGCCCAATGAAGTCTTGATCTCTTCCCGCCCCTCCACCTTCATGGTCACCAGCACGGTGCGCTGGGCGTCGGCCACAGGAATCACGAAGCTATTTCCCACCACCAATTGCTGCGAGCCAGGGTAAAACACGCCATTGAGCAGGTCGGTGAGGCAGCCCCGCACAGGGGCCTCCGCATGCTTGGTCTGGCCATTGACCATGTTCTTCTCGTCGAGGATGGACCTGGATTGAGCGTAGTCGATATTCAGGGTCGAATTGAACTGGCGCCGCCCTTCGACGGTTTGCTTGTCGAAGTCGTAGGTGCAGCCCTTTGCGCGGTCAAAGTCCGACTGGAAGTTGTCGGCGACGTGAAAAAGCAGATTGATGGCGCCGATGGTGTTTGCGGACGCGATGATCCGCTCGCGGTCGCCGGTCGCCTCAAAGTGAACAACGGCCGTACCGGCGGGAAACACACGCCAATCCACCGAATAGGTAAGGGTCTGCCTCTGCGGGAAGCTGAAGCCGGGGCGCGGCGGCGTCAGGATGGCGGGATCCTGGCCGTGCAAGCTGGCCGCTAGAGTGAGCGCGAACAATAGGGTGACTGCATTGGCGCGTGTCTTCAATGTTCGGCACGGCTCCTCATAGCAAGGATTCTGATGAATTGACCCGGCCCCTTCTCGTTGGACTTCATGGATGCAGAAAGCGCTCACCACGTCCGGTGCAACAGAGTCTCCACCACCGGTCGCAGATAGAGCAGGCTCAGGTATAGCAATGCGGCCCCTAAAGCAGAATTGTACTCGCGGTGCTGCAGATAAAGAGCGAACGAGAAGCCACCCGTAGCCGTTTGGGTAACTGGCTGGGAAACAACGGGTAAGTCCGATCCACGCTGCAACTTGGCAGGGGTGAGGCGCGGTATGAATCGGGGTACGCTGCGGCAGTAGCCGTCGAACTTAGGAAATGTGGCGCGCAGAAATCGTTCTTCGGATGCGATAACGGGGACATAAATTGCCGCAAATCCGGCCGCAAGCAACAAGGCTACGGGCCAACTGAGAAGCGCGACAGCAAATCCGCCGGCAATGAGCGTGGATCCGAGATAGAGCGGGTTCCGGGTGTATGCATAGGGTCCGGTCACCGTGAGTTCCTGGTTTTTCTTGACCGTGCCGGAGGCAGCCGCGCGCAGCGCAAGACCGGGCAAAACCAGCGCCAGACTCCACGCGATTACGGGTGGGTGTGGCGGCCGGCGCACGACCTCGACGAGATAGACCGCGGCAGTTAGGAATCCCAAGGGGACGCGAATGCGGCGCGCGACTTGCTGCCACCACCATTGCATGGAGCGGACCTTTGGAGAGGTGTAGTGGCCAGTCTGCTGGGTCATCGGGCACTCTCCTCGGCCAGCAAGTCATCCGCGGCATGCAAGACATCGTCCGGCGCGATTGTCAGCAGGCCCGGATCGGGCGCGGCGCGGCGGGAGTGGTCGCGCCGGCTTTCGGGACTTCGGAGCACGCGAGCGCGAGTACCGAACGGGCCGTTGCGGCTGGGATCGGTGGGGCCGTAGATGCCGACAACGGGGCGGCCGAGAGCACAGGCCAGATGCAGCGGACCCGTGTCCCCGCCGATGCACAGGGCGATGCGGCGGGTCAGCGCGATCAGCTGCGGCAGCGTAGCGGTGAGTGGAACGGCGCGGCCGGAGGCGATGGTGGCGGCGAGTGGCTCCTCGCCGGGACCGGCGTTGACCACGACGTGCAGGCCGCGCTGCGCGAGTCCTTCGGCGACAGTGGCGTAGCGCTCGGGCGGCCAGCGCTTGGCGCCCCAACCGGCGCCGGGAGTGATGAGCGCAATGGGTCGCGCGGCGCCAGGAAACGTGTCGGCGAGCCAGGCGCCGCACCAGGCTTCGGCTTCGGGATCGATGGGAAGCAACGGGGCGAAACTCGCCAAGCTAGAGTTGTTCGCGAATCTGGCGGCAAGCGCGTCACCGGCTACGGCCGAGGCGAGCTCCACGTCCTGCTCGATGACGTGCGCGCCCTGCGTGACGACGCGCTCGCTAAAGAGCCACTGTGCTGGCCACTCGCGTGGCGCAGCCTCGCCGATGCGGCGCGGGCAGCCGGTCATGCGGGCTATGACAGCGGAACGAATTGCGCCCTGAAGGTCGAGGACGGCGCTGTAGCCAGCGGCGCGGAGCTCGCGGCGCAAGGCGCCGATTGCTCTGCGCGTGTTGCTGCTGAGCGGATGGCGTTTCCAGTCACGGCTCGGGGCGAAGTGGAGACGATCGACAACGGGCATTGCAGGCCCACGTTCTTCCCTAATCCCTGATCCCTGATCCCTGTTCCCTGCTTTTAGTTCCCCGTTCCCTGCTTTTAACAGCGGTTGCCAGCGCGGTTCCACGACCCAGCCGATGTGCCAGTCGGGATGAGCGAGGCGCAAAGCCGTGACCGCAGGCAGCGCGTGAAGAATATCGCCCATTGCGCCCAAACGGACGATGAGCAGACGGAAGTTGGATTGCGTGTGCAAAGTTTGATTTTCGCACAGCGATGCGTAGAGAGGCAGCGCAAGGAGCAAAGATAAGAATTCTTGTGCTGGAACGCACAGTTTTGGTATCCCGGATCTCAAGATCGAAACCCTGGGCACAGGTTGCAGTTCTCAGTTTTCAGCTCCGATTCCTCCGCCCTTATTTCGCGGCGGGTAGGGGTGTCGGTGCGGGCAGGTAGCTTTCGTCGGGCTCGTAGCGATAGATTTCGTACTGGCTTTGCACGATCAGTGCGCGGACCTGGTTCACCAGGGCCTGGTAGCCGTCCTTACCGAGTCCTTTTTCAGCGCCAATGGTGTCGTCGAGATCGGCCCAGTTGTTGAAGCCGATGACGGAGATGAATTCCGGGCCGGGCTCGCCGAAGCGCTTTTCAGCAAAGTTGTAGAATTTCGGCGCTCCCTTGGTGACGGCGGGGAGGATTACGTTTTTCTGGAGGTCGAGATACTCGCGGTACTTTTCGGGACGCACCTGGGTGGCGAGAACGCGAATCATTTTGGGCATGTCGCCGTTGTCGGGCAGGCTGAGATCGGGCATGACGACGTCGATTTCGCGGCGCCAGCTCGAAGTGCAATCGATGATGCGCATGCTGATGCGCGCAAGATCGACGGCCTGATCTTTCAGCTTGGGGTCGGTGTCGACCGATGAGTCCAGGTCGGCCCACTTGGAGTACATCTGGACGCGCGCGTACTCATGGTCGCCGGTGAGCGCGACCCACATGGTGCTGTAGCGGTCCGAGCCGGCTTTGGCCAGGATGGCGTTGTATTCCTTGATCTCGGCCTGAAAATCGCCGATGCGGTCGGGCTTGACGGTGTAGAAGGTGACACTCCGGATGTTGGCATCCTGTGCGGACGCCGGCGTGGCCAGCGCGGCAAATGCCACCAGCATTACCGCAAGGCAAGGCCACAGAACGGCTCTTTTGATCCAGTTCATGAATAACCTCCTTGTTGCGAGCGAAGGCTGCGCGCAATGTTTGAAGGTCCGGCATTGCAGCCGGGCGTGATTGGGATGAAGGCCTTCGCAAGCAAGGGGAACGTGCGGGGTCTTCGAAATGGTGACGCGTGGCGTCCGCGAGGGAATTGGCGGACTTGGTGAGTATACGCCGGCAGCCGCGCGCCGGAGGCCCTAATTCTCCGATGTGCGATGCCGCTCCTTGCTGGAGGTGAAGCGGCGGACCAGCAGAGGCATAACGAAGAGAATGGCGAAGACGGTGGTGATCATGCCGCCGACCACCACGCGCGCCAGAGGCTGCTGCGCCTGGGCGCATGGGGTATGAAGTCGGCCCCGGTTACGCCTTCGCGCCACCGTTGGTCGCGGGGAGAATGTCGTCGGGGCGTGCCACCCAAACGTAAAGAGTGGGAAGCAGAAAGATGCTCATCAAAAGATTGGTAATCAAACCGCCCACAATGACAATGGCAAAGGGCCGCTGGGAATCGGAACCGATGCCGTGAGACAAGGCGGCGGGAAGAAGACCCAGCGTAGCGACGAGCATGGTCATCATGATGGGGCGCAGCCGCACCACGGCTCCCTCCACAGCAGCCGTCTCAATGGAATTACCGCGGGCGCGCAACTGGTTGATGTATTCCAGCAGGATGACTCCTGACTGGACGGAAACCCCGAAGAGCGCCAGGAAACCTACTTCCGAAGAAACGCTGAACTCAGTGCCGGTAACCAGCAGCACCAGCAGGCCGCCGATGCTGGCCATGGCCACCGTGGCCAGAATCAGGAGCGCCCATTTGAACGATTTGTACATCGAGTACAGGATGATGAAGATGAGCAGCGCGGTGATCGGCACGATGATCAGCATCCGCGCCTCAGCGCGCAATTCGCTTTGGAACTCGCCTTCCCATGCGATGTGATAGCCGCGCGGCAGGGTGACCTGTGCGTTGACTTTCTGGATGGCTTCCCTGACGGCGTCGCCCAAAGCCCTGTTGCGGACACTGTACTTGATGGCAACATAACGCTGATTGTTTTCACGATAGATCTCAGAGCCTTCGTCGGCTTCCTTGACGGTACAGAGCTGAGCGAGGGAAACTCGCTCTCCCGATGGCGACAGCAGGCGGATGTTGTCGATCGCATCTCGGGTGCTGCGATACTCGGGAAGGTAGCGCAGGGTGAGGTTATAGACTTCCTCGCCCTTGAAAACCTGGGTAAGCGCGTTGCCTCCCACGGCAGTCTGGATGGCATTCTGGATATCGGCAACATTGATTTGCCAGCGCGCAGCCGCCTGACGGTCGACCACGTAATCCAGATCGGGCTGGCCGGTAACATTCAAAACTCCCAGGTCCTCAATGCCCGGGACATGACTCATGACGCCGGCAACTTGGTTGGCGGTGTCTTCAAGCACGTGCAGGTCGCTGCCGTAAACCTTGGTCGCCAGTTCGCCTTTGACTCCGCTGACAGCCTCCTCCATGTTGTCTTCGATGGGCTGTGAGAATCCCCAATCGACTCCGGGAAATTTCGTCGACAGTTCTAGATTCATGGCCGCGATGAGGTTGTCTTTGTTCTGGTGAAAGATGGGGCGCCATTGTTCCTTTGGCTTTAGCCCCACAAAAAACTCGGTGTTGAAGAAGCCGGTGTGGTCGGTTCCATCATCGGGGCGGCCCGTCTGGCTGGTGCAGTCGGTGGCTTCAGGAAACGAGCAGAGCAGAATTCTTGCCTGGTTGGCAACGCGGATGCCGTCAGTTGGACCCGCACTTTGGTCAAGCTCGCCGCGAACCCAGAGTGCTCCCTCATCCAGGTGAGGAAGGAACTCGGAACCGATGACGCCGCTAAACGCGAGGTAGAGACCGAGGATCAGGCCGGTAACGCCGACTCCGATGGTGAATCCATGATGATGAATGGCCCAGGTCACGCTGTTGCGGTAGCGCTCCCGCAAATGCTCCATCACCGGATTCTTCCACTCCTTTGCGCCCTTACTGAGCAAAATGCTCGTCAGGACAGGAGCCAGGACGATGGAATACATAAGCGCGCCCAGGAGTGCAAATGCGACCGTCAACGCCATGGGACGGAAGAGACGGCCTTCCACGGCCTGCAGCGTAAAGATGGGCAGATAAGCGGTGATGATGATGGCGATGGAGTAAAAAACCGGCCGCTGCACTTCATGAGCGGCGTCGCGAATCTTCTCCTGCGGTGTGCGGGCGTCGCCGTTGTGCGAGAGGTGGCTGACGATGTTCTCGACCATCACCACTGCGCCCTCTACGACCATGCCAAAGTCCAGCGCACCAAGGGAAAGCAGATTGGCGGGAATGTGATTCAGGTCGAGGCAGGTGGCGGCAAAGAGCAACGAGAACGGAATGGTGAGGGCGACGATGAGAGCGCCGCGCGCGTTGCCGAGAAAAAGAAACAGAATGATGACAACCAGGACCATTCCTGCAGTCAGGTTTTGCAGAACGGTGTGCGTGGTGAAATGCAGAAGGTCGTTGCGGTCGATAAAGGACTTTATGCTTACCCCCTTGGGCAGAATCTGGTCGTTGAGCTCCTTCACTTTCTGATGGATTCCGTCCAGCGTGGGCTGCGCATCGTCGCCCTTTTGCAGCGCTGCGATGCCCGAGACCACATCATCATCGTCGAGGATTCTGCCGTCGGGCATGTGCTCGGCCCGGCCAAACCGGCCCAGGCGAATTTCCGGACCCTGGGTAACGACTCCGATATCCTTCACGCGAATCGGAGTACCGCCTTTGGTGGTCAGGACTGTGTTTGCGATGTCCTGAATGTCCCTGACGAGGCCGACCTCGCGGACATTGACCTGCTGCTCGCCCTCCTCGATGAAACTTCCCCCCGCATTGGCGTTGTTAATGGAGAGCTGTTGTTCCACCTGGATGATGCTCAGTCCATAGTCGATGAGTTTGTTGGGATCGATGCGGACCTGGTATTCGCGGGTAGGCCCGCCAAAGGGGTTCACATCGACGACGCCGGGGACAGATTTAAGATTCTTTTCGATCACCCAGGTTTCGAGCGACTTCAGATTCATGACGTCGTATTCTGGGTTGGTACTTTCCAGGGTGTAGAAGTAGATTTGCCCGACCGGGCTCCAGTCTGTCCCCATCTGTGGTTGCACGCCCGGCGGCAAGCTTACCTGCGAAAGCCGCTCGAGAACGCGCTCGCGGTTTTCGAAATTGGTTGTATCTTCGCCGAAGACCAGTTCCACGGTGGAGAGCCCGAAGATGGACCAGGAGCGGACGTGCGCCACTCCCGGAATACCATTCATCACGGTCTCGAGCGGGATGGTGACCTGCTGCTCGATTTGCTCGGCAGAGATGCCAGGCCACTGCGCGATGACATCGACATAATTGTTGGCAACGTCGGGATAAGCTTCGACGGGCAGGCGATGGAAAGAGACGATGCCCCAGGCGAAAAGAACAATTCCGATGGCCAGCACCAGAAG
>JBEKAJ010000088.1:0-12007 GCA_050018295.1 Occallatibacter sp. | reverse complement strand
GTTTGCGGTCGATCGATGCGCGTCCCAGCTCCAGAATCCCCGGCCGCAGCGGCTCATACGGCCTGAGGTTGAATTCCCGCTCCGAGTAGTAGCCCAGATTTCGCGCCGCCGTTGTGCCCGACTGCATGCGGTACGTTCCCACCACGCGCCAGCTCGTCTTGTCCTCCACCAGCAGGTGCTCGCAGATCGCATCGAATCGATCCATGTCGAGCCCCGTCTCGTAGGAGCTCTCCAGTCCCTCGCCCAACTCGATATTGAACACCATGAAGCGCAGCCGGCACGCGGCTTCGCGGTCTTCCGGCGTCTCCGCCAGCCGCAGCCGGTAGCGCCCCACATCGGCACGAACGCGGGAGGCAGGTGTCGGCTCGGAATGTGCTGGAATGCCTGCCGGAAGCGCAATTTCCACCAGCGAACTCGCGTCAGACGCAAGTTTCAACGGGACCCTTGGCCGTCTATGTGGGATCACGCGACCAGTATGGCGTCGCGACTGTCAACGCACGGTCAATCCGCCGCGAAAACAGTGCAAAAATCTTGTTCAAACCCCGATCGACTGATTACAAACTTGGTTCCCCGCGTCTCCGCAAGTTCCCCAAAATCAAACGGCAGAAGCGCGGCTGCATCCTCGCAGTCCCGCTCCGGCCGCAATCTTCTCGGCGCTCGTGCGCGCCCATTTTGCTTACCGCCCTCTTCCGCCTCTCACAGCGAATCCGCCCCGCGCCGCCATCATCGGTCCCCGTGCCGCGTAACCTCCGCCCACATATCCGCGCCCGGTATATCCATACGCGTACCCCCGCACAGCGGGAGCATAAGCTCGCGGCGCATATCCGCGCACTACCGGCCCTCCAACATACGGCCTCGGCCCATACCCGTACACCCCGATTCGCGGCCCGATCGCAACTCCCACATAAGGCATCACGCTCGGATACGGCGCTACCACCACCGGCGGCGCGTACGGCATGGGTGCGGGATACGCCACAGGCGGCGCATAAGCCATCGCCGGAGGCGCAGGCTGCTCGTACGGTGCGGGCTGCTCGGGCGCATACGACTGCTGCGGTCCCTCATCGGGCGCCTGCGTCGGCGGCGGAGGCTGCGGCGCATACGAATTCGGCCCGCGCTGGTACAACCCATATGGATCGCGCTGCGGCTCCGGAACCACGGGAACCTGAATGTCGTCCATCATCCGCAGCGTCAGCGTTGTCTCCGACTTCAGCGTCGGCCGCGGTCCTCGCCGTGGCAGGTTGATCAAATCGATCGGCCACAGAACCGGAATCATCCATAGAACCGTGTCGCGGACGGCGTGGCCCTTGCCCAGGATGCGCCCCTGCGCGTCGATCTTGTACCCCGGTACGTCCACTACCTTCGCGTTGATGGGAACCACCGTATCGCCCACGTACAGCCGGTCGAAGTCCAGTTCCATCCAACCCTTTCCCACGAAATGGCCCGGATCCTTGTACTCGGCGAACTGTCCGCCTAGGTAGCTCCCATAAGGAAGCATGAAGTCGCCGCGCCGGAACTCCACCTTGCAAAGCACCGGATCGCCCACGGCAGTCGTCTTCGAGGAGATCTTCCCGTCGCCGGTCGTGCACGAAACAAGTGATCCCGCCGGGATGAGCCGCGAGCCCGCGTCCGCAAACAGCGATGGCGTTAGCAGAAGTGAGAAAACTACGAACATTGCACGTTTCATACACTGCCCTCCAAGGCAAAGAATCCCTGTGCCTCTCGCCGAGATCGACTCCCGCAAGATGCAGTGGACGGAAAATCCCCGATTAACCGGATGAACCCCCGCAGGATTCAAAAGTTTCGCAGGTTTTAAAAAATGTTCTCTGGTTGGGGTGACAAAAAGAACGCTGAATCGTCAGGCACAGCTAGATCCCCGGATCAATTGCCCCACAGATGGTGCATTTGGTGCATTCCAGAGTCTCGATGCCGTGCCGGGCCTCGGAAAATGAGTCGTCGGATCCCGCGCCTATCTTCCCCGTGCGCGCCGCCTACGCTCCTGCCTCGTAATTCAGGTTCGGCCCCAGCCAACGTTCCACGTCGGCCACGCTCATTCCCTTGCGCCTCGCGTAATCCTCCGCCTGGTCGCGACCAATCCTCCCCAGACTGAAGTACCGGCTCGCCGGATGCGCAAAGTAGAATCCGCTGACGCTCGACCCCGGCCACATCGCATACGACTCGGTCAGCTCGATGCCCGCGTTCTGCTTCACATCGAGCAACCTCCACAGCGTGCCCTTCTCCGTGTGATCGGGACACGCCGGATACCCTGGTGCCGGCCGTATTCCGCGATACTTCTCGTGGATCAGCTCATCGCTGCTCAGTTTCTCGCTTCGTCCGTAGCCCCACTCCTCGCGCGCGCGCTTGTGCAGGCACTCCGCAAACGCCTCCGCCAGCCGGTCAGCAATCGCCTCCGCCATGATCGCGTTGTAATCGTCGTGCGCGGCTCTGAACTGGTCGCACAGCTCCTTCAATCCCACCCCGCTCGTCACAGCGAACGCTCCGATGGAATCCGCCAGCCCCGTCTCCTTCGGCGCAACAAAGTCGGCGAGGCACCGGCAAGGCTCATTCCCTTCCCGGTCCGATTGCTGCCGCAGAAAATGAAGTCGCGTGAGCACCTTCGCTCGGCTCTCATCCGCGTACAACTCCACGTCGTCGCCTGTCACGTTCGCCGCAAAAAATCCGTATACGCCGCGCGCTCTCAGCAGCTTCTCCTTCACAATCTGGTCCAGCAGCGCATTCCCTTCCGCAAGAATCTGCTGCGCCTGCTCACCCTGCTTTTCGTCCTCAAGAATCCGCGGATACACACCCTTCAGTTCCCACGTGTGGAAGAACGGGCTCCAATCAATGAATTCCCTCAGAGTCGCCAACGGAAAATCGTCCAGCACGCGCACACCAAAGAACGCAGGCTTCGCCAAATCCTCCGCCCGCCATTCGATTTGCGTTCGTCTCGCCCGCGCCGTCTCCAGCGGAACCACCGCCCGCCGCGGCGCAGCGTGCGCCTTGCGCAGCGCATCATATTCCGCGCGATGCTTCGCCACAAACTCCGGCTTGCCCTCTTCGCTCAGCAGGCTCGTCGTCACCGGCACAGCCCGGCTCGCGTCCAGCACATGCACCACAGGTTCGCTGTAGTGCGGAGCGATCTTCACCGCCGTATGCGCGCGGCTCGTCGTCGCTCCGCCAATCAGCAACGGCAGCTTCATTCCCTGCCGCTCCATTTCCCGCGCCACGTGTACCATCTCGTCGAGCGATGGCGTAATAAGCCCGCTCAGCCCGACAATGTCTGCCCTCACCTCTCGCGCGCGTTCCAGAATCTTCTCCGCGGGAACCATCACGCCCATGTCGATCACTTCGTAGTTGTTGCAGGCCAGCACCACCCCCACAATATTCTTCCCAATGTCGTGAACGTCTCCCTTCACGGTCGCAAGCACAATCTTTCCCTGCACCCTCACCGCCTGGCCCACCGCGGCCATCTGCGCCTTCTCCGCCTCCATGTATGGCGTCAAATACGCCACCGCCTTCTTCATCACCCGCGCCGACTTCACCACCTGTGGCAGGAACATCTTTCCCGCGCCAAACAAATCTCCCACCACGCCCATGCCGTCCATCAGCGGGCCCTCAATCACCGCCAGCGGTCGTCCCAGCTTCACGCGCGCCTCTTCCGCGTCCGCTTCGACGTAGGCGTCAATCCCCTTCACCAGCGCGTGGCTCAGCCGTTCCTCCACCGTCCCGTTGCGCCACTCCTCAACCTTCTTCTCGTCCCCCTCGTCGCCTGCGCCTGCCGCTCCCGCTGCCTTCAACTTTTCGCCGTACTCCACCAGCCGTTCCGTTGCATCCGGCCGCCGGTTCAGCAGCACGTCCTCCACCAGTTCCTTCAGCTCCGGCTCAATCTCCTCGTACACTTCCAGCATGCCCGCGTTCACAATGCCCATATCCATTCCAGCGCCAATCGCGTGATATAGGAACGCCGCATGCATGGCCTCGCGCACTTTGTTGTTTCCGCGAAAGCTGAACGACACGTTCGACACGCCGCCGCTCACCTTCGCGTGCGGCAGATTCTCCTTGATCCAGCGCGTCGCACGGATGAAGTCCACTCCGTAATTGTTGTGCTCCTCCATCCCCGTGGCCACGGTCAGGATGTTGGGGTCGAAGATGATGTCCTCTGGCGGAAAGCACATCTCGCGCGTCAGAATCCGATAAGCGCGCTCGCAAATCCGGATCTTCTCTTCGTATCCAGCGGCCTGTCCCTGCTCGTCGAAGGCCATCACCACCGCTGCCGCGCCATACTTCCTGATCGTCGCCGCGTGCTCGCGAAACTTCGCCTCGCCCTCCTTTAGCGAGATCGAGTTCACGATGCCTTTTCCCTGCAGGCATTTCAGTCCCGCTTCAATCACCTCCCACTTTGAGGAGTCGATCATGAACGGAACCTTCGCCACTTCGGGCTCGCTGGCCAGCAACTGCAGGTAGCGCGTCATCGCGGCCACGCCGTCGATCATCCCTTCGTCCATGCAGATGTCGAGTACGTTTGCCCCGTTCTCCACCTGCTGCCGCGCCACGCTTACGGCCTCTTCGTACTTGCCCTCTTTGATCAGCTTGGCGAACTTCGGCGACCCGGCCACATTGGTCCGCTCGCCAATCAAAATGAAGACACCGGGTTGTTGCGTGAACGGCTGCGATCCCGACAATCGCAGTGGCCGGGATTCCATGAGCTTTGCGCCAGTCGCGTTCATACTTGGGTGCCCCACTCTAGGCGCGTCTCTGTTTTTGCGCCTAGGGTGGGGTAGCTCTCAACGCCGCACGGCTCCGCGGCCGCTGCTGCAGGCACCTTGCGCGGCGCAACGCCCTCCAGCGCCGTTGCAATTGCCTTAATGTGGTCAGGTGTGTTGCCGCAGCAACCACCGGCAAGATTGATAAGCCCCTCGTGCGCAAACTCGCCGAGGTATCGCGCCATATCCTCCGGCCCCAGATCGAATCCCGTCGCCGAAAGCGGATTCGGCAATCCGGCATTCGGATAGCACGACACGGCTACGTCGACCTTCTCCGCAAGCTCGCGCAAAAACGGCGCCATCAAATCCGGCCCCAGCGAGCAGTTCAGCCCCACGCTGAACGGCTTCACGTGCCGCACCGCGGTCCAAAACGCCTCAATCGTCTGCGCCGAAATCATCGTCTCCCCGCCGCGCCCCACCGCCGCCGAAATCATCACCGGCAGTTCCCTGCCGCTCGCCGCCAGCCCATCCTCGTCGAACACTTCGCGGATCGCCACGAGCGCCGCTTTTGCATTCAGGGTGTCGAAAATCGTCTCCACCAGCAGCAAATCCGCGCCGCCTGCAATCAGCGCCCGCGCCTGCTGCTTGTACGCTGCCTTCACCTGGTCGAACGTCACCACGCGAAACCCCGCATCGTCCGCGTCCGGCGAATTCGACAGCGACACCGTCAGCGGCCCCATCGCTCCCGCCACAAATCGCTGCCGCCCCGTCTCATTGCCCACGCGATCCGCCCACTCCCGCCCCTGCCGCGCTGACTTCTCGTTGATCTCCCACGCCAGCTCGCCGAGAAACTTGTCCTCGATCACCTTTTGGTAAAACTCCGGATCCTTCCGTCCTCCCCGCTCCCGCGGGTCATCCACAAAAAACTCGCTCTGCGAGATGCTCGTCGCGCCAAACGTATTCGTCTCCAGAATGTCCGCTCCGGCCTCCAGAAATCGCCGATGAATGTCGCCCACCAACTCCGGCCGCGTCAGCGTAAACAAGTCCCCATTGTTCAGCAGGTCCTTCTTCGCGCCCTTGAACCGCTCCCCGCGAATGTCTGCTTCCTTCATCCCGTAGTTGCGAATCGTCGTCCCCGTCGCTCCATCAATGATGGCGATCCGGCTCTCGATCACGCGTTGCAGCGGATGTGTGTACGCTTCTGTCATGTCTTCCAACGATTTACGACTCTTTCTAGAGAATATCGGACCCCATGCCTCATCCCAACCAAATCCGCTCCGAACGTGTCTCCAAAGTCACTGAACAGCCGCAACTCCCGCCCGAACGGAACCTCAAACAGAGCTTGAACACCTAGTTCTCCCGAGCAACCATTGGCCTTACCGGAGGGAGCAGGGGCCTTCAGGCCCCTGAATTCGCGAAGGAGGGGCAGTCAACCTTTAGGCCCGGATTACTCTCTCCCACTCTCAGCGAAACCATTGAAGTTCCCCATGCAGCGAAAGTCTAGCTCCTCTAACCCCGCTGACACCGCTAACCCCGCTTTCTCGCCCCCCTCTTTCCCATTAGACTGGAGACGATGATCACCACCCTCTTTGGCAGCGAGGAACCCGAAAGACCTGGTCCAAAACCAGAAAAAAACTTCTTCGACCGCATGCGCCAGGCCGTCTCGCGCACCCGCGAATCCTTCTCCGCCAGAATCTCCGATCTCGCCGCCCTCACCCGCACCGTCGACGAGTCCGCTCTCGACAATCTCGAAACCGCCCTCCTCTCGAGCGATCTCGGTGTTCCGACCACGACCGCCATTCTCGACGCGCTCCGCGATCGCGCCCGCCACCAGGCCATCGAAGGCGGCGCCGAGCTTCGCGAGCTCTTGAAGAAGCAACTGATCGCCATACTTAATGCCCCGCAAGGGGCAGCTGCCGCACCGCCGGTGTCGCCGGCCGCACCGCCCAAGGTCACCTTCCTCGTCGGAGTCAACGGCACCGGCAAAACCACTTCGAGCGGCAAGCTCGCCGCCTGGTCCCGCGCGCAAAACCGCTCCGTCCTCCTCTGCGCCGCCGACACCTACCGCGCCGCCGCCATCGAACAACTCGAAATCTGGGCCTCGCGCTCCGGCGTCGAAATGATCAAGACCCGTCAGGGAGGCGATCCCGCTGCTGTTCTCTTTGATGCCATCTCAGCCGCTAAGTCCCGATCCATCGACGATCTCTACGTCGACACCGCCGGCCGCCTCCACACCAAATCCGGCCTCATGGACGAACTCGACAAGATGCGCCGCACTGCCGCCCGCCTCGTCCCCGGCGCGCCCCACGAAGTGCTCCTCGTCATGGACGCGACGACGGGACAAAATGGCCTCCAGCAGGCCCGCCTCTTCACTCAATCCGCCGGCGTCACCGGCATTCTGCTCACCAAGCTCGACGGCACCGCCAAGGGCGGCATCGCCGTCGCCATCGCACGCGAGCTTTCGCTCCCCGTCCGCTTCGTCGGCGTCGGCGAAAAGATGACCGATCTGCTAGAGTTCTCACCGGCTGAATTCGTCGATTCGCTGTTGGAATAAAATGACCGTCTTTAACCCAACTTCCGAGCAAGACCTCCGCTGGATGCGCCGCGCCCTCGAGCTCGCCCGTCGCGGCATCGGCGTCACTTCGCCCAACCCTGCCGTCGGCTGCATCATCCTCGACCGTGCCGGCCAGGTCGTTGGCGAAGGCTGGCACGAGTACGATCTCCTCGATCACGCCGAAATTGTCGCCCTCCGCGAGGCCACGGCGCACGCAGGCGACCGTGTTCACGGCGGCACGGCCTACGTCACCCTCGAGCCCTGTAACATCACCGGCCGCACCCCACCCTGCACCGATGCGCTCATCAAATCCGGCCTCGCCCGCGTCGTCGCCGCCACCATCGATCCCAACCCTGCCGTCGCCGGCCGCGGCCTTGAAGCTCTCCGTGCCGCCGGAATCCAAGTGTCCGTCGGCCCGTGCCAAACCGAAGCTCGCCGCCTCAATGAAGGCTTCGCTCGCTGGATCCAGCATCATTGCCCCTTAGTGCTCATGAAGGTCGCCATGACCCTCGACGCGCGCATTGCGCCGCCGCCCGCTCAACAAACTCCCCACGCGCCCTACTGGATCACCAGCGAAGTCGCACGCGCCGCAGTTCAGCCCCTCCGCTGGGCAGCCGACGCCACCATGGTCGGCGTCGACACCGTTCTCGCCGACGATCCCTGGATGACCGACCGCAGCGGTCTTCGCCGCCGTCGCCCGCTCTTGCGCATCGTCCTCGACTCAGCGCTCCGCATGCCCCTTGACTGCAAGCTCGTCTCCACAGCGCAAAAAGACGTCGTTATCTTCACCGTCTCGCACGACGAAGCCCGCATCCGCGAGCTCGAGAGCCATGGCGTCCGCGTCGAGGTCCTTCCTGCGGATGCCGGCCGCGTCCCGCTTGATAAAGTCCTTTTGAAACTCGGCGAAGAAGGCGTTCTTACTCTCCTCACTGAAACCGGCACGCGCCTCAACACCGCCTTCCTCGCCGCCGGCCTCGTCGATCGCCTCCATCTCTTCATCTCGCCGCAGATCATGGGCTCCGACGCCGTTCCCGCCTTCAAAGGTCTGCCGAGCTTCGTCCACATGACAGAAGTCGAAGTCGAGCGCTACGGAGACGACCTCGGCCTCAGCTCACTCCTCCTCGACCCCTGGCCGCCCTCGCAAAACTCGTGAAACGCTTCGCTCCCTCCCAGCGTCCAATAGAATAGTGAGTGTACTCATTCGGCCCCGCCCCCTTTTGAACTAGACCCCGGAGCCACCCTGCCCCGATCGAGAATCGATCAAGAACGGAAAGGCAAATCAATTGCTCTCCACTCCCGTCATCACGGCTGTTGTCTCGCTCATCGGCCTCGCCGGCGTGCTCGCCTGGCGCGTGCGCGAAGGCCGCTCCGCAGTGACGCTCAGGAAGATCGTGATGCCGCCTCTCGGCATGGCCACCGGATTCTGCATGTTTCTTGTCCCGCAGTGTCGCATTCCCTTCACGTGGGGCCTCAGCGCCTTCCTCATCGGTGCCGTCGTCTTCGCCTATCCGCTTTTGCTCACCTCCGACCTCCATCTTCAAAATGGGGTCATCATGATGAAACGCTCCAGCGCATTCTTCGCGGTCATCATCGTGCTCGCCGTCGTGCGCTACCTCGCGCGCGGCTTCTTTGACCGCTTCCTCACGCTCGAGCAAACCGGCGCTCTCTTTTATCTGCTCGCCTTCGGCATGATCCTCCGCTGGCGCACCAAACTCTACTTCGCCTGGCGCGCCCTCACCAGCAGCCCCGCCTTCACAAACGCACCGACCCCTGAAGAAGCCCCCGCCAGCGACTAACTCACCAGACCCCCGCATCAGGATTCACGCCGCTAACCCCGCTAGCCCCGCTAACTCCGCTTCGCCCTCTTGCTCCCTTGCTCCCTTGCTCCCTCGTTCCCTTGTTCCCTTGTTCCCTGCCTTTCTATGAGACAATCAACCCGACGCGTTTCCCCCTCTCATTCCCCGTCGAGGTAAACATCGATGCCCAAAGCAGCGGCTGCGCACTCCCTGACTTTCAATATCGAGCACAAAGGCTCGACGGCTTTCGTCCACTGCCACGGCCGCCTCTACGCCGGCGTCTGCAACAACCTATACAACGCCGTCCATCCCCTCATTCCCGATCACAAGCGCATCATTCTCGATCTCACTGGCCTCACTTCGGTCGACAGCATGGGACTCGGCACTCTCGTCCGCCTCTACGTCTCGGCCAAGTCCGGTGGCTCCTGCCTCGAGCTCATCAATCTCGGTAAGCAGATCCGCGAGCTTCTCGGAATCACGAATCTTCTCTCCCTCTTTGGTGATATGTGCGAAAAGGGCGTCGCGCTGAAGTTCTAACCCTCTCGCCGATTAGGCACGTCAATGGTCGGCACACTCCCTATTCCCTATTCTCTATTCCCTGCCGGGTTCCCCAGCGAACGATTTCTGTTCGCTGGGGGTGGCCTAAAATACATCCATGTTCACCGGCATCATTGAGCAGACCGGAACCCTCGTCAGCCTTACCGATCGCGGCGGCGTTCGCCGCATCACCGTCGAAGCTCCCGGCATCGCCTCTCGCCTGCGCGAAGGCGATTCGCTTGGAGTCTCCGGTGTCTGCCTCACAGCCCTCGACCCCGACCCAACGTACTTCCACGCCGATCTCGCCCAGGAAACCCTCGACCGCACCTCGCTCGGTTCTCTCGCTCCCGGCGCCAGTGTCAATCTTGAGCTGCCCACCGCCGCCGGCAGCCCCCTCGGCGGCCACATCGTTCAGGGCCACGTCGACGGCACAGGCATCCTCACCGCGCTCGACCCCGTCATCCCTTCGACGAGCCCTCAGTTTGACCGCGAGACCACCGACTGGACCCTCAAAGTCCGCGTCCCTGAAAACGTCCGCCAGTGGATGGTTCACAAAGGCTCAGTCGCTGTCGAAGGCATCAGCCTCACCATCGCCGATTTCGATGGCCAAGAGATCACCATCGCAATCCTCCCCCTCACCTACTGGCGCACCAATCTGCATTCGCTCGCCATTGGCGCACACATGAACATTGAGGCCGATGTGTTGGTCAAGCTCGCCGCCATGCAGCTGCAGTCCCGCAAAAAACCAGAATTCGACCTGACCGCAGCGTGGCTGGTTGCGAACGGCTACTGATCACGGGGCCCCAGTTCGGGGCGTCAAATCTCGCGTCAGGCATTGCGGAGGACGTTATGATCTGCACGAAGTGCGGCTCGTTAATGGATCAAACCGACAAGAACTCCTTCTCCGGTCGCGTCATCCGCGAGTACCTCTGCCGCAAATGCCGCCACACCGATTGGGAAGATGACGGAGTCGCGCTCTGGCAGGCTCTCCACGACTCGCTCGAGAAAGAAGACGCCGAAGCAGCCGCCCGCGCCGCAACAAATCCACCGCCCACTAAGCCTCAAGCCCAGCCGCCCGTTCAGCCCCCTCCGCGCTCTCTCTGGCAGCGCCTCACCAGCGCCTTCCGAAAACCCTGAATGCTCAGCCGTCAAGAAAAGAGCCGCCGCCAACACATTTGCCGCACCGCACAGCCACGCTGCACCGCCCAAATCCGAACTCTGCTGGAACTTCAAATCATCGCCGGCGCGGCAGAATCTCCGGTGGCGCCACCTCGATCCAGCGCGCCTTGTTCGACTCCGGCCTGCACTCTGCCCACAATGCGTAGATCTCCTTCTTCGCCACGCCCCAGGTCTCCACAAGAACCGCGCTGCCCCCATCCGCTCCGGTGTAGCGCTCGCGGCACCACAGCACAAACGGCTCATATCGCCGTCCCTTGCGCATCGTGAACCAGTCAATAATCTCGTGCGGCGATTCGCCGTAGACATTCTCCGGTGTCCACCAGAACCGGACCGGGCCCTTGGCCGAGAATTTCTCCTCGATGCAGGTGCCTCCGGATTCGCGAATCGTGCGCACAAACTCCTTCCACCCGATGAACCTTCCCCGCGATTTCATCAGCGACTTGAGCGCGTCCTCGCGGCGCTGCTGCCTCCATCCAACAAGAAATGCGTAAGGCACCGCAAAACACGCGCCAACAAAGACAAAGGGAATCATCAGCAACCCGAGGATCGCCGCGAAATAACCGGTCCCCAGTTTCTGATCTCGCAGATTTTCCGATTCCGGCATCTGCATCCTCGCCGCCAGTTATGGTTTCGCCGCGAGTTTCGGCGGCGCCATCACATAATCGTCGCCCACTCGCGACAGAATCTGCGCCCGCCGGTCCGTCAACAGCTTCAGCCGTTTCGTCAATTCGATAAATTCCTTCTTCTGGTCCGCCGTCAGCGCTTCACTCCCCTGCTCCGGCGCAGCGCTCTTTGCTCCCGCCGCCCCCCCGCCGTTAGGCCCGCCCACTGGCACTGCTGCTTGCGTTGTGCTCAAACCCGCCGCCTTGTTCAGCTCATCCAGCCGCTCCTCCAGAACCGGAATCTCCCTGTCGATCAGCTCCGGTTTGATCACCGTTTTTTTCTCTCGTCCCGTCGCCAGCTCGTTGCGGTTGTTGTCCTCCCAAACCGGCAGGACCCCCACATGTCCCAGTTCCACGCGCACTCCCGCCGGTCCGTAGTCCCTCTTCACCGCCGAAAACAACCCGATCATCTCGTCCCGCGGCTCGCCATTCGAGTCAGGATTCAGCCCATCCACATAGCTACGCGACTGGTTCGACAAGAAATTACCCATCGAGTAAAAAATCACCGTGTCGCGCCCATCCTGCGTCTGGTAGGTCTCAATCGGCTGCAGCGCGTGCGGATGCCCACCCACAATCACC
>JBEKAJ010000087.1:0-12011 GCA_050018295.1 Occallatibacter sp. | reverse complement strand
GGTTGATGGAAAACAGTTTGGCGGCCCGGGCAGGAGCGTCACCCCAAAGCGCTCCCGCTGCAGCTGGCACAGAGCAGCCGTAATATAGCGGCCAACTCCTCCCCCGAGGCTCTGCTCCTGCGCCAACGGCCACCCCGCCGTTAGGCCGCCAACCAAGCTCTCGCAACGCGAGAGAACCAAGGCAACTTGGCCCCCGTGAAAACGGGGGCCGTTTTTTTGCACAGGGGATTTGCAGCCAGTGCACGATCGAGGCACCGATCGCGCCCCACGCTACAATGCTTCCATCACATGCATGGAGGCCTTTATGACGAATATGTCGCACAGGATTGTTCTTGCCGCGGTGGCATTGGCGTTTGCCGCGGGCATTGCGAGGCCGCTTGTTGCTCAGGGCGCGCCGCCGCAGTCGAGCGCCGGTGAGCCGTACACGATTGAGTACTACTACAAGTGCCAATGGGGCCATCAGCAGGAGTTCCTCGATTTATTCCTCAAGAACCACTACCCGTTGCTCAAGAAGATTCAGTCGACGGGGCGGATTCTTTCGCTGAAGATTGAGTCGCCGGCCTACCACACGACCGAGGACGGCCGCTGGGACTACCGCGTGACCATCGTCTACAAGGACTCGACGGTTGCGACGAGCTCGAACCCGGATGAAGCGGCGTTTATCAAGGAGCTTTGGCCGGATCAGGACACCTACAAGAAGGAAGAGCAGCTGAGGTTCGAGATTCTGCTCGGGCACTGGGATCTGCCGGTGACGGATATAACACCGAAGTGAAGCAGGGAACGCCGGAGTGCGAGATGAAGCAAAGACTGCTGGCGATTGTGTGTGGATTTGCAGTGCAGCTTGCGGGGCTGCTGCTGATTCACTCGGTTTGGCTGAAGGCGGATTACCTCGCGACCGCCGGAATCTGGCGGCCGATGGCCGAGCAGACGGCGCGCGCCTGGGCAATGCTGCTGTCGATCCTGGTTTACGCCATTGCCGCGGTGCTGCTCTACAAACCGGGGCCGAAGAGCGAGCCGGTGTGGAAGCGCGGCCTGAGCTTTGGGGTGCTGCTGGCGATGGCGGTTGTGGTGTACGGGTCGCTGAGCGGGTGGGTGATTCTGCCGTTGCCGCATTTGCTAGTGGCGAAGTGGATTGTGGGCGAGGGGCTGCTGAGCTGCATTTTCGGGGTGGTTGTGGCGGCAATCGTGCGCTGAGAGGGTCAGGCATCGCGCTGGCGCCATTGGCGGACGAGGTCGGCGGCGGCTTGGGACCATTCGGGGAATTCAAACTGGAATCCGGATTGAAGGAGGCGGCCGGGCACGACGCGGCGGCTCTTCAGGACGAGTTCAGGCTCGGTGCGCAGGAAGAACATGCCGATGGCGATGAGCGGCGCGGGCGCAGGCAGGCCGTTGGGCATCTCCCAGGCCTCGCGCAGCGCAGCCATAAACTCACGGTTGGGGAGCGGATTGGGCGCGGCGAGATTGACTGGGCCGTCGATCTCCTCGTGGTCGATGAGGAATTCGAGGGCGCGGGCGAAGTCGGCCTCGTGAATCCAGGAAACATACTGGCGGCCGTTGCCCTGCCTTCCGCCCAGGCCGGTTCGCACCAGACGAGAGAACACCGCGAAGATGCTGCCCGGCGACGGGCTGAAAACGAGCGAGGTGCGCAGCGCGATCCTGCGCGTGCACGGCGTTTCGGCAGAGAAGAAGGCGGCTTCCCAGTCCTTGGCGAGCTCGATGGTCCAATTCCACTTGGCAGGAGCGCGACGGCGCGGCGAGATCCACTCATCGCCACCCAGCTCGCCGGTGGCCTCGTCCATCGGGCGATCAAATTCCGTTCCCTGGGGAACGTGCCGGTAGATGGTGGCCGTTGAAGCGTTCATCCAGAGGCGCGGCGGATTGGCCAGCGTGGCGAAGGCCCGGTGCAGCAGGCGCGTTGGCCCGATGCGCGAATCGTAGAGCTCGCGGCGAATGCGGGCAGTATAGCGGCAGTTGATGCTGCGGCCGGAGAGATGGATGCAGACGTCGGCGCCTTCGAGTGTCTCAACCCAGGGGCCGAGCTCGATGCCGTCCCAATGCACTGTTTGCCATGGCGCGGTGTATGGCCCGCGGGTGAGCACCGTGACGTGATGGCCGCGCTCCTGAAAGAACCGCGCCAACATGCGGCCCACCTGGCCGCTGCCGCCGGGCAGAACAATGCGCAGTGGGCGAGCAACCAGTATGCCTGGATTGTCCATGCAAACAGCGTAACGCGCCGCCGGGCTTTTGACGGCGCTTACTGTCGCGGGGGGACCGGGTAGCTCTGCGCGAATTGGCGCTCGCGGTGAACGCGGACCTCGTGGACGATGACAAAGATCACCAGGAAGATGACCAGCAGCGGACCGAAGAGAATCCAAGGCGAGAACACGACGTGATCCTTGCCGATGGAGACTGTGGCCGGGGTGTGCACCACACCGAACATGGCGACGAGGTCTTTGGCCACCGTAACGTTTTCGCCAAGGCGCACGGAGCCAAAGAACGAAACCAGGTCGCCTCCTATGGAGGAGTTATCGGAGGCAGTGACGCGACCGAAGAAGTCAACCACGTCGTGGTGGGCCTGGCCATTGAGGCGCACGTTGCCGAAGAAGACGACGATGTCACCGTTCACTTCGCCGTCGGCGCGGACGCTGCAGAAGAAGCAGACGGCGTCGTGCACGGGGGCGTCGGGGGTGACTTGGATGTTGTTGAAGAACTGGACCGCATCCTCGTTGGCGCGGGCCGGCGCGGCGGCAACCGCCAGAGCGGCGCCGAAAAGGCAAACTGCGAGAAATCTCCTATGCATAGGCGTTTGATCCTCGCTATAAGCCAATATACGCCCTGGGACGCACGGAAGTTCCCTTGAGATTGGGCTGGCGAACATCCTCATTTTGTGCGACTTACACTGGAATCAACGCCTGCGTCCATTCGGCGGCGGTCGAGACAAGGACGTCGGGAGGGGAATCCGCGAGGTTTTGGGGGCCGAAGCCGAAGGCACAGCCAACGGACCAGGCTCCGGCGTTGCGGGCTGTCTCGACGTCCACTTGGCTGTCGCCGATCATCACAGTCTGCTCGGGCGTGGCACCGGTCTCGTCCATGAGCGAGCGGAGGCCCAGCGGATCGGGTTTCTTGAGGGGGAAGCTATCACCGCCATAGATATGGAGGAAGTAATCGGCGAGGCCCAATCCTTCGCAGATGCCGCGCGCTGGACGCACCGGCTTGTTGGTGAGCACGGCCATGGTTCTTTGAAGCCCGCCGGGCGCGTCATGCAGCTCGTGCAAGGCCTTGAGCGCGTCGAGAACGCCCTCGTAGGCGTAGGTGAAGTCGAGCTTGTGCTCGCGGTAGTACTGCAGAAAAAACGCGTAGGCCTTGGCAAAGAGATCCTCGTTCACTTCGTTGGAAGCGATGTTAGCGGCGAGGGCCAGCGAGCGGCGCATGAGTATGGGCGCACCGTTGCCAACGAAGCCGGCGATTGCGGGATCGGGCAGAGGGCCCAGGTTGAACTCCCTGAGCGTCGCATTCACGCTGTTGCACAGATCCTGCGCCGAATCGATCAGAGTGCCATCGAGATCGAAGACCAGCAGCTTCAGCTGCTCGACGGGAATGGGGCGAAAGACGCGAATCATATCCTTTCAGTTTAAAGGGCGGGGCAAGGCGCATTGTTTACACTGAGCAAGCAAAGGAATGGAGAGGAGTTCCGCATGATGAACAAATGTGCGACCATTCTTGCGGCGCCGCTCATTCTGGCGATTGGACTGACTTCCCTTTTCGCGCAGCAGGTGCCGCGCCCGGCATTCAGCGCCGACGCCGCGGCGGAGCGCATCCCCAACCTCGGCACACTCAAGACGGAATTGCAGGAGTACCACGATTGCACATGCAAGTGCGGCTGTTACGCGCACGACCTGAACATTCAGGCGGATCACGCAATCGCGTTCCTGCGCCAGCGGGCCGCGCATCCCCGCACGCAAGAGAAACTGGCGCTGATTCTGGACATCGACGATACCACGCTGTCGACCTACCAGGAGATGTTGGACGCAGATTTCGCGTATGACCCAACCGTTTTCGATCAGTGGCTTGATACCGCGCAGGCGCCGGCCATTCCCGGCACATTGCGTCTCTACAAGGAAGCTCAGCGATTGGGAGTAAGCGTCATCTTTATAACGGGCCGTGACGAAACGCAGCGCGCCGCAACGGAGCGCAATCTACGCGCGCAGGGCTTCGACAACTGGACCTTGCTTGTGATGCGCCCGGCGGATCATGGCTCCCAGACCATTGGCGCCTTCAAGGCTGTGGCGCGGGGGCAGATCGCCGCCGTAGGTTACACCCTTGCCCTCAATGTGGGCGACCAGTGGAGCGACCTGAAGGGCAAGCCAGAAGCGGAGTTTTCGGTGAAATACCCTGACCCGTATTACTTCATTCCGTAGTGGGGCCTAGTGGATGCGGATGTTGCCGGAGCCTGTTCCGATGTGCACGGCAGGCCCTCCGCCGCCAATTGCGCCCTTCAAGTGGTGGTGGTCTATTGTCCCTTGCGTCACGATCGCGCGATCGCAATGGATGTTGCCTGAGCCGGCACCGGCATCCAGCGTTAGCGCGGCATTGCCTGTCCAAAGTTCTACACTTCCCGAACCCGTGTTGATGCGCCACGACGCAGCCGGCGTGCCGTCCACCTTGATATTGCCCGATCCGGTTCCGGCGCGCAGTCCGCCGTGTAGGTTCTTCAGCTCGATCGACCCTGAGCCTGTTTCGGCCTTTACGTCGCCAGAGCCCGTCTGTGCGGCATCGATGTTGCCCGATCCGGTTTGCACCGTGAATCCGCCTTGCAAGCCCGTGGCATGAATCGATCCCGATCCGGTGCTCAGCCTGGCATTTGCGCCCACGCCCTCGTCGGTCACGTTGCCTGAGCCTGACGCTGCATCCAGATAGGAATCGGGCGGAGCCTGAATCTCGTAGTCGATGCTGACGTTGCCGAGATTCTGATGGCCCGCGCCGATGCGGACGATGTTGCCGGTCTGCTGGATGGGAGGATGCGCTGCGATCTCCTGCACCATTTCATCGCTCGAGCCCCAGCCCGACTTCACGCGCGCGAAGATATGGACGCGCCCCGCGGGGCCGCTGGTTAGATGGATGGAACCCGAACCGGTGTTGACTGTCAGATCAACTCTTCCGGTGACGGCCAGGTCGCGCTCAAATGTCGCCTCAGCGGCTCGTGCCGGAACCGTTGCCATGGCCGCCAATGCCACCAATACCGTGATTGCTGCACAAAAACGCCTCATCGCGCTCCTCATTTTGCCACCCGAATGATTCTACGCACCCAACGGCCCACTGGTTCCATAGAAATGTCGCGCGAGGCCACTCCTGACGCCGCGCACGCCTTCCAATGCTATCCTCACTGCGAGATGCACGAGCTTCTGCTCATCAAGCCTGTTGCCGTGGCCATGCTGATCCTGGCCAACGCCTACTTCGTCGCGGTCGAGTTCGCGCTAATCTCCATCCGCGACACGCGCGTGGAACAACTGCTTGCCGCGCGGGTGCCGGGAGCGCGGGCGGTACGGAGCCTGCAGCGCAACCTTGACGACCTGCTCCCTGCGGTGCAGCTCGGCGTGACCCTTTGCTCGCTGGCGCTTGGCTGGCTGGGCGAGCCGCTGGTGGCGCAAATGCTGGCAGGATGGATGGGCGCGCTGCCCCACGCAAATATCTACGGTCACGTGGTGGCCGTGGCACTCGGATTCGCCATCATCACCTACTTTCACGTCGTGGCCGGCGAGCTGGTGCCCAAAGCGCTGGCGCTGCGCAGAGCGGAAGCGCTGGCGGTGGCAGTGGCGCCGCCCATGCTGGTGTTCATGGCCGTCACTCGCCCCGCGGTGCGCCTGCTCAGCCGCTCTGCTGCAGCCGTTCTGCACGCGTTCGACATTCCATCCGGCGAGCGCGCCGCTTCCATTCACTCCGCCGAAGAGCTGAAGCTCATCGCGACGGCAGCCAGGCGGCTGGGCCTGCTGCCCGAATTTCAAGAGATGCTAGTGCACCGCGCTCTGGAACTCGGCGATGTGCAGGTGCGCGAGATCATGACGCCGCGACAACAGATTTTCTCCCTGCCGTCCAACATGCTTCTTGACGATGCATGCACGCGCGTCTTCGGCCGCAACCACTCGCGCATTCCGATTTACGACGAGGCCCGCGGTCCCGAATACATTGTCGGAGCGGTATATGCGCGCGATCTGGCTCGGTTGTTCTATCTCCGTGCGTTAACGGGTGCGCCCGCAGCGCCCCAGGGCGAGGTTCGACTGGGCCAAATCATGCACGAGGTGCTGGTGGTGCCGGAGACCAAATCGGCGCTGGACCTGCTGCACGACTTCAAGCAGAACCGCCGGCACCTGGCCATCGCGGTAGACGAGTACGGATCGACCGTGGGCTTGGTGACCGCAGAGGATGCGATCGAACAGCTTGCGGGCGAGCTCGAGGACGAGTTCGACGCACCCTCGCAACCGCTGCTGAGCAGCGCCGGAGGCGCGGTGGTGATGGATGGCAGCGTGAATCTGCGCGACCTGGAAACGCAGATGCACTGGAGCTTGCCGCGCGACGGCGGCGTGGAAACGCTGGCGGGATTTGTGCTGGCGCGTCTCGGGCACATTCCAAAGCCGGGCGAGGCCGTCGTGTTTGAAGACCGTCGATTGACTGTGGTCGAAATGGATGCGAGGCGCATCGCGAAAATCCGCGTGGAAACGGTGGAGGCGCCGCCGGCATCAAGCTGACAAATTCCGCAGTCGCGGTCGAATTTTCCCACAAGATCCCCCGGGAAACACAGGGGCGGCTTTCCGGCGGGTGCAGTTCTTCGTGCGAATCGTGCCGGAACGCGGCGCGCGCAAGATGAATCTTCGATGAAATGCAGTGCGCCGATGCTTTCGATTGAGTTGCCTCCGTAGGCTCCCTTTCTGATCGAGACCTGCAAATCTGGCCTGCATGGATGAAAATAGAATTGGATGAATCCTGCAGACGGCACGAAGAAACGATTGGCACCCACAGAGACTGATGCTCACCCATGGACCGCAGAGGAGTTTGAGCGGCTGGTCTTCGAGTGCAAGCCCAAGGTCGCGGTGTTCGATTGCGACGGAACCCTTTGGAGCGGCGACGCGGGGTACGGGTTCATGGCCTGGTCGCTGGAGCAGGGACTGGTCTCGCGGTCGACGAACGACTGGGTCGACTCACGCTATCGCGACTATCTGGCTGGAAACGTAAGCGAAGCGGCCATGTGCGGCGAAATGGTGCAGATGTACGCCGGACTGCGTGACAGCGAATTGCAGTCGGCCGCTGCACGCTACGTAGGCGAGTTTGTGCGCGAGCGTGTCTTTGCCGAGATGGCGGCGCTGGTGGAAAGGATGCGGCAGGCCAGGATTGAGATATGGGCTGTCAGCTCGACGAACCGGTGGGTGGTCGCTGAAGGCCTGCGCGATTTCGGCATCACGGAGGAGCACATTGTAGCGGCTGAGGTGCGCGTCAAGGACGGCATCATCAGCAGCGAGATCGTCGATGTGCCGACGGACGAGGCGAAGGCGGCTGCGCTCAAGCGCGTGGGTCTGCCAGCACCGGATGCCGTGTTTGGCAATTCAATTCACGACCTGGCGATGCTGGAGATGGCGCGGTGCCCGTTTCCTGTGAATCCGTCTCCGGCGCTCAAGGAAGCGGCGGCGAAGAGAGGTTGGAGTTACTTCAGGCCGCGGGCCACCGAGGGCGCTGAAGCGGCGGTTGGTGAGGAATAGAGCTTAGATTGCCGGTTCTCCAGCATTCCTGCGATCCCGCCGGCCGCGGACAGTGATTTCATGCGGGCGATTTCTTAAGTCCTATGGCTCTTTTCCTTCATTTACACTGGATTGCGTGAATGACAGCGCGCACAAGCCTAAGACGCACACTCCCGGTCCCGCACTTCGTTTTGTGGCGGCGGCGCTGATCGTTCGCGACCGCGAAGTCCTGATTGGGCAACGGCGGGCGGATCAGCCGATGGCTTCATTATGGGAGTTTCCCGGCGGGAAGATTGAGCCTGGCGAGAGCCCGCAAGAGGCGCTGGCGCGGGAATTAGTGGAAGAACTGGGCATTCGAGCAGAGGTTGGTCCCGCGGTAACTCGCATTCGCCACAACTATCGCGGAGGCGGCGCCGTCGATCTGCAATTCTTCGCGGTGCGCGAGTTTGCGGGAGACATCGACAACCATATCTACCAGCAGGTGCGCTGGGTGAAGCTCGAGGAACTGACCGACTACAAGTTTCTTGCTGCGGATCGCGGGCTGATCCGGGATTTGGCGGCGGGGAAACTACTGTAAAGCGGCTTCCAGCTCCCAACCTTTATCCTTGAGCTCCGGACTTTGCTGCCTTCAGTGCCCAGGCATCATGCCCCAAAGCATGACCATTGTCATGCCGATAACGATGATGCTCGTGGCCCATGCGATGACGTTCCAGAGGCGCGAATTCTTGTGCTTGCCCATCAGGTCAGTGCGGTTGATGAGCAGCAGCATGAGGATAATGACCACCGGGAGCAGAACGCCGTTGAGCACCTGCGACAGGATCGCTACGTTGATGAGCTGAGAATCCGGCAGCAATAGAACAGTGAGGGCCCCGCCGGCGATGAGCAGTGTGTAAAGCCAGTAAAAGAACGGCGCCTCCTTGAAGCTTTTGTCCACGCCCGATTCGACGCCGAGCCCCTCGCAGACGGTGTAGGCGGTTGAGAGCGGCAAAATGGACGCGGAGAAGAGCGAGGCATTGAGGAGCCCGAAGGCAAAGAGGATGAAGGCGTAGTCGCCGGCCAGCGGGCGCATGGCCTCGGCCGCGTCGGCGGCCATCTGAATGGCTCCCATGCCGTGCACAAAGAGCGTGGCCGCGCAGGCCACCACGATAAACCATGCGATGAGATCGGTGAAGAAGCTCCCGATAATCACGTCGAGGCGCGAAGCGGCGTAGTCCTTG
The DNA here is from genome assembly GCA_050018295.1 of Occallatibacter sp. Taxonomy (GTDB): domain Bacteria; phylum Acidobacteriota; class Terriglobia; order Terriglobales; family Acidobacteriaceae; genus Telmatobacter. The sequence goes on along the minus strand of JBEKAJ010000087.1, from coordinate 3,067 downwards.
ACGCGAATTCCCTTCTCCACGATGGACGACTGAAGGTAGAACTGCATCCAGGGCGCGATGGTGGTGCCGACGACGCCGATGGCCATGTACATGTAGGCCTTGTCGCGCCAGACGGAATTAGGGGGCAGCTTGACAGTCGCCCACAGCGCGTCGTGCCAACTGGGCTGCGAGAGCACGGCGGCAAAGATATATGTGATGTAAACCAGCGAGGCCAAGAGGAAGATTTTTTCCGTACTTTTGTAGTCGCCGCGGACGACCAGGAACCACACCAGCACAGCGCAAATGGGCACAGAGATGAGTTTGGAAACATGAAACAGATGCAGCGAGCCAGCGATGCCGATGAACTCAGTCACCACGTTGGTGTAATTGACCACGACGAGCATCACCATGAGGACAACGGTGATGCGCAGGCCGAATTCCTCGCGAATGAGATCGCTGAGACCTTTGCCCGTGACCACGCCCATGCGGGCACACATCTCCTGCACCACGATGAGCGCGATGGTGATGGGAATCATGGTCCACAAAAGGGTGTAGCCGTACTGCGCGCCGGCCTGAGAGTAAGTGAGGATGCCGCCGGAGTCGTTATCGACATTGGCGGTAATGAATCCGGGACCGAGAACGGCCAGGAAGAGAAGGATCCGGATTCGCCAGCGCTTCCACATGGTGATGCGAGTTCCTAGGGTGGATTCATTGCAGTCTGAGGGTGGCGGAAAAAGATTCCTCACTGACCATAACAGGCAAGACCCGAACGCGCGAAGCCGGAGGCGGAAATTTCTAGAGCGGTTCCGCAGTTGACTTAGCCGTTTCCAGCTCTAGTGTGGGATGGATTCTTCTTGAGGAAGAATCCACTTGACGTTCGAGGTTTCGGGACACGGTAACTGCGGAACCGCTGTCGCCGGACCGTCCCATGCAAAAAGGGCGGACTCCCCAACAGGAAGAATCCACCCCTCACTCGCTTAGAAATTCTGCGCTTTTTGTGATCCTGCTTTAAGCCGAGGCCGCCAGCACCGTCTCCGACTCATTCGCACTCAGGTTCAGCAAGTTCTCCACTACGTCCGCCGCGCTGTAGCTGCTGCGCCCCGGCGCAATGAACTGCGCAATCGTATTCAGGTCGTCGCCCACCGTTATCAAAGCCGGCTCAACCAAGCCATCCTTGCGCGTCTGGGCGTGGCCAATATTGGCCAGCAGTGTGTTGCACAGACACTTGCGTCCCACCGTATCCTCGATCTTGCCGCCCTTGGCCACGTAGTTTCCGACCGGCTCCGCCGAGCAGCGATAGCCAATCTGGTCATCGCCCGCAGCGTACGGCTCGCGCAAATAACCAAGATCGCAGACCCGGTTCCGCCTATCGTAGACCTTGGACTCCGAAGAGGTGCCCGCGAGCCGCGCAACCTTGAAAGGAAATCCCGTGGGCGAGGCCAGTGGATCGGTAAACACTTCGCCGGCGCCCGCAATCGCCTGCTCGATCAGGCGCGTTTTCAGGTCTGCCCTCATCCCCGATTCCTGACTGAACGCAAACGCGGTTCCCACCTGCACTCCCGCCGCGCCCTGGTCCAGCGCCTCGAGCAGCTTCGTTGCACTGCCATACCCGCCAGCCAGCCAAAAATGAACACCCAGCGATCTCAACTCCTCGATGTTCACCCGGTCGCGCTCGCCATAGAGCGGCTCTCCGGCGGCGTTGAGTTGCAGCTTGCCCCGTGGCGGCGCATTGTGCCCGCCTGCGGTCGGGCTTTCGATCACCAGTCCATCTACGCGGCCGCTTGCGCGACGCAGCATGGTAGCCGCCAAGGTGTTGGAAGAGACGATGGCCAAAAACCTGGGCCGATCGAGCGCCGGCAGCGGTCCTTCAGCGTAGTCGGCCGGATCGAGCCGCATCGGCGCGTCAAAATTCGCAGACTGCCCGTGCGCCGCACCGGCTATAGCCAGGCGATACTCCGCAGCATGGCCCGCCGCAAACGCGTCCAGCACGCCGGGGATGTGGAGCGGGATTCCCGCACCCATCAGCACATAGCCTACGCCCGCCAACATGGCGCCGTAGATTGAGGGCAAATGGGGGATCTGCACTTTCTCAAGATAGTTGATGCCCACAGGATTGTTGTGGCCTTCCTTAGCCAGAAAAACCTCAACGAAGTTGCTCACGATGCAGAGTTCGATGAGTTTGCGCGAATCGTGTTTCTGGTGCATGGGAAGCGCCTTATAAGGCGCACCTGCAGCCGTGCCGCCAGGCACGAAATACTCCTGCCAGATGCGTTTCGCCGTCTCTTGAAAGGGAAAAGCGTCCAGTCCACGGCGCATATACCCGCCCTGGTCGCCGTCCGCAAGCCGGCGCACAAAGACCGCATCCAGCGCCGTGCCCGACACGACGCCCAACTGGCCGAGTTTTGAGACGGCCTGGGCCAGGCGCCAATTCGACACACCTACGCCCATTCCGCCCTGAATAATTTTGGGAAACGGGATCATCTATGAATTGTTTCACAGATTCAGATGCGACCGGAGGTTTTCTCGCAAATTGGTAACAAAAGCATCGCAGGCAACTTCAGGAGACAGAAGAGGAAGGGTCTTGAGCAACAGCTGCTTCGACCAGAATCTAAAGCTTTTCGCGCAGAAAGCTGATGACGCGCTCGGCCTGCACCACGCCAACCATGCGGCCCTGCGAGTCAACGACGGGAAGAGCGTGGAGGTTGTATTTGTCGAACATCTCGGCCAGCTCGTTTTGTTTCATGTCGGGCGGGCAAGAGATGACGCGGGGCTCGGCCAGCACGCTCAGGTGCGAATCAGGCTGAGCCATGACCAGGCGCGCCAACGGAATGGCGCCGCGAAGCATGCGCCTGTCGTCGAGCAGAAAGACTTCGGTCACGCTTTCCGGATCGCCGTCGAAGCTGCGTAGCGCCTGCACGGCTTGCGCAACGGTGGCGTCCACGCCCAAATAGACGAACTCCGTGGTCATGCAGCCGGCGGCGGAGTCTTCGTCGAACTCGAGCAGCTCCTCGACCTCCTGCCGCTCCTCCGGCTCCATCTCCTCGAGGATTGCGTCGGACTGCTCCTCGGACAGCTCGGAGAGCAGATC
>JBEKAJ010000086.1:0-13334 GCA_050018295.1 Occallatibacter sp. | reverse complement strand
TGGCGGAGAGAGGGGGATTCGAACCCCCGGTACAGCTTTTGACCGTACAACGGTTTAGCAAACCGCCGCCTTCAGCCACTCGGCCATCTCTCCGGCGCTGAGTGGATTATACCGGAACTCGCATTGGCGACGCTTTCCCTTTCCTGCGCCCCCAATTACATTCATTTGTATGCGTGCCATCTTCAGCCCTTCGCCCAAAAAGTTGCTCCTTCTGCCCCTGATCGCCGCCACCTTCTTTATGGTGTCGGGGGGCCCCTACGGCATGGAGGACGTTCTCGGTGGCGCGGGCTTTGGCTGGGCCATCGTAATTCTGCTCGTCGTCCCGCTCATCTGGAGCTTGCCCACCGCGCTCATGATCGGCGAGCTCGCCGCCGCCATCCCCGACGAAGGCGGCTTTTACGTTTGGGTGCGCCGCGGACTCGGGTCGTTCTGGGGCTACCAGGAAGGCTGGCTCTCGCTCTCAGCCAGCATCTTCGATATGGCGCTCTACCCCTCCATCTTCGTCCTCTACCTGGGCAAATTCAGCCCCGCACTCACCGCCGCCCCGCGCGATTACCTTTGGTCGCTGGCCGTCGTCGTCCTTTGCTGCGCGTGGAACCTGCGCGGCGCGCCCAGCGTGGGCACAGACTCCGTCTGGATGTCCGTGCTGCTTCTCGCGCCCTTTGCCGTCTTCATCGTTCTTGGCTTCTGGCGCGGCCTCACCCTCCACCCCGCCATCCAGTGGGGCCGCTCTGCCCCTTCACCGGACGCCGATGTCGGCCTCTCCACCGCAATTCTGGTTGGCTTATGGAACTACATGGGCTGGGACAACGCCTCCACCGTTGCGCGCGACGTCCATGATCCCCAGCGCAATTACCCGCGCGCCATCGTCGGCGCCATCATCATCACCGTCGTCACTTACGTTTTGCCTCTTGCTGCAATGGCAGTCGGCGGCCTCTCTCCCGATGGCTTCACTACCGGTTCGTGGGCCATTGCCGGCGGCTCGCTCGGCGGTTCTCTCCTGTCCATGGCCGTCGTCGCGGGCGGAGTCATCTGCGGCCTAGGCATGTTCAACGCGCTCATGATGAGCTACACGCGCCTGCCCATCGCCATGGCCACCGACGCCATGTTGCCGCGCATTTTCGAACTCCGCAACCGCCGCGGCGTTCCCTGGGTCAGCGTGCTCTTTTGCGGGCTGGCCTGGGCGCTCGCCATCAGCCTACCCTTCGAACGCCTCATCTCCATTGACCTCATTCTCTACGGCACCAGCCTCATCCTGGAATTCCTTGCCCTTATCGCTCTCCGTCTCCGCGAGCCGCAACTGCCGTCGGCCCCACCCTCCTCATCGCCTACGCGCTCTACGCCTCGCGCAGCGAAAAGCTCGGCGACCCGGGCACCGCCTTCGCCAACGTCTCATCTCTTCTTTTTGCTTGTGGGATTGCCCTTCTCGGGCCGCCGCTCTACTGGTTCACAGCGCTTCCGCTCGCTCGCCGTCGCGCTCTCGCCGCGGCTGGAGCCGAGTAGCACCTTATCTTCATCTATGCTCGCTGCCGCCCGTGCCTCTGCTGCCTACTCTCTGTTCCCCGTTTTCTCGGTCCCTTGTTCCCTCGTTCCCTGGTTACTGACAACTGACCACTGTATTTACACCGGATTTCCATTTTGACCGGCGATTGTGAAACCTCGGACCGCCGCCATCGTCCATGTTTATGAGGGTGCGAGCGCGATCCAGACGCCCCGGAGATCAGGACCCAATGGGTGGGATACAAAAACGACCCTTTCAGCTTTCCTTCAACGCTTCTCTCAGGGTCGATTTCCAGGGTTCCCGCGTCACCTCTGACGGCGGGCTGATTCTGGTGCGTGAGTTGGACGAGCGATTGGGGCTCGGTGAACTTGCGGCTGAATGCCTGACTGACACGCGAGCGAAGAACGCACAGTTACCGATTGTTGATCTGCTGCGCCAATCGGTGTACAGCCGCTTGGCCGGATACGAAGACGTGAACGATGCCGAACGCTTGGCCCAAAACCCGAGCTTCCGTCTGATCGGCTCGGAGAAGATTTGGGATCGCGGCGCAGCCCTGCCCTCCCGGTTGCAGAGCTTTGAGGCGCAGATGCTGGCCGAGGATGGAAACTTCTCGGGACTGGCGCGGCTGAATTGAGAACTGGTGGGTAAGTCGAAAGCGCTGGATTCAGGGTACCGCACGGTTCTGGACATGGACTCAACCGAGATTCCGGTCTACGGCGAGCAGGAAGAAAGCGCATACAACGGCCACTTCGAATCAACCTGCTTTCATCCGCTGCTTCTATTCAGCCGAGACGGCGATTGTCTGGCGGCAAAGCTGCGTTCCGGCAACGTGCACAGCGCCGATGGCTGGGAAGAACTTCTTCTACCGGAGATTGAGCGGCAACAGAAGCTGGGCAAGGAAGCGGCATTTCGCGCTGATGCTGCCTTCGCTAAGCCAGAGATTTACGAAGCGCTGGAAAGCCGGGGCGTGAAGTATGCCATCCGCATCCCGGCCAATGAGAACCGGGAACGGGATGTGGCCGAACTCCTGCCGCGCCCGGTGGGGCGTCCCAGTCAGAAACCGACCATGTGGCACAAAGGTTTTCTTTACAAGGTGGCCAGTTGGACGACGGCACGGCAAGTAGTGGCGAAGGTCGAACATCATGCCGGGGGGTTTTGTTCCCGCGCATTGGGTTTATCCTGACCAATCTGACGCTGCCGAGCCGAGCAGTGGTGCGGTTCGACAACAAGCGCGGGACGGCTGAGCAGTGGATTAAGGAAGGCAAGCAGGCGGTAAAGATGACGCGGCTGACCCGCCACCGATTCCGGTTGAACGAGGTGCGGTTGTGGCTGAGCGTGATCGCATACAACCTGGGCAACCTGTGGCTGCGTTGTCGCTTGCCTGGCGCGTGATTAGTATTCAGCATCCGGGAAGAAGAGGATATAGACTGGGGCGAATTCGGATTGCTGTCGCGGATTCCATCTGTTGTCGGGCTTATGGAGCCCTTGGAGGTTGCCTATGAACAGGCTCGCTCGTCCTCATACGCTTGCGATTCTTGCATGTTCGCTCATGATGAGCTTCATTGCCGCGAGGGCGCAGAGTTCTCACGACTTCACAACTCAACCCGGGGTGGACAAATCGATTGACGTGCCTTTTGATCGTCAGAGCCTAGGGCTGGGTACATTTGCGCTTCAATATGAGCTCGGACGAGCATTCGACCCGGCAAAAGCCACGGTCTTTGTCATCGCCGACGGCCAACAGTTCTATGTTAGGCAAGGCGCTGTCGCACCGCTACAGACAGAGCTCTTTGGTGATCAGTTCAATGTCGTCGGGATCATTGGACGGGCATCAAACAGCCAAGTCATGGGAAAGATTAGAACCGGAGGAGGCGTCGACTGGCAGCTCGCGTATCGTATTCTGCGCGCCGAAGAATGGGTAGACGACATCGAAGCTGTTCGCAAGGCGCTTGTCGGGAACAGCGGCCAAATCTCTCTTTACGGTCGCTCAGGAGGAGGTCTTCTCGTCGATCAGTACTTGGCGAAATACCCAGAACATGTCCGAACGGCGTTCACCCAAGCCGCAGTCAACCGATTCATCGATGCAGACTTTCGTTTGAACTCTGACCACTTTTGGGAAGAGATCGGGCAGTACGACCGTTCACTGCAGAATACATTGCTGAGGACAATTGCGGCCCACCCGGATAATCGAGACAGGATTATCCTACTGCTCCAACGCCAAAACTTTTTCGTGCCTGCAGCACAGCTAAACCAAGCACGCGCGGAGCTCATCCACGCTCTCGCCAACTGGGAAAACGAGAAGGTGGCGGATTATTCGAAGCGATATCAAGTTGAGCAAGTCCTTCAGCAGTTGCGGGACGCCGCAAACCCCGCTGCGAATGTGCGCCTATATGAGTTCTATGCGCCGCTCTCGAGCCTGCTCGATCAAAATGAAGAATATTCTTCCGGGCGCATCAATCCCGACATAGAAGTTCTGCGAATGTTCGCGGATCCGCTTTTGAAGCTGGCCAACGAGGGGCGTATCCAAAGCCCTACAATGAATCTGTCCAATCTTAATCACGTAGGCGGAAGTGTTTATCTGTTGGCGAGTGTATACGATCATACTGCCGATTATCGCAGCCAAATCGCACTGGCATCGCACTTCCCAAATCATCGTCTTCTTCTCCTTGCCGATGACCACAGTTTCTTAGCACTCAACAAGACTGATCTTTACCCTGCTTTGATTCAGGCGGCGCTATTAGAGGGCGCTGACGGCGATGGAGTTCGGAAGATCGAAACGATGCTCGCCAGCTTGAGGTACACCGAGTTTTGATGGACGCAGCATGATTGTTGGAATCAACATCGATCGCCTGATTCAATTCATGCCGGTTTGACGCGGGCATTCGGACTTAAGAGGGACGGCGGTAGACATCGGCCCACCGGAGCTGCAGAAGTCATCATCGTCAATCCCGATTAAGAGTATTACCATTGACCAAGGCATAATGGAAGAACGTGTTTACACCGCCGCCTTTTTCTTCCCCTCGTGGTGCTTCGCCTTGCTCAGCTCAAACTGCTTGATCGTGTGCATCACGCGGTCCCGCGCATACGAAGCGTCGCGCCATCCCTTCATCTCGACGCGTTTCCCCTCAAGATCCTTGTAAATCGAAAAGAAATGCGTAATCTCCTTCAGCATGTGCGGATAGATATCGGTGTAATTCCAGATATTCGCGAATCGCGGATTGTTCTTCCCCACCGCCAGCACCTTTTCGTCCAGAATGCCCTGATCCAGCATCTCCAAGAGGCCGATCGGCCGCACCTCCTGCACGCATCCCGGAAAACTTGGACCCGGTACCAGCACCAGAACGTCGAGCGGATCCCCGTCGTCGCTCAACGTCGACGGAATAAATCCGTAGTCGCCCGGATAGTGCACCGGCGAGTGCAGGTTCCGGTCTAGCTTGAACACATGCAGTTGCTTGTCGTATTCAAACTTCTGCGTTCCGTCCAGGGGAATCTCGATCACCACCCTAAAAACCTCCGGTGCCCGGTCGCCCACGGGCAGTTCCAGATAATTGACCATTGCGTTTTAACTCTCCTTGGGGAATTGCGGAAACCCAATCTCTTCTTCTGTTCAACTCAAATCCTGCGCTTCACCGCCGTGGTTCGCCGCATTTCTGATCCCTATTCTCTGATCCCTGTTCCCTGTCCTTCTATAATCAGGGATCATGAAGGCGCATGTCTATGTCACGCTGAAGACATCGGTCCTCGATCCGCAGGGCCAGACCATCCACAACGCTCTTCGCAAGATCGGTTTTGCCGATGTCACCGCCGTGCGTCAGGGCAAATACTTCGCGCTTTCGCTCGCCGACGGCCTCCGCTCCGACGCCGCCCGTGTCGAGGTCGAGCGCATCGCCCGCGAAGTTCTCACGAACCCCGTCATTGAGGAATACACCTACCACATCGAGGAATAGCAAAGAGCGCATCAACGGCCTGCGCGACTCAGTTCCGGCCTCCAGTGCCGTATCTCCGCCAAAGCCCCTCCCGGCCGTTTCCCCTGTGGCCGTCTCCTCCCTGGCCGTCAATCAGATAAAACTTCTGGAAAAGTTTACATTCTTGCTTCGGAATTACACGGTTTCGCTCGCTCCCAATCCGCCGCCGATTCCCATATTCTAGCGTTTTCCACAACCCAACCTTATCCGTATGAACACGATAGAGAATTCGCCCGTTTCGCTCTTTCTATGGCAAAGCGATTGCTGCATTTTTGGGTAGAAGTTCTCTTTTAAATCCAATCGGATGATCAGTTTTCCGGTGCATCACTTATTTGCGCCGCTGGAGAGTATCAAGTGGCAACCTCACAGTTTGACAATTGGAAACTCGCAACCGCCTCACCATCCCTGCTCTCTTCCTCCCTCCCCGTGAGCAGCTATGTTGCCCCATCGGCGCCCGCCGTTGTCCCCGACGCGCCCCAGGCGGAATGGGCCACAGAAGCCATCGTGAATCTCAGGCACGTAGTCGCAGGCATCAGCTTCGCGTTCACCATCGAAGGCGCAGTCGCTCTCTGCATCTACGCCACCTGGAATCTCTGGCACATTCGCTAGCCGATTCCCTCCCCGCCCAGCAGCCGTTTGTCGCATCGCCTGCCGCCGCCTCCTTGTCGCGGCGGTGGTTCGCTCCCTTGTTCTATTGTTCCCTTGTTCCCTTGGTCCCTGCTTTCCCCCCCGTCTCGCCATCGATCCAATCAGTTATCATTCCTGTGGTCCATATTCGCGCTATCCGGAAGGGCTTAGTCCTGCTGGCTTACGCGGTCTAATCTCGCCCTCACTCCACCCGTGATCTCTAAGGATCCTATGTCGCGTTTGAATCCGTATGTCGCTTTGCTCACCCTCATCGCCACGCTCGGCGGGTTGCTCTTCGGCTACGACACCGCCGTCATCAACGGCGCGGTCGACAGTCTGAAGGCGTATTTCATCAATCCCCGATTCGCCGATCTCGGCAACCCCGCCCAGGCCAACGCCGCCGACTCCCTGCTTGGCTTCGTAGTTTCCAGCGCGCTCCTCGGCTGCATCATCGGCGGTCTCGCTGGCGGCTGGGTCAGCACCCACGTCGGCCGCAAGCGCGGGCTCATCATCGCCGCCGTGCTCTTCCTCATCTCGGCGCTGGGCGCCGCCGCACCGGAATTCCCCTTCGCTCCCATCGGCCACGGCGGTCCCGGCTTCATGGCGAACTTCGTCATCTACCGCATCCTCGGCGGCATCGGCGTGGGCCTGGCCTCCATGTTGTCGCCCATGTACATCGCTGAAATCGCGCCCCCCAAAGTCCGCGGCAACCTCGTCGCCTGGAACCAATTCGCCATCATCTTCGGCATGCTCGTCATTTACTTCGTCAACTTCGGAATCTCCAAAGCCGGCAGCGGCGACACCTGGCTCAACACCATCGGCTGGCGCTACATGTTCCTCTCCGGAACCATTCCCGCGGCTCTCTTTCTCCTCCTCCTCTTTCTCGTGCCTGAAACCCCGCGCTACTTCATGCTCAAGGGCAACGAATCCGGCGCCCGCGCGGTGCTCGCCAAACTCGTCACGCCCGAAGAAGGCGAAAAGGAACTCTCCGAAATCCGCGCCTCGCTCAGCGAGCATCACTCCGGCAATCTGTTTTCCTTCGGCATTCTTCTCATCTTCATCGGCGTCACGCTCTCCGTCTTCCAGCAATTCGTCGGCATCAACGTCGTGCTTTACTACGCCACCGACATCTTCAAAGGCATGGGCATGACCACCAATGCCTCGCTCTTGCAGACCATCATCGTCGGCTCGGTCAACCTCACCTTCACCGTCGTCGCCATTCTCACTGTCGATCACTTCGGCCGCCGCCCGCTCCAGATCATCGGAGCGCTGGTCATGGCCGTCAGCATGATCTCCCTCGGCACCGACTTCTGGCTCGGCGGTAAGGGCATGGTCGCGCTCGTTTCTATGTTGGTCTATACCGCCGGCTTTGCCGTCTCCTGGGGCCCAGTCACCTGGGTGCTCTTAAGCGAGATCTTCCCCAACCAGATTCGCGGCAAGGCCATGGCCGTCGCCGTCGCCGCCCAGTGGATCGCCAACTATCTCGTCAGTTGGACCTTCCCCATCCTCGACAAGAACCCATATCTCGTTAGCCACTTCAACCACGGCTTCGCCTATTGGATCTATGGCGTCATGGGCGTTCTCGCCGCCGTGTTCATGGGGACTGTCGTTCCGGAAACCAAAGGCCGTTCCCTCGAACAAATGCAGCACCTATGGCACGTCTCCGGCAAAGCGTCGTCCTAGGCAAAACCCGCCGGCTCGACTCGCTAATCACTAACGACTAATCACTAATCACTGTCATCGCGTGGCCTTACCCCACACCAAGAAATGGGTGCCCATCCTTCGCATTTTTCTGGCGAAGGGTGGGAACGCATTAAGCCCCGTCTTCGCCTCGTCTAATCCCCGGCCCCTTTTCCCTAGTCCCTGCCTTGTTCCCTCCGCCGTTCGCCGCGGCGAACATCGCGCGCGCCAGCCACCACCCAGATGCTCTAATCAATGAAGCTGGCGCCATGAATCCCCACAGTTTCGATGTCCTCATCCTCGGCGGCGGCGCTGCGGGCCTTATGGCCGCGATCGAAGCCGGCCGCCGCGGACGCCGTGTCGCGGTGCTGGAGCGCGCGGAGCGGCCAGGCAAGAAGATCCTCATCTCCGGCGGAGGCCGCTGCAACTTCACCAACCTCCACACGCAGCCCAGCAATTTCCTCTCCGCCAATCCCCACTTCGCCAAATCGGCGCTGGCCCGCTACACGCCCGCGGACTTCATCCGGCTCGTCGATCGGCACGGCATCGCGTATCACGAGAAAACGCTGGGCCAGCTTTTCTGTGATGGCTCTGCGCAGCAAATTGTTAACCTGCTCATGAGCAAATGCGCGGATGCAGGCGTGCGCGTGTCTTTCTCCACTGCGGTCTCAGAGGTCCGCCGCGACGATTCTTCCGGAGCGTTCACCGTCGCCACCGCCAACGACATCTTCACGGCGCCCACGCTCATCGTCGCCACCGGCGGCCTGTCCATTCCAAAAATGGGCGCGACAGGCTTCGGCTACGGCATTGCCCGCCAGTTTTCAATTCCCATTGAGCCCTGCCGCCCGGCGCTGGTTCCTCTCACGCTTTCCGGCGCGGAGCATGAGCATTTCGCCCGCCTGGCCGGCATTTCCGCGCCAGTGACTGTGGCCTGCGGCAAGCGCAGCTTTCAGGAAAAAATGCTCTTCACGCATCGCGGGCTCAGCGGACCTGCCATCCTGCAAATCTCTTCCTACTGGAACAAGCCCGACGCGATCAGCATCGACTGGGCGCCCGGGCAGAAACTGCTCGCGCCCCTGCGCGCTCTGAACGCGCGACGCGATCCTGCCGCTGCGAAAGCTGCCATGCGCGCCCATCTGCCGGCCCGCTTGGCTGACCGTTTAGTCGCCCGGCTGTTTGATGGGCCTGCGCCCCTGAGCTGGACGAATCACGCGCTCGATGAGTTGGAGCGCCGTCTGCATTCCTTTGCGTTCGCGCCCAGCGGCACCGAAGGTTATGACAAGGCGGAAGTGACGGCGGGCGGCGTCAGCACCAGTGCGCTTTCGGCGCAAACCATGGAGTGCCGCAGCCTGCGCGGGCTCTACTTCATCGGAGAGGTCGTCGACGTCACGGGCCACCTGGGCGGTTTCAACTTCCAGTGGGCTTGGGCATCGGGCGCAGCAGCAGGCCGCGCGGTCTAGCAGACTTGCGGCGACGTTCGCCCACTACAAAGAAATGCTTGCCCCATCCTTCGCTTTTTTCTCGCGAAGTGTGGGAACGCACAAACCCCTGTCTTGGCACGTCCGTCCTGAGCCCCTCGCGGCCCTCACTCTGGCGAGCGATTCCCTGCTCATCGCTCGCCAAACAAATCCTTCCTCTCATCACCTCGCCTCGATGCCAATCACATTCGAATATGCTAATATTCAATCATGCCCGACTCTCTTCGCCGCTTCAAAGCTGACATCTTTCAGGCTCTCGCTCATCCCACACGCATCGCCATTCTCGAACTCCTCAGCGACGGCGAGCTCTCGGCCGGCGTGCTGATTGAAAAGCTCGGCATGGAGCAGGCCAATGTCTCGCAACATCTCGGCGTGCTCCGTGTAAAGCAGCTCGTCGTCAACCGCAAAGCCGGCAATCAAGTCTTCTACTCCGTGCGCGATCGCACCATTATTGAAGTGCTGCAGCTCATGCGCACCTACTTCCACACCCAGCTAAAAGAAACCTCGGGCATGTTGGACGAACTAGAGAAACCCCTGGAGATTGTTCATTGAATCTAACTGACAGGCGGCTTCCCCGCTCCCTTCAGTGTTTGCACGGCTACACAGCCAAACAGCTCACGCACGATCTCATCGCAGGGCTCACGGTGGGACTCGTGGCGCTGCCGTTGGCCATGGCCTTTGCCATCGCTTCCGGAGTCTCTCCGCAAGCTGGCCTCTACACCGCCGTGGTCGCTGGCTTTCTCATCTCTGCTCTTGGTGGATCGCGAACCCAGATCGGCGGACCCACGGGCGCTTTTGTTGTCATCGTCGCCAGCATCGTTGCCCGCTTTGGAATCGCCGGCCTCGCGCTGGTCGGCATCATGGCCGGCGTTCTGCTGCTCATCATGGGATTCACTGGCCTCGGCGCCGCCGTCAAATACATCCCGCGCCCGGTCACCATCGGATTCACCAACGGCATCGCGCTCCTTATTGCCTCCACGCAGATCAAAGATTTCCTAGGTCTCACCACGCCTCCGGTTCCCAGCGAGTTCCTCGCCCGCATCGCCGTCCTCATCCGCTCCATCGGCACCACACACTGGCAATCGCTCGCCGTGGCCGCCGCATCGCTCGCCATCATTCTTCTTTGGCCGCGCCTCACCCGGCGTGTCCCCGGTACCATCGTCGCGTTGCTCGCTACAACGGCCGCGGCCGCTCTCCTCCATCTGCCCGTCGAAACCATCGGCACCAAGTTCGGCGGCATCCCTGAGGGCCTTCCGCACCTTTCATTCCCCGCTCTCCACGCGGCTCACATTCTTCCCTTGCTCCCCTCCGCCTTCACGGTGGCGCTGCTTGCTGCTGTTGAAAGCCTGCTCTCCGCCGTGGTTGCAGACGGCATGAGCGGCGATCATCACAACTCCAACGTAGAGCTGGTCGCGCAGGGAGTCGCCAATATTGCTTCGCCGCTCTTTGGAGGCATTCCTGCGACGGGAGCCATCGCCCGCACCGCCACCAATATCCGCTCCGGCGCTCTCACTCCGGTCGCGGGAATGGTCCACGCCCTCACGCTGCTCGCCGTTCTTCTGGTAGCCGCTCCCCTAGCCCGCTTCGTGCCCTTGGCCACCCTTGCCGCGGTTCTGTTTGTGGTGGCTTACAACATGGGCGAATGGCGCGAAATCGGCACCATCCTGCGCTTGTCTGGAACCGATATCGCTGTCTGGGTGGCCACCTTTTCTCTCACCGTGCTTGCCGACCTCACCGTAGCCGTCGGCGTCGGAATGGCGCTGGCCGCGCTCCTCTATATCTATCGCATCGCTGAAACCACCACGGTTGCTCCCGTCACGCGCGAGTATCTCCGCGACGGCCAGGCGCACATCCTCCAGGACAAGGACATCCCTTCGCACGTCACCATCCTGCGAATCCACGGCCCGTTTCTCTTCGGAACCACTGAGAAACTTGCTGAAGCCACCACGCATCTGGGCCAGTTCGGCGACGTCGTCATCCTGCGCCTTCGCAATATGACCGCGCTCGACGCCACCGGCATCCACGCGCTCGAGCAGTTCTCTGACCGTCTCCACAAAGCCGGCAAAGCGCTCCTGCTTTGCGGCGCGCGCGACCAGCCATCGCAACTTCTCTCACGCTCCGACTTTCTCAAGCGCGTCGGCCCTGAGAATGTTTTGCCCAACGTGCAAGACGCACTGAACCGCGCACGAGAGATCCAGGGCGATTTCTCCGGCATCGGCCACGAACTCGCTCTCGAGCTGGAGCATCGCCCGCTCTAGCTCCTGAAATCTGGCCGCACCATCATGGCCCTTCGTTCCCTTGGCCCCGTTCCCTACTCCCTGTCTCCTTTCTCTCCCCCCGTTCGTGTCACAGCCGTTTTTCTGCCGAGTCGCATAAAATCGAACCATGTGCGGGATCGTTGGGTACGTCGGCAAGAAGAAAGTCGTTCCAGTCATCATCGAGGGGTTAAGGCGCCTCGAATACCGCGGTTACGACTCGGCGGGAATTGCCGTGGGCCATCCCGGCAGCAAGAAGCTTGAGCTGCGGCGCGCGGCCGGCAAGTTGTCGCACCTTGAAGACGTGTTGCGCGAGCATCCGCTCGACGGCACGTTTGGCATCGGCCACACCCGCTGGGCCACGCACGGCCGCCCGACGGAAGAGAACGCGCACCCGCACCGCGACTGCACGGGCCGGATCGTCGTCGTCCACAATGGCATCGTCGAAAACTATCTCGAGCTCAAGCGCGAGCTCGCCGCGCAGGGCCACAAGTTCGTCACCGAGACCGACACCGAGATTATCGCCCACTTGATTGAACAAGTTCAGAAGGACGCTGAAGCCGCGGGCAAGCCGATTCCCCTCGAAGTTGCCGTGCGCACTGCGGTCAAGCGGCTTACGGGAGCATTCGCGCTCGGCGTTCTGTCGTCAGCGGAACCCGACAAAATCGTCGCTGCGCGCCTCGGCCCGCCGGTCATCATCGGCGTTGGCGAAGGCGAGAACTTTGTCGCCAGCGACGTTCCCGGAATTCTGCATCACACGCGCAACGTGTACTTCTTAGCCGACGGCGACGTGGCGACTCTGACGCTGGCAGGCGTCAAGCTCACTGACTTCGACGGCAACGCCATCGAGCGCGAGCTTACGCGCATCCAGTGGGATCCGATCCAGGCGGAAAAGGGCGGCTACAAGCACTTCATGCACAAGGAAATCTGGGAGCAGCCTCGCGCCGTCACTGACACCACTCTCGGCCGCGTCTCGCTCGACTCCGGCAAAGTCTTCCTCGGCGAAATGGAGATTGCCGACGAAGAGCTGGCCCGCGCGGCGAGCATCAGCATCGCCGCCTGCGGCACGAGTTGGCACGCTGGCCTCACGGGAAAGTACATGATCGAGCGCCTGGCGCGGCTGCCCGTCGACGTTGACTACGCCAGCGAATACCGCTATCGCGATCCCATCGCCGGGCCGCACACGCTCGGCCTGCTCATCACGCAGTCCGGCGAAACGGCCGACACGCTAGCCGCGCAGCGCGAGATGAAGGCGCTGGGCTCGAAGACCGTGGCCATTTGCAATGTGGTGGGAGCAATGGTGGCCCGCGAGGCGCACGGCGCCATCTATACCCACGCCGGCCCTGAAATTGGTGTGGCGTCGACCAAGGCGTTCACCTCGCAGTTGGTCGCGCTGTTTTTGCTGGCGATGAAGCTGGGGCAATTGCGCGGCCACCTCGACAAGGCGCAGTCCATCGCATTGATTGAGGAGCTCAGCCGTCTCCCGGTAAAGATCGAGGAAGCGCTGCGCGGCTGCTCGGCGCAGTGCGAGGAGCTCGCGAAGGAATTCTCCACGGCACGCGACTTTCTATACCTGGGCCGCGGCATTCACTTCCCCATCGCTCTCGAAGGCGCCCTGAAGCTGAAAGAGATTTCGTATATCCACGCGGAGGGGTACCCGGCCGGCGAGATGAAGCACGGCCCCAACGCCCTCATCGACGAGACACTTCCAGTGGTGGTTCTGGCCACGCGCGACGAGGCCGACCCTGCGTCAAAGCTGCGCTATGAGAAGACGCTGTCGAATATTCAGGAAGTAACCGCGCGCAGCGGGCGCGTGATCGCGGTCGCGACC
>JBEKAJ010000085.1:0-12076 GCA_050018295.1 Occallatibacter sp. | reverse complement strand
CCGGAGATTGCGCGCATTCATCTCTCCATGCCCAACCTGCATCATCTGCTCGCCGATCTCAGCCCATTCGGTCAGGACAATCCCAACCACATCTTCGCGCCCATCGACGAGCCGCATGGTACGATCGAGGCCACTGTCGAGCGCTAACCAAACACTTCACCAGCAAAAGGCAAAGCCGTGACCGGGACCACGACCACAGAGCGCAACGTGTCTGCGCAGGATGACGGAGCCGAAAGCTACGGCCTGCGCAAGGGCGTCCTCGGCCCCATCGAGACTCTCGCTCAGTCCGTTTCCGCCATGGCGCCCAGCACGTCTGCGTCGCTCACAATTCCGCTGGTCTTCGCTCGCGCCGGCAGCGCCACCTGGTTCGTCTATCTTCTCGCCACTGGGTCTATGTTGCTGGTCGGGTTTTGCGTCAGTCGATTCGCGCGCCTCAGCGCGTCGCCGGGTTCGCTTTACACTTACACCGCGAACACACTTCCCCCAGCCTTTGGGGTCGCCGCCGCATGGGGCTTGCTGCTCGCTTACGTCGCCACGGGCGCATCCGTGGCAGGCGGAGCGCTCTATTACGCAACCGTCCTTTCCGAGCAGTTCTTCCATTGGGCGCCGCCCGCAATTCCCACTCTCGCTTTGGTCTGCGCCGTCGCCGGGCTGATCGCGTACCGCGATGTCAAGCTCTCCGCTGAAGTCATGCTGTGGATTGAAGCTGTCTCCGTCGGCCTGATCGTGATCGTGCTGGTCCTTTTACCGATCCACATCGGCCTTCAACTCGATACGAGTCAATTTCAGCTCAAGGGAATTTCATTCCACTCGCTCGGGCCTGCCTTGGTGCTCTCCATCTTCAGTTTTGTCGGTTTCGAGGGCGCTACCACGCTGGGCGGCGAGGTGCGCGATCCCTTGCGCACCATCCCTCGCGCAATTCTGCAGTGCGCGCTGCTCGCCGGCGGTTTCTTTATGCTCTGTGCGTATTCTGAGGTGCTTGGTTTCCACGGCCAGTCCGCGGCTCTCTCGAGTTCCACCAGTCCCCTGCACATGCTCGCCGCCAAGGCTCATGTCTCGCCCCTCGGCGTGGCCATCGACTGCGGTGCTTTCATCAGCATGTTCGCCTGCGTGCTCGCATGCGCCACAGCCGCAGCGCGTGTATTGCTTCGCATGGCGCACGATGGACTGCTGCCCTCCGCGCTTCAGCGCACCAACGCGCGCCATGGCACTCCGGGAGCAGCCGTGGCCCTGTCCATTGTGCTCATGTTCGCCGCTACCGTCGCCATGGCGGTTCACGGCGAAACGGGATCCACGATGTACGACCTTCTCGGCTCGCTCTCCGTCTTCGGTTTTCTCACCGCATACGCGCTGGTCGCCCTCGCCCTTCCCTTCGCGCGGCGAGCACTGGGCCAGCATTCTCATGTTCTCGCTGCTGTCAGTGTGCTCACGGTCGCCGTCATCCTCATCATCGCGATCTTCGACCTCAACTCCGCCGAGGACATTGTCCACGCGCGAATTCCCTATCTCTATCTCGGCTACATCTCTGCAGGGCTGGCCTGGTACGCATTGCGGTGAAGAAAAACCCAAGCTATGTGATTTGTTGTGGAAAACACGGCTCTTATGCGGCTAGCACGTCCCAAATTCCTTAGATGAAATTTATGCCGCGGCAATTAATATGTGCTCAACCTGCAGCGCGAGCAGAAAGAATCCATTCAAGAATCGCAGGTCGCGTGAGCAACTTCTTTCCTGCGTGACGATTCAACGCTCAAAAAACTCGAGATCTCAAAATCAATCAAGTGGTCATTTGAATCCCCCAGGTTTCAGGGGGAAATTTCTATTTCGAGGTCAGTCCCTTGATGCGTGTCATGCGTGTGTTTTCAGCTTTCATTCCCGGGCTGTTGGCAATTGTGGCAGCCGCAGCGCTGTGTACCAGCTCTCTTCCAGCCCAACAAACGCTCGGCGGCATCACCGGCGAAGTCACAGACGCTTCGGGCGGCGTAATCCCCAACGCGGCAGTGACCCTCACCCACGAACAGACTTCGGTCACCCGCACCGCAAGGACCAACGATCAGGGCACCTACACGTTTGTGAACCTGCCCATCGGAACTTATACGCTCACCTACACTGCGGATGGCTACGAAGCGCAGAGAACCCCTCACATCACGGTGCAGGCCGACCGCACGGCGACGCTGAACGTGTCGCTCAAAGTGGGCCAGGCCAGCACCACTGTCGAGGTTGAAGCCGCGCCGCTGATGAACGCCGTGGACACCACCAACGGCTACGTGATGGAAACCCAGCAGATCGACGCGGTGCCCTTGCCCACCGGCAGCTTCACCGGGCTGGCGATTCTTTCGCCCGGTGTCGACGCCGAATTACCTGGCGGCACAGGTGCCAACTCCGGCCTCGGCAACGCACCCATCTGGGCCAATGGCCAGCGCGATACCTCCAATGCTTTCCTTTTGAATGGCGTCGACGGCAGTAATTTGTTCAATGGCAAGACCACCAGCCAGGTGGACTCATTCCGCGTCTCCAACAACACCGGACAGGCCAACAACGCCGCGGGAGGCGTGGTCCCCAGTGCTTCCTCAATCTATCTGGCCATCGGCAATGCCATCCCCACACCGGCACCGGAGACCCTCGCCGAAGTCCGCGTGAATGCCTCGATGTACGATGCGCAGCAAGGTTCTTCCAGCGGCGCGCACATCGACATGAGCACCAAGTCCGGAACCAACCAGTTGCACGGTGGCGCCTATGTCCATCGCGGCACCAACTGGATCAATGCCGCACCCTTCTTTTTCAAGAAGGACCAAAACATCCCAGCCAGCGACAAGAACCCACAGCTGCATCGCTACACGGCCGGTGGCGACCTGGGCGGCCCGCTCATCAAAGACAAGCTGTTTGGATTTGTCAGCTATCAGCACCTGCATATCTCCGACCAGGAGACAGGCGACGAGCTTCTCGATGTGCCGCCCGGATTGAACTCCGGACCGGCCGGCGGCCCCAATGCTCGCGGTGAAGCGAATCTGCTGGACTCAGTGAATAACAACTGGACCGGCAACGAAGGCTACTCCGGCGTGACGGTCAACAGCTTCAATGCTGCCTCAAATCCCGTCGGTTACGCTTTGTTCACAGCGCCAGCGCTGCCCGGGGAGGCAGGAAACTACTTGATTCCCAGCGCACTTCCCAATGCTGACCCTAATGTCTTTTCGCCCTACAATGCATTCCTGCCCGGTACATCGCGATTCACCTCCGACCAAGCCGTTGCCGATCTCGATTGGAATGTCACCAGCAAGGACGTTCTGGCGGCGAAGTACTATTATCAGCACGATCCCAGCAGCGCGCCCTACGCTTACTCCAACGTGCCCGGATTCACCGCGCACATGGACACCGGCTCACAGGTCGGTTCGCTCAACAATGTTCAGACCATCGGTACGAGCCTCAGCATCTCTGAGACCGTCGGCATTCTGCGCGAGAAGGCCTACGCGACCAACGATCAGCCTTGGGCGCCCGGCCAGGCTGGAACGCCGGCGGCGAGCATGACTTCCAGTTTCGGCAGCTATTTTCCCGGCTTCACCATTAACGATGCCATCGGCGACGCCTACGATCTTTCGACCGGGCCGCTCTACGGGCTCACTGCGCCTTCGCTCGCTATCGGCCCCAATGCCGAATATCAGGCAGCGAATACCGGTGTCTTCCAGAACCGCATCATGCCCTCCGGCACGGCAATCTGGGCCAAGGGACGCCACTCGGTCAGCTTCGGCGGCAGTTGGTCCTACACCCAGCTAAATACCGTCGACCATCGAACTGGTACCGGTAACGTCGCCTCGCCTGACTTTGTGACTTTCGCCAACAACTGGGTTACGCCGTACTCCACGCAGAACTTCTCGGCCACGACATTTCTCCAGGGCAATGCCAATCGTTACTATCGCGCCAATGAAACCGGACTCTTCGCTCAGGACAAGTTCCAGGTCACTCCGACCTTGAGCATCACGGCCGGCGTGCGCTACGACTGGGACGGTGGGCTCACCGAGAAATATGGGAACATTTTCAACTTCGATCCCAAGCAATACAGCTACGATGTTGCGTCCGACACCATCACGAGCTCCGGATTCATCATCGCCGGCAACAACGCGAACGGAACCAAGGGCGTGAGCGACACGACGCTCACCGGCCGCCAATGGGGCATCGCTCCACGGCTCGGTCTCGCATGGCAGCCCTCCATGTTCCATTCAAAAATCGTTGTCCGCGGAGGCGGCGGCTTCTACTACGATCGCGGCGAGCTCTTCACCTACCTCTCGCCCGGTTATGCAGCCGGCGAGGTCGATGGCGGTCCCTTCGGGTCCTCCCAGACCGAACCCTTTGTCAGCCAGCAGCATTGCCAATACAGCTCCTCATTTAACGCTGCGAATCCGACTTATCTCTACCTCAATTACCTTCCCATCTGCGGCGGCGGCTACGGTGAATTTGGCACCGGTTACAACGGGGCAGGAGGTTATGTCGACAATCGTGGCTACAATCTGTCCACGCCATGGGGTCCCAGCCGCTCGGCTCCGCCATCCAATCCGAAAGCCTCTGACATTGCCAATTACCTCCCCAATGCCGCTTCGCTTATTGACGGCACCGTCTATAGCAATAACAGCGACCAGCCGTACACGCTTGGCATCTACAACCGGACCAACAAGCTGCCGTACAGCATAAACTTCACGCTCAACATCCAGTACCAGCCGCGCAACGATCTCATGATCGAGATCGGCTATGTGGGCAATCTCGGCCGCCACCAGGTCATTCCCGTGCCCTTTAACCAGGCCCAGATCGCAACCCTGGCAAATCCCACCCATCCCGGCGGCACGGCCGCACAGTACTTCAGCTACGGGTACACTGTGCTGGATCCGAACACCTTCTACCCTCAGTGTGTCAACGATCCGACAGAGGTGAATTGCAGTTACGGCACGATGCTCAACAACTACGAAGGCGGCAACGTCGACCTTCGCGTGCCTTACATCGGCTATTCGTCCGAGTCGGAGTCGTACACAGCAGCCGGCATCGCCGCCTATCATGCGCTGGAGTCTCATCTCGAAAAGCGTTTCAGCCATGGTTTTCAGGCTGGAGTCTCCTACACCTACTCTCACGCAACCGATGAGCAGAGCGGCCTGGGCTTGTTCTACAACGGCAATAATCCGACCAAGCTGCGCAGCGGCTATGGCTCGGCCGACTTCGATCGCACGCACGTGCTCAACTTCACCTACGGAGTCACTTCGCCCAAGGTCTTTGCCACGGACACCTTGGCGGGCAAGGCGCTCGATAGTTGGTCGCTTCACGGTGTCGCCGTCATCCAGAGCGGCCAGCCTTATAGCGTGATCGACTACTCCGGAGCCGTCGGCAGCATCTTCTACAGTACCTTCAACGGCATTACCAACCCCATCCTCGCCCTGGCTCCCGGATGTTCAAAGAAGAGCGCGGTAACCGGTCAGAGTGGCGCGTTCTACAATCCGACTACCGGCGCGAATGCAGCACTCAAGGCTACTTGCTTCCAGATCCCACTTATCCCGGTTGGCACCATGGGTGTTCCCGCCGGCGACCCGTATGAAACCAACTTCACCTCCGGCGAGCGCAATATCTTCCGCCAGTCCTGGCAGCGCCGTGCTGACGCTTCGCTGGAAAAGGAGTTGCCTATCCATGACCAATGGAACCTGCGCTATACCTTCGATGTTTACAACCTCACTAATACCACCAGCTTCGATATTCCTCAGAACAACGTGAATCAGAACGTGCTCTTCAACAATGTTCCCACTGGCGGCACCACACCGTTACCCACCAACGACTGCGCATCCAATCCACATGGCGCGAACTCGGGTTTCTACAACTGCCCGGTAGGTCTCGGCGTCACCAGGCACGCCATCGGCAGTCCCCGCCAGATTCAAATGTCGCTGCATCTGGACTTCTAATCCGCGCGTTGTTTCTATACGGAGGGCGGCCAGCAAGGAGCCGCCCTTCTGCTTTTGCACGTCTTTCTTCTTTCCCGGCGAGCAGGTTCTGTCTCTGGATCGGCTTCTAGAATGGCTTTATGACCGCTCCGTCGTGGACCGTTCGCGCTCTTCGCGCCGCGCTCGCCGCTGGAACCACAAGCCCTTCCCGGCTCGCTGAATCCGCGCTCGCGAATGCAAATCGGAATGCCAGCCACAATACCTATCTTTGGCAGGATCCGGCATGGACACGTGCTGAAGCAGCCCGCGCCGAATCGATGGAACGTTCAACCGGCGGTTCCTTCGGAGACGGCCGCTCCGCACTCTGGGGGCTGCCCATCTCAGTAAAAGACTGCTTCGATCTTGCCGGCTCGCCCACAAGCTGCGGTGTCCATTTCTACCGCGACCTGAACGGCAAAGCCGCGCGCGATTCCTGGCTCATCGAGCAACTGCGCGCTGCCGGGGCAGTGATTGTCGGCAAGACTCATCTCCATCCGCTGGCCTACGGGATCACTGGCGAGAACCCGGAATTCGGCGACTGCGTGCAGCCCGGGGTCCCCAGCGACGGTTCTTGGTCGCTGGGGTGGAAGCCTCGCGACGCCGGCGCGCTCACCGGCGGTTCTTCGAGCGGCGCCGCTGCCAGCGTGCAGGAGGGATCGGCGGTAGCCGCCATCGGTACTGACACAGGCGGGTCCATCCGGGCGCCTGCCGCTCTTTGCGGGCTTGTCGGCTACCGCGCAACACACGGCCGCGGCGATTGGCGCGGCGGCGCGCACCTCGCCGAATCTTTCGACACCATGGGCTGGCTCTTTCGCGATCTCGAAGACGCGCCGTTTCTCGCCGCGCCTTTCCTGGCCGCCCGTTTCGCGCCAGCCCAAACCTCAACGGCCCGCCGCTTCACCAGCTTCGCGTATGTCGGCGACAGCTTTCTCCACGATTGCGAGCCTGAGGTCGTCGCCGGTTTCCGCGGCGTCATTCGCGAACTGGAGAATCTTGGACTGGAGGCTCGAAGCATCGATACGGACTGGTGGGCGGAAGCCGTCGATATCTTCGCGCCAATCCAAGCCTCCGAGGCTGCGCACCTGCACGCCGGCAACTTCGATCGCGTCGATTTCCTCGAACAGGAGCCGGCCATTCGCGATCGCCTAAAGTGGGGCGCCGGCCTCACGCCCGCCGAGGTCTCCGCCTTGCGCCGGCGCCACGAAGCGTTTCGCTCGCGCATGGACGAGGTCTTCGCCGCACATCAACTTATCCTGTTGCCCTCGATCCCCGTGTCGCGCCTCGCGGCTGGCGCCGATCACAGCCAGACCCGCCTCCGCCTGCTGCGTTATACGGCGCCCTTCAGCCTCGCAGGCACGCCTACGGTCGCCATTCCATGCGCGCGCGGCGGCATGCAACTGGCCGCAGCCCGCGGCAACGACGAGGCCCTCCTCGCTCTTGCCGCGCAAATCGGCGCGAACAGGAAGATCCCCTTGGCTGTTTGACAATTGGTTCGAGAAAAGAGATTTGCGCAGCCTCAGTAGTGGGGACAAGCCCCTGAAGCTACTTGTCCGTCAAAAACGGCTCCGGCTTCACCGATCCGTCGCGTTGCTTCACCAGCATCTGCACCTTGCCCTCGGCGGCGTCCAGCTCCTGCTTGCAGGCCGCCGACAGCCCAACGCCCTCTTCGAAGAGCTTGAGTGAGTCTTCGAGCGCCAGATCGCCCTTCTCCAATTGCTCGACGATCGTTTCCAGTTTCTTGAGCGATTCTTCAAAAGACGGCACGGCGTTTACCCCTTTCCGCTCTTCCCCGGCGGCAGCGCGCTGGCCACCACTTCCGCGGCGGTCTCATAGTTTCCGAACGGCGCGCTCACCTGCACGCCCTGCACCAACGGCCGCACCGCGGCCAGCATCTCCTGTGCAATCTTGATTCCCTCGGCCCGCGCGGCCTCCGGCGTTTCAGCCTGCGCCATGCGCAGCATGATTTCTTCGGGCATCGCAACCCGCAGGTCGTTCTTCATGTATTCCGCATTGCGCAAGCTGGTCAGCGGCCAGATGCCCGCTATCACCGGAATGCGGTGCTCCTTAATTCGCTCCAGAAACTCCTCGAGCAGGCGCAAGTCGAAAACCGCCTGCGTGATCACATATTCGGCGCCCGCCTCCACTTTGTAGGCGAGCCGCCGCAACTCGTTTTCCAGGTCCGGCACACCGGGATTGGCCGCCACACCGATGGTAAAGTTCGTGCTCGCGCCGATGGAGTTCGATCCGATATCGAGGCCACGATTCAGCCGCCGCGCGATGTTTACCAATCCGATGGAATCTACGTCAAAAACAGCAGACGCGTCAGGATAGTTTCCCTGTTTGGGCGGATCGCCGGTCACGCACAGAATGTTGCGCAGCCCGATCGACGAGGCTCCCAGCAAATCCGACTGGATCGAAAGTATGTTGCGATCGCGGCAGGTGTAATGCAGAATCGTCTCTATCCCCGTGTGTTGCTGAATCTGGATGCAAAGGCTCAGCCCGCTCATCCGCGCCGACGCCTGTGCCGCGTCGTAGACATCGATGGCGTCCACCCCCAGCCGCGCCATCAGCGCGGCGCCCTCGATCTCCTTCGCGCAATCGATGCCTCGCGGCGGCACAAACTCAACCATCGTGATGAACTTGCCCTCCGCGATCAGCGAGCCGAGGCGCGAACGTTGCGCCAGTGGCGCTGGTGGCGTCTCCTTGCTGACTGCCGGCGCTGCGCCGGTTCCCTCCACGTGCGTCTGCGCGTCGTCCATGGCCCGTATCGCCGAACGCATAGCCCGGATGTGATTCGGCGTGGTGCCGCAGCACCCGCCAACAATTTGCACTCCTGCCGCGATCGCCTTACGCGCAAAGCTGGCCATGTACTCGGGCGAGCAAAGGTAGATGTTCCGTCCTTCCACCGCGCGTGGCATGCCGGCGTTGGGCATGGCTGCCAGCGGCAGCGCCGTCGCTCCGCGCATCTCTTCAATCGCCGTCAGCACCGTGGCCGGTCCCGTCGAGCAGTTCACTCCCACAGCCCCGGCGCCCCACTCGGTCAGCAATGCTGCCGCCTGCGCTGCCGAGGATCCGTCCAGGCACTCGCTCTCATCATCCACCGTCACCATCACCAGCACAGGAAGCTCCGGAGCCACCGCTTTCGCCGCTTCCAGAGCCTCGCGCGCCTCATTCAGGGCCGGCATAGTCTCTACAATCAGCAGGTCTACACCGTTTTTCTTGAGGATACCGATCTGCTCCGCAAAGGCCGCACGCGCCTCATCAAGGCCGGTCTTGCCCAGCGGCTCCAGCCTCACGCCCAACGGTCCAACAGAACCTGCTACCCAGGCCTCGCCCGCTTGCCGTTCCTTCAGGTGCTCCACAGCCTGGCGTGCCAACCTCACGCCCGCCGCGTTGATCTCCTCAACCTTCGCGCCCAACCCGTGCCGCGTCAGACGGAAGCGGTTGGCGCCGAATGTATTGGTTTCAAGAATCTCCGCACCCGCCTGCAAGTACTCCTCGTGCACGGAAACGATCAAGTTGGGGTCCGAGAGGTTCAGCTCGTCGTAGCAGCGGTTGATAAACACGCCGCGCGCGTTAAGCACCGTGCCCATGGCGCCGTCGGCGAGCACCGGGTGGTCAGCGAAAATCTCGGCAAACCGGGTCATTCTGTCATGCTACCGCATTGCCAGCATGGTTGTATTCACCGGTTGCGCAGCCCGAAAGGCAATCGCCCGTCCGCTCCTCGCCGCCAGTGGGCGCTCCTCGCAAGTGCCTTCTCGTCTTCGAGCTCTGCCCGCCAAAGGTCCGGGCCGCTTTGTTATACTTCGGGAGTCATCGCCTGCGTGGAAACCGGTTCGGGCCTATGCGTTTTTGAGCCTCTCCGTGTGCCAATAACGCCATTCATTCGTCGACGTTGCGGATCGTTACGCGCGATCAACCGAGGGTTGGAATTTTGAAGAATAGAAGTCTTTTCCTGAGCGCCGGCGTAGCTTTGGCAGCAGCCGCCGCGCTGGCCGGTTGTGGCTCCACCTACTACTTTGGCGGCCGCGTATTGCCACCTAGCAAGCTGGTCAACCGGGTCCTCATCGCCATCCAGAACCCCGCCTCCCAGGCCAAGGGCGAACTCGAAATCATCGATGCTTTTTATGACACGCGCAGTGGCTTTAATGGCACACCGGCCTCCTTCTCCATCGCCGGCTTTGGGGGCGCATTGCCTATCACCATCCAGAACATGCCTGAGGAACAGCTGGGCGCCGTGTACGGAGCCGGCGACGGCAGTTTCACGTTGATCGACTACGCGGGCGAAAAGACTGCCGGTTCCGTCGGCGGCCTGAACGGTAGTTCGTCCAGCGTCTTCATTACGCGCAACAAGTTCTACGCCATTGCCGCCAGTCAGACCTCGAACGTCCTCACCGTGGTCAATCAGAGCGTCGGTTCGTCGACACCTCTCAGCCTCCCCGGTGCATACCGCGTCAGCGTGAACCCCGGAGGGTCTGCCGCGCTTGCCTTTGTCCAGAACTCCAACTATGCATACTACCCGCGGCAACTTTCGGCCGCACAGACGATCTCTTTCTCCGGAGGGCCCTCTACCTGGCCCAAAGCCGCCATCGACTGCCAGCCGCTGAACGCGCCCACGTGGTGCCTCTTCCAGATGCAAAGCCCCGACCACACCGACGCGACCGGCAACTACTATGGTGCTCCCCTCACCTTTGACCACCCCATCAAAGCTGTCTTCTCCTCCGATGGAAGCATCGCCTATGTTTTGAGTTGCGGGCCTGAGTGCGGAGGCTCCAAGGCATCCATCTCTCTCGTGCCGATTGCGCCGCTAATCTTTCTTCAGGGCCAATCTTCGGGCTTGCTGCCCTGCAATCTTCCCTCGGTCTCGTCCTGTCCCGACACCAGCGATGCTCCCATGGTCAATATCCCCATCCCCGGTGGCGCGAGCAACGCCCTGGTTGATACATCCACCATGTACGTTGTGGGAGAGCAGCCGCAGCTGATTCAAGGACAGACTCTCTTCGCCGGCAATCTCACCGTGGTCAACCTGGCCAACAACACCGCCGGCAGCCCTGTTGCCATCAGCGATGGCCAGCCCGGCGCGACCAGTCGCATGATCGAGGCCGACGACAATACCCTGTGGATCGCGATGACCGGATGCACCACCGGCGTTCGCTACGCCACTAATCCCGCCAGCGGCTATGGTTGCCTGACGATGTACAACACCTCTTCGCAAAAGGTTGTGCTCCTCGAGCCATACATTGGCAATGCGACGGGCATCGCCGCCGTCACCGGCTTGCACAAGCTCTACGCGGCTGAGGGCGGACAGGTCTACATTTACTCCACCATTGACGGTTCGGCGATCGATAACCAATTCGTGACGGTGACCGGCACGGCCTACGACGTCGCGTATATGGACGCAATCACCGATACCGACAATACTGTCTACTGACTCATGCCCACGGAGGCAGCTGAATTCCGAGCTGACATTCTTGCTATCGCCGCCCATCGCGACGACGTGGAACAAACCTGCGGAGGAACCCTGCTGCGGATGGCCGCGCGCGGACTGCGAACGGCAATTCTCGATTTGACCAAGGGCGAAGCCGGTACGCGCGGCACCGCCGCCGATCGCGCTCACGAGGCCGAGGAAGCCGCCCGCATCCTGGGGGTTGGCTGGCGTCAGGCGCTCGACTTCCCTGATGGCGCACTCGCCAACACCCTTGAGAATCGCATCGCCATCGCGCGCATTCTCCGCCGCCTCCGCCCACGCGTCGTCATCCTTCCTTACTGGCAGGCACGCCACCCTGACCACGCCATTACCGCCGCGCTCGGCTACGAAGCCAGCTTCCTCTCCGGCCTCAAGAAGATCGCCACCGAAGTCCTCAACGATACCCGGGGTCCCCGAGAAGCGATTTCTGCTTCTTGGGGTGGAGAACCCCACCGCCCCTTCAAGATTGTCTACGCCAGCCTCTACGCGGACGTGCGCCCCAGTTTTATCGTCGACATTACACCTTTCATTGAGCAGCGCCACTTGGCGCTCATGGCTTACCGCTCGCAATACTCGAACCAATCCGCGGGCACGGGCCTCTTCGTTCCTGAAGAAGAGATTCGCGAGCGCACCTTTGCCGAGGCGCGTCATTACGGCCTCCTCG
>JBEKAJ010000084.1:0-12142 GCA_050018295.1 Occallatibacter sp. | reverse complement strand
CCAGCACTTTCCTCGAAAGCTTTCTCCACCATTGCCTGCACGACAAAAGCACGGCCGACGGTAAACCGATCCCGCTCGACTTCATCTCGTTCCATCCCAAGGGCCACACAACCCTGGTCGACGGCCACGTGCGGATGGGCCTCTCCAACGAGCTGCAGGCAGCGCAAACAGGATTCCAGATCGTCGCGAAATACCCACAGTTTCGCCGCTTGCCGATCATCCTGAGCGAAGCCGATCCTGAAGGCTGCGCCGCCTGCTCCATGAAAGACAATCCAGCCAATGCCTATCGCAATGGGCCGCTCTATGCGAGCTATACGGCAACAGCCTTGAAGGCGCTGTTCGAGCTGCAGGACGAAACGAAAGTGAATCTGATCGCCATGCTGTCCTGGTCCTTTGAGTTCGAAGACAAAGATTACTTTGAGGGATTTCGAACGCTCGCGACCAACGGGATCGACAAGCCGGTCCTGAATCTCTTTCGCATGGCGGGCTTGATGTCCGGCGAACGCGTTGGGACCACCAGCTCCGGCCAGATTCCGCTCGGCGATCTTGTCAAAACCGGCGTGCGCCAGGCGCCTGACGTGGATGCGTTTGCCACGAAAGCTGATCGGGACGCCGCCATCATGGTTTGGAACTATCACGATGACGATCTTCCCGCACCGGCCACTGACATCCAGGTCATCGTCACTGGAATTCCGCCCGGCGTCAAAAGAGTATTGCTCGAGCACTACCGGATCGACGAGACGCACAGCAACGCCTACACCGCGTGGAAGAATATGGGATCCCCGCAGTCGCCGACACCTGAGCAGTACGCACAGCTCAAGCAGGCCGGCCAATTGGAGCTCCTTACCTCTCCCGAGTGGCTCGACGTCGAAAACGGAAGCGTGAGCATTGAACTGAACCTGTCACGTCAGGCCGTCTCGCTCCTGCGCCTCAAATGGTGAGCGGCCCGCGGCGCTAAAACTGACCCGTCCAGCAGGTGATTCGCCGGTTGCTTTGAGGCTGCGGTGGATTTATCCTTCACTTCTACTCGAGGCTCTTTCGCCTGAAGCGGAGACAGCATCATGGCCCTCCAACCCGTAACCTCAAACAACAACGCGTCCCACACGGTCCAATCCATCCCTGTCGTCCTGAATGGACGCACGCTCGAACCCAACCGGCGCATCCCGCTCAACCTTGATTGGGTTGAAGGCGTGCGCGTGAACACCAGCGCAGTGGAGCGGCGCGCAGCAACGCATGTTGCGCGGCGCACTGTAAAGAAGGAAACGCAGGCGGCATGGCTCTTGCGCGCCATTGCCTGCATGGACCTGACCACGCTGAGCGGCGACGACTCGGCCGATCGCGTGCGGCGTCTCTGCGCCAAGGCGCGCAATCCGCTGCAGCGTCACATCGTTGAGGGCCTTGGAATTGAGGATCTGCATCTCACCGTCGGCGCCGTGTGCGTCTATCACGCGTTTGTTGAGACGGCGATAAAGGCGCTCGAGGGCTCGGGCATCCCCGTGGCCGCGGTTTCGGCCGGATTCCCCGCGGGCCTTTCGCCGCTTGCCGAGCGTGTAGAGGAAATCCACCGCAGCGTGGAAGCTGGCGCGCAGGAGATCGACATCGTCATCACGCGCGCGCACGTTTTCAACGGCGAGTGGCAGGCGCTCTACGACGAGGTTGCCGCGTTCAAGCAGGCCGCGGGCCCGGCACACTTGAAAACCATACTGGGCACCGGCGACCTGATGACGCTGCGCAACGTTGCGCGCGCAAGTTGGGTTGCGATGATGGCCGGCGCGGACTTCATCAAGACATCGACGGGCAAGGAGAGCGTCAACGCCACGCTGCCGGTTTCGCTGGTGATGGTCCGTTGCATTCGCGACTACGCGGAGCGCACGGGTGCGGCGGTCGGGTTCAAGCCTGCGGGCGGCATCCGCACGGCGAAGCAGGCGACAGATTGGTTGGCGATGATGAAGGACGAGCTTGGCCGGCCATGGCTTGAGCCGTCACTCTTTCGGTTCGGCGCTAGTGGAATGTTAGGCGATATCGAGCGTCAACTGGAGCATCATTTAACTGGGCGCTACTCGGCCACGTACCGTCATCCCATCGCGTAGAGGTCTCGCTGAGGGTAGCAAGGAGACGCTGTGAGCATTGCGGAAAAGTTCTACACCATGGAGTACGGCGCCGCGCCGGAGGATTCCAAGGAGGCGGTGCAGTGGCTCGAGCGGCACCACCGCCGGTTTGAGGAGTTCATCGGCGGCGCGTGGGTAAAGCCCGCAAGCGGCGAGTACCAGACCACCAGCGATCCCTCCACGGGCGAAACCCTCGCCGAGGTTGCCAAGGGCAATACCGACGATGTCGAAGCCGCTGTCTCCGCCGCGTGCAAAGCTTTTCCCGCTTGGCAAGCGCTCAGCGGCCACGAGCGTGCCCGCTACCTGTATGCCCTCGCTCGGCAAGTCCAGAAGCACTCACGCCGTCTCGCTGTTCTCGATACAATGGACAACGGCAAACCGATCCGCGAAAGCCGCGACATCGATATTCCCCTTGTCGCGCGACACTTTTATCATCACGCCGGTTGGGCGCAGCTTCTTGAAGCCGAATTTCCCAACTACCAGGCTTGCGGCATTGTCGGCCAGATCATACCGTGGAACTTTCCGCTGCTGATGTTTGCCTGGAAAGTAGCTCCGGCCCTGGCCGCAGGTAACACAGTCGTCATCAAGCCGGCAAAATATACGCCGCTTACCGCGCTCGCCTTTGCAGAACTGGCGATGGAAGTGGGTTTGCCGCCGGGTGTGCTCAACGTTCTCACCTGCGACGCAAAGACCGGTCAGGCGCTCATCGAACATCCGGGTATCGACAAGGTTGCTTTCACCGGCTCGACGGAAGTCGGCCGGACGATTCGCAAAGCGACGGCTAACTCAACGAAGAAGCTCTCACTCGAGCTCGGCGGCAAATCGCCTTTCGTCGTCTTCGACGACGCCGATCTCGACTCCGCGGTCGAAGGCCTGGTGGACGCCATCTGGTTTAACCAGGGACAGGTGTGCTGCGCGGGCTCGCGACTGCTGGTACAGGAGCGCATGGCCGAGACGCTTTACACCAAGGTTCGCGCCCGCATGGAATCACTGCGCGTTGGACCTCCGCTCGACAAGGCCATCGACATCGGCGCGATTGTCTCCCCGGTGCAGCTTGAATCCATCCGCAAAATGGTCGATGCCGGCGTAGCCGAGGGCGCGCGCTGCTGGCAACCGAGCAATCCTCTGCCGGAGAAGGGCTGTTTCTTCCCGCCCACTCTGCTCACTGACGTGCATCCCGCTGCAACCGTCGTCCAGGAAGAAATCTTCGGCCCGGTCCTCGTCGCCATGACCTTCCGCACTCCTGCCGAAGCCGCGGAGCTGGCCAACAACACCATCTATGGCCTCGCCGCGAGCATCTGGAGCGAGAACATCAACGTCGCGCTCGACCTGGCTTCGCAGGTGAAAGCGGGCGTCGTTTGGGTCAACTGCACCAACCAGTTCGACGCGGCCTGCGGTTTCGGCGGCTATCGCGAATCGGGTTACGGACGCGAAGGCGGGCGCGAGGGCATGCTCGAGTACCTAACGCCGAAGTGGCTGCACACACTGCCCGCTTCCCCGGCGAAAGCGGCTCGCCCCAATGCTCCCGACATCGACGCCCCCGAAGAAGACGATGCTCCGGAGCCGACGAACCCGCTTATCACGTCACATCCCCTCGGCTCGAATATCGACCGCACCGTCAAGCAATACATCGGCGGCAAACAGGCCCGCCCCGACTCCGGCTACTCATTCCCGGTCTACGGACGCGACGGCGAACTCCTCGGCGAAGCGCCGCTCGGCAACCGCAAAGACATTCGCAACGCTGTCGAAGCTGCGCGCAAAGCCGCAGGCTGGGCCAGAACCTCTGCGCACAATCGCGCGCAGATCCTCTACTTCCTCGCCGAAAACATGATCCAGCGCCGTGACGAAATCGCGCAGCGCCTCGCCCGCGCAGCAACCCCAAATGCGAATAACGTCCCCAGCGAAGTCCAGGCCGGCGTCGAAGTCGACCTCTCCATCGAGCGCATTTTCACCTATGCCGCGTGGGCCGATAAATACGAAGGCGTCGTCCACCATCCACCGGGCCGCAACATCACCATCGCCATGCCTGAAGCCGTTGGGGCTATTGGGATCCTTGCACCATCGGAAGCCCCGCTGCTCGGCCTGCTCTCGCTGGTGCTGCCGGCCATCGCTGTGGGCAACACTGTCGTCGCCGTGCCTTCCGACCGCTATCCGCTCATCATCGGCGATCTTTATCAATTGCTCGACACGAGCGATGTGCCCGCTGGGGCTGTGAATCTCGTCGCCGGCCGTCCCGTGGAGTTGGCCAAGACTTTGGCCGAGCACGACGGCATCGAGGCCATCTGGTGCTTCCGCAGCAACGAGGAAGCTGACTTTGTGCGTGCCGCCTCCATTGGCAACATGAAGCAGGTGTGGACCAACGACGGTCACGAGTACGACTGGTTCAATCCCGCGCAAGCCGAAGGCCGCTGGTTCCTGCAGCACGCCACGCAGGTGAAGAACATCTGGGTCCCCTACGGCGAATAATCGCCGGTCGGATCATGCGCCCGGCATAGAAGGATCCGCCAGAATCGCCACCATTTCCTTAGGGCCGGCTTAGATGCATTGAGTAGGAGTACCCAGTCGCTCTCGCCAGCGTAGTTGTTTGCTGGTGGAGTGAATTGCCTGCTTCCGCTATTCGGAAATGGCCCACCCGGGATCGCATAGTAAGTCCCGTTGGTTGGGTCGAACCATTTGGCAGTGGCAGGGCCCTTCAGGCTATTCAAATTGACAGTGACCGGTCGTGCGGTTGGCATATAGACAACGACATACGATCCGTCAGTTGTCCTGGTGGCAGTCGCATAGTCACTTTGGCTCACGCTGGGGGTCATCCTGGTCGCAAGCGTTCTGGAATCGAAGAGAATCTCGTCGTTGCCAAAGGTCCCAAAGCCAGCCGTAAGTACCGTGTGATTCTGATCGGGAATCAGGTCCTGCCAGGCCAACGATGAAAGAAAGTCCTTCCAGATCGTGAGCTGCGATACGCCGAGGGTGTC
This sequence comes from Occallatibacter sp., assembly GCA_050018295.1. GTDB lineage: Bacteria > Acidobacteriota > Terriglobia > Terriglobales > Acidobacteriaceae > Telmatobacter. Next base: position 7,062 of record JBEKAJ010000084.1, on the reverse strand, counting down.
GATATGGGACCCCCATCCTGGAGGAAAGCTCGAAGTGTAATGATTGCCATAAAATTGCCCCACTCCGCCGCTCAACATGGTCCAGTATTCCTGGCGCCGCAGCACTTCGGGCGTTCCACCGTCCGGAGGCGAGCCTATATTCTCCAATTCGTAATGCGCCTCCACGAGATAGGTGGGCATCACCGGCGTCTGATTGTAGCTATGTAGCATCTGAATATAGGTCGCCGAATAGGTGTAGGTGCCATTGAGCGAAAGGATCGAAGCCCAGGATGGATCGTCCAGGGACGAGCTTGTGTTGAAGTTGATTTCAACACTCTGAAGCTGCTCCGGGGCAACCGACTGAATTCCCTTTGCCACTGCCTGGACCAATGCATCGTCAGAGGGAACACGCCACTTGTTGAAGTCATTCCCACTTATCCACGCGACGTTGGGATAGCGCTTATAACGGCGGCCAAGATACTGTCCGTAAGAGTATGCTGCGGCAAGGCCATTGTTGCGCAGTGCTTGCAGCCAACCATTGGTCTCCGCTGGATCGATGAAAACCAAAATGCCATGCTTCGCCGCAATCTTAACCATGTGGTCGAGGCGCGCAAAGTAGGCTTCGTTAGGCTTAGTGAGATCGTAATGCGTGTAATCCATCCCACCCGCCACAAATCCAGTAAAGGGGACGATGCCGTCGTAGGTGCCGCCGGTCTTGTTATCGGGGAAGTCGCTGCCTGCGCAGGCTGCATCCATCCACCCGGCTGTGTTGAACCCGTGCGCCTGGCGGTCAGCAAAGTACTTCTCAGCGTCTGCCTCGCTCAGCCTGCAGATTAAGCCCTGCGGAGAATCTCCCACGATCAGAAAGGGCTTATTGTGCTGGTCCACAAGGTAGCGATGGTTCGCACTCAGCTTTAGAGGGTAAGCGGGCAGGGTGGCGCCGGAAGATTGGGCGAATACTGAGTCTTCCCCTCCTTTTGCCGAAAACAAGCCCGAGTTAATGAGCGATGTGAGCGCCGCAAGCCCGATCGATAATGAACAATGCCGGAAGGTTCCGATTCTCACTTCGATGCCTCTTGCTCTGATGACGAGTGTTTGATCTCGTCCGTGGTCATGCTGGTTTTGATTTGTCGACGACACCGGTAAGCGAACTCAAGGCTACCTTCACCATTGCAAATGATGCCTCGGGAGTTGAGACGTCCAGATGCCACGAACTAAGTGTCGCCCGTTGAAGAACTCGATTTCTCTCTCATTCCGTCTCACCGCTGATTTTCATTCTGTGTTAAAACCCCAGCACTTGAACATAAACACAAGAGACTCATTCATGAAGTCCCGCCGAATTACCGTGGCCGCGCTTTGGTCTATTGACTATTCTCCGATGCAGAATCTGAGAATAGGTCCGGACCCTGGTATCCATGCGGATTCTCCGAAGCGCATGTGTTTCCGGAGGCTCGGTGGAGACTCAATAGTCTGATTCTCACGAAACCCGCGAGAACCACCAAGAACTTAGCAATATTCATACGTTTAGTCTTTTCGCGACTGCGCGCTGGCCGCCGCCGGCACAATCGATCCTCGATGTTCGTCCGCCGTGACATTTCCAGTGATCAGTTTTTCGAGGCGGCCCGCCAGGGTGCGCGCGAAGGGCGCGGAAATGTGATCGCTGTCCATATAGGCGGGAATGCCGCCGATCACCGCGTGACAGACGGTGCCATCGCAAAACACGTCTTTGAACGTCAAATAATCGATCTCTCCGGAAGGCATGAGCGCGGCGGCGCGGCCCAAAGGTGTACTCGCCGGAACTTGGGTTTGGTCGATCGCGCACGGATCGTTGTTGGTCCGCGCCCGAGCCAGGCAATCTGGGAGCTTGTACGGCAGATTGGGGACGTCGTCGATCAGCACCACTCTCTTTCCCGCCGCGCGGAAGCGCCGCAAGATTTCGGCGACGCCGCGACCGTCGTCTTCACTCCAACCCCCCGTTCCATCGAGAATTTTCTGATTATAGGCATTGTCCGATATGACGACCGTATCAATCTGCTTGTCCGCGATGATCGCCGCTTCAGCCGTCCTCCGCCAGGTTCGGCAGGCATCGCGGTAGTCAGGAGCCAGATAGGTCGCCAGCGACCGGTCGTCGGCCGTGATCACACAGGATGACGCGACAAAGGATTGAACGCGTATGCCCAGCGGCACCACGAACCTGGCTAGAGCCGCTTCCCACATGCCGGCATGAGAATCGCCGAAAAGAGCGATGCGTCTCTTGGGCGCGTTCTCCGCTGCGCCGAACATGCAGGGAGCAAGAGCAGGATCGCCCGCCGCATTCTGGCAATAATGTCCGTTGGGTAATGAGTTGATTTGCGAATCCCAGTTTTGCAGGGCGAAGTCTCGGTCGGCCAAAAGATGAGAATTAGGGCAACTAGCGCCGGGCTCGGTAGCGCGCGCGCCAAAGCAGGAACCTGGATTCAGCGAGAGGCGGTAAAGCTGTTCCGCGACCTTGATCGATTTGCCTTCGACGAATCGTGCGCCAAGAAGAGCGCAGCTCGCTACCCCCCCCGACATCAGCAGATAGACGGCGAGGGCAGGCGCGCTGCGCAATGATCGCGCAGCATGCTTTTGGGCAGGCCGGGGAAAACGGAAGCGGTCCTCGACCTGTCGTTTGGTGATGGCCGAAAGCACGAGTGAAATCCCGAGCAAACCAATGCGATGGGCCCTTCCCAGCTCGGCGACGCCTAGGGCGAACGGCGTCAGAATCAAAAGCGGCCAATGCCAGAGATAAAGCGAATAGGAAATGTCGCCGAACCATTGAACCGGCGCAAATCCTATGATTCGCCGCGCCAGAGGCGAAGCGTGGTCGTCCCCTATGACCAGGACGATCGCCGTGGCCAAGACCACCGGCGCTGCCGCGAGACCGGGAACGTCTGACTCCGGCCCGAGAAACCAGTTCGAAGCGATGAGCGTCAGCCAGGAGGCGCCGAATAGTAGCTTGATCCAACCTGTCGGCAACCGATTTGTCAGATTGCCGAGCATCAGACCCGCTAGGCCGCCGGCGGCGAATTCCCAGGCGCGGGCATAGGTCAGAAAATAAGCGGCCGACCGATTGTGATGGATCGCCAGGATCGCCGAAATCAGCGAAAGCACCAGAACAGTCGCCATAAGAACCCCAATGACGACGGGGATAAGGCTCTCCGCGCTACGCCGTCTCCTGGCGACAGCAGCGCGGAGGGTAAAATACATGAGCGCCGGCCAGACGAGGTAGAACTGCTCTTCCACCGACAACGACCAGTAGTGATTGACTGGCGAAGCAACGCCAGTGTCGGCGAAATAATTGACCGCATTCGCCGCAAGCCACCAGTTCACGCTATAACCCGCGGCGGCCGCGGCCTCTTTCAGATTGCTCGCTTGCCAAGCGGAGGGCATCAGCAGATAGGCGCCGAGGGCGGTCAACGCCAGCACGAGCAGAGAAGCAGGCAATAATCGGCGGGCTCTGCGCAGATAGAACCGGCTGAAATTCAAGTCTCCACTTTTTTTAAGTTCTTTCAGAAGATGCGCGCTGATCAAGAAACCGGAAACCACGAAGAAAACGTCGACGCCGATATAACCGCCCGGAACGGCGTGAGGGAAAAAGTGGTTCAGCACCACGAAGATTACGGCAATGGCCCGTAGCGCTTGGATGGAGGCGACAACGTCCCGGTCTTTTTGCAGCGTTCGAATCTTCCAACATCCTTTCCTCGGCCAACCCTAAGCCTCGACCGACTGATCCAAACCGCCGCGCACGACTGGAAGATTCTCGAGGGTCTGGCCGAATTCGGGTCCGCGGCGTGTTTCACCAAGGCGCCCGCCTTGCCACCGATCAAAATCCGTGGTCTTGGCGAGGGGCGTTCCATTCGGTCGAGATTTTGCGCGCTTAAAAGCTTTCACCATGGGTCGGTCCCGAGTTCCTATGGATCGCCCTATCGCAACGATCTCTCCGACAATATACTTCTTCTTTTGTTTTCGGGGCATCTCGCAGAAATTTTAGGAGCGGTAGGAATGCGTTGAAAGATGTCGGAGGTCATCTGCCGATGTACTGCGTGTCGGTTGCCTCAGTGGGTCGCAAATCAATTTCATTTTGCCGCGACTCGATGCCCAGAATCGCACTCGCGCAGTCGTTATTGGTATGCAACGTATCAAAGCGCCCACGATTACCCTCGAGGGTGATGCCAACGGTGCGCCGCATCCCGATCCAAATGCTTCATGCCAAGTCTTGAATTCTCTGATCGACGCGGTGCGGTCAGCAAGCTCTTAGAACTGCCAGCTGCCATCGCGAAGGTAGAAGTATATATAAGTGATTGATTATAATACGGTTCCACTTACTTCCCGATGCAGAAGGTGGAGAAGATCAGGTTGAGGATGACGTCGGATGTGGTTTGGCCGGTGAGCGAGTCGAGAGCCCATAGCGCGCGGTAGAGGTCGAGGAGAATCATCTCGTGGGGAATTGCGCCGGCATTTGCCTTCGCGGCGTCGGCCAGCGCTGAAAGCGCGGTAGTAACAGCCTGGTACTGGCGGAGATTCGTCAGCATACCGGGTTCGGCCGCCGCGCCTCCGGTCGCGAGCGATAGTATGTGTTCGCGAAGCGCTGCGATGCCGTCGCCGGTGAGTGCAGAGGTTAAGAGCGCGGGGAGCCCGGACAGCGCGGACTTGAGCGTACCCGTAGACCCCGCATCGCCCTTGACCAGATCGCTTTTGTTGAGGGCGACAATCGCCGGCCTTCCCTCAATCGCAGCGAGCAGGCGGTGATCCTCTTCGTTGAGCGGCTGAGTCGCATCAAGAACGATGAGCACCAGAGCTGCATCGGCCAGCGCTTCATGGCTGCGGCGGATGCCGAGCTGCTCTGCCTCCTCGAGAAGTTCGCGGGCACCCTCGCGGAAACCCGCCGTATCCACCAGTTCAATGGGAATGCCGCCGAGCGAGATGCGTTCGGTTACCAGATCGCGCGTGGTGCCGGGCGACGCGGTGACGATAGCACGGTCGCGCTCGACAAGCCGATTGAACAGCGAGCTCTTACCCACGTTAGGGCGGCCCACGATGGCCAGCGTCAAGCCGTCGTGGACAATGCGGCCGCGCGCAAAGGAGGCTTCGAGAGCGGCGAGCGTCGGAGTGATCTCGTCGATGCGGCGCGCAATCTCGGCCTGCGGCGTCACGTCGATGTCGTCTTCCGCGAAGTCGATGCCGGCCTCGAGGAGGGCGATCAGCTCCACGAGCGATTGCTTCGCGGGCGCTGCGCGGCGGCTGAGCGCGCCGCCCATTTGGCTGGCGGCTTGGCGCGCCTGCGTGAGTGTCTGCGCATCGATCAGGTCGCGAACCGCTTCAGCTTGCGTCAGATCGAGCCGCCCGGCCAGAAAAGCGCGCTGGGTAAACTCTCCGGGCTCAGCCAGGCGCGCGCCGAGCTCGAGCGCGCGGCGCAACAGAAGCTCGAGGACCACGGGCGATCCGTGCGCTGCAATCTCGACAAGATCTTCCGATGTGTACGAGTTCGGCGCAGCAAACAAAGTCACAAAAGCTTCATCGATGCGCGGACCATCTGCGTCTCCCGCGTCGAGCACATCGGCCAATCGGGCGCGAGCGTGCTCGAGAGGTTGATGAGGCCTCACGAGCTGCGATGCGATTGACACGGCTTGCGGCCCACTCAGGCGCACAATCCCGATGCCGCCCCGCCCGGGCGGCGTAGAGATCGCGGCGATTGTGTCTGTTGCGGTGTCGGAAGCTGCCATTGGTTGCACTCAGTGTAGTGTCTCGTCCTCGAAACCCGCACCGCAACAGCGTCGTCGGATGAGAGGCGCCTCACAGCGATTCCTTTTTGGAACACACAAGACTATTTCGCAAGCAAGTACGAAGATGTTTGTGGCGAGCGCCGTGGAATTCGGTCTAAACTTTAGACGAGAACTACAAAGCCAGCGTTCTCCTCTGTTCCGGCCCCGCAAATCTCGATCGACTTGAGGTAAAAGCAATGAAAGCTGCCGGGTTAACCACGCTCAAGTTCTTCGCGCTGCTCTTTCTATTACCCGGTCTCGCGGGGCTTATCGTCTCCGCGATGATCTCCACGCACTACCTTGACACCATGCCCAAATGGCCGGCGCCTGAGGTGAATCGCGTGGTGCCGCGCGGCATTCATGGCACCACGGTGTATCAAACCCCGGCGGAGGACCGCGATCTCAATCTGATTGAGTATTCTTCGGTGGGAGTGTTTCTGATCGGTCTCGCGCTTGGAGTGATGTATCTGGAGCAATGGGGAGCCGTCCAAAGCCGCGCGGCGGAAGAGGAATCCGGATTGGTCGAGAATCCTCGATAGGAAACCGCTTGAATCGCGGAACGCGACACCCGAAACGCGATCCTCTACAATAAGCCGATGCCAGAACTGCCCGAGGTGGAGACGATCGCCCGCGGAGTCGACAAACGCATCCGCGGCGATCGCGTTGTCCATGTCTGGTTTGACCATCATCCTCAACCCTTCAAGACGCCTCGCGCGCGCCAGGCCAAGGGACTTACAGGCCGCACCATCCTCGCAGTTCACCGCACCGGCAAGCACATCGTCTTTGAATTGAGTTTGTCAGGGTCCACGCCCGTTGCGCACACGCCCGACGCGCACCAGTCTGACGCACAATGGATCGTTCATCTCGGCATGACGGGGCGGCTCCTGGTGACCACGCCTGAGAGCCCTGTTGCTCTTCACACTCATGCGCGGCTCACCCTGGCGAGCGGCCGGGAGCTACGATTCGTCGATCCGCGGCGATTTGGCCGGCTTGAGTTACGCGATCTCCGGCGAAGGGCGGCGTTTGATGCGCCGGGCGACGAACCGCTCACCATCGGCGAACGCGAATTCGCGGCACTTTTTCACACCCGGCGCCTATGCATCAAGGCAGCTCTGCTGAACCAGAAGCTGCTGACCGGCGTGGGCAATATCTACGCCGACGAAAGCCTCTTTCATGCCGGCATTCGCCCGCGGCGGCGGGCCAACCGCGTCACCCGCGCCGAGTTCGATCGGCTGCGGATTGCATTGCGCGAGATCCTGACTCACGCTATTCGACTGGGCGGTTCGTCGGTCTCTGATTA
>JBEKAJ010000083.1:0-12172 GCA_050018295.1 Occallatibacter sp. | reverse complement strand
CAGGAGTTCAAGGTCGAGCTGTCAACATGGGATCCTTCGGACCGCGCCCACTACGCCGGCTCCAACGAAGACTGGGACCTCGCCAGCCGCTCGCTCGACAACGTGCTCAAGGCGAAAGGCATTCAGTACAAAACCATCCCCGGCGAAGCCGCGTTTTACGGCCCTAAGATCGACGTCAAACTCGTCGACGTCCTCGGCCGACTGTGGCAGTTATCAACGGTTCAATTCGACTTCAACCTTCCCGCGCGCTTCGAGCTCGAATACGTCGGCGAAGACGGCGAGCGCCATCAGCCGGTCATGGTCCATCGCGCCCTCTTCGGCTCCGTCGAGCGTTTCTTCGGCGTCCTCATCGAGCACTACGCCGGCGCCTTCCCGCTCTGGCTCGCGCCCGTTCAGATTGGCCTCGTGCCCATCAGCGAGAAGCACCTCGCCTACGCATCCAAGCTCGAAACCGAGCTCAAGGCCGCCGGCCTCAGAGTCGAAACCGACGCCCGCAACGAAAAGATGAACGCCAAGATTCGCGACTTCGCCAAACAGAAGACGCCGTACATCCTCGTCTTCGGCGACAAGGAAGAATCTTCCGGCTCGGTCAGCGTCCGCACCCGCGGCAAAGGCGACCAGGGCTCCATGCCCCTCGCCGCTTTCATCGCCAAAGCCAAAGATCTGGTCGTTTCTCAGTCGACTGAGTTGTAAGGTTCGTATTAGCACACGACCGGTCCGCTCGCGTAAGACGATTGCTGGAGGCCGCCATGCTTCGCACCGTCCGCCCCGACGACGCACCTTCGATAGCGGAGATCTACAACCACTACATCCGCAACTCGCCGGCCACGTTTGAAGAAGTTCCGGTCAGCCCTGACGAGATGCGCCAGCGAATCTTGGAGACTACGCCGATATGTCCCTGGTTCGTGTGGGAAGAGGACGGAAAACTTCTGGGGTACTGCTACGGCCGCAAATGGCGAGAGCGCGCGGCCTATCGCCATTCCGTCGAAGTGTCCGTGTATCTGCACCCTTCAGCAGTCGGGAAGGGAAGAGGTTCGGGTTTGCTCGACGCTCTCCTCGCTGAGCTGCGCACACGTACGGTTCACTCGGTCATTGGCGGCGTTTCCCTCCCGAACGACGCGAGCGTAGCGCTTCTTGAGAAGTTCGGATTCCGGCCCGTGGCCCACTTCAAAGAAGTCGGCAACAAATTCGGCCAGTGGATCGACGTCGGCTACTGGCAGCTCCTGCTGTGATCGTTGACCGACTTGTCCAGAGTTGATCCATATTCGATACGACAATGTATCAACCCTTCCGGCCCCACATTTTTCGACAAATCATAATTGCCAGTGCACTGATAATTGCTAATGCCGGCCATGCGAGCACGAAAGATCCATGGGCCAGACCCCACGTGTGAAAGAGCGGCCAGTTCATGGCATCAAAAAGCAACCCTAGAGGGATCATCAGGACGAAACCGAGGACGATCGAAACAAGCACATGGAAGAAGGTCTTCATCGCACATGTTCCTTCCGAAATCGGCTCGCTAATCTCATTCTCTGTACTGGAGTATCAGAATTAGCTTGCTGACCAATTGCCTAGCTCCGCCAACCCCGCTAGCCCCGCTGCCTTACGCGTTAATCGCCATCCCCTCCACCGCGCCGTATCCGTCCAGCATCGCCTCGCTCAGCGTTGGGTGCGCGTGGATCGTGAACATCAGATGGTCCACCGTTCCTTCGAGCTCCATTACCGCAACGGCTTCTGCAATCAGCTCCGTGGCCTGTGGCCCGATGATGTGCACGCCCAGAATCTCGCCGAATTTCGCGTCGGACACAACCTTCACAAATCCGTCGTGGCTGCCCACAATCGTCGCCTTCGAGTTGCCGGCGAATGGAAACTTGCCCACCTTGATTTCCAATCCTTTTTCCTTGGCCTGCGCCTCGGTCAACCCTGCGCTGCCAATCTGCGGCTCGGTGTAGGTGCAGCTCGGAATCCGATCTCTCCGCACCGGCCGATACCTCCGCCCGGCAATCTTGGCCATCGCAACCATGCCGCTCATCGCGCCCACGTGCGCCAGTTGCGGCAGCCCGGCCACAATATCGCCAATCGCATACACGCCCGGCTCTGCCGTCTCCTGCGTCTCACCGACCTTCACAAACCCACGCTCCAGCTCGACCTTCGTCTTCTCCAGCCCGATGCCACTCGTCAGTGGTCCGCGCCCCACGGCGACCAGCACCTTCTCGGCCTCCTTCACTTGCGCCTTTCCATTCGCATCCGTGTAGCTCACACGAACGCCATCCGCAGTCTTCTCCACCTTCTCCACCTTCGCGCCGGTGCTCGTCTCGATCCCGCGCTTGCGAAACACGCGCGCCAGCTCCTTCGAAATCTCCTCGTCCTCCACCGGAACCATGCGCGGCAAGAATTCGAGAATTGTCACCTCGGTGCCAAAGCTCCGAAAAATCGACGCGAACTCCACGCCCACCGCGCCCGCTCCAATCACGATGAGCGACTTCGGCGGTGCGCTCAGGCTCAGTATTTCGATGTTCGTCAGGATCGTCCCGTTCGCCTTCAATCCCGGCAGCAGCTTGGCCTCAGACCCCGTCGCGAGCACGACGTTCTTTGCCTTCACCTGGCGCTTCTGGCCGTTCGCCTCCACTTCTACTGTGTGCACGCCGCTTTGTGCTGACCCAGTCACTCGTCCAAAACCTGAAAGAGTGGAGACTCTGTGCTTCTTCAGCAGGAACTCGAGGCCTTTCACGTGCTTCGCGATGATCGTGTTCTTCCGCGCGAGCACCGCCGCCCAATCGAGCGCCGGCGTACCGATCCCCGCAATCCCGTACTCCGGCGCGTCCTTCAGATACTCCCAGAGCTCGGCATTGAACAAGAGCGCCTTGGTCGGAATGCAGCCCACGTGCAGGCACGTGCCACCCAGTTTTGGGCTCGCGTCAATCAGCGCGACCTTCAGCCCATACTCCGCGCCGCGAATCGCCGCCGTATAACCCGCCGGCCCTCCGCCGATCACCGCCACGTCATAAATCGTGTCTGAATTGGTTGTTGGCACAGGGAAACTCCATTCCGCGCGCTCCTCACCGCGGGCGCCACGTTCACATGCCTAGTCTAAACTGCTGTGCGATTGCGCAAGCGCGCTTTCGACCAACTCAGCCGCCTCGCGGACCGTCCCGGCCTCGTCGCCGAACCCTTCCATCCACCGCACCTCCGGCTCGCGCCGGAACCACGTCATCTGCCGCTTCGCGTAGTTGCGATGCCCCTGCTGCGCCGCTCGCACTGCCTCTTCGCCACTCCAAAACTCCCGCAGCACGCGTAGTGCTTGCCGATAGCCGAGCGAATCCAGCGCCTTCACCGGCCCATAGCTCTCGAGCAGCCAGCGCGTCTCTTCTACCAGGCCCGCCGCAAACATTGCCGCGCAGCGCTGATTCAGCCGCTCATAGAGAACAGCCCGTGGCGGGTTCAGCCCGACCCTCAACAGACGAAATCCCGTCAGCGGATCGCGCGCCATCACTTCCGACATCGGCTTCCGCGCCGCCACGCACACCTCAATCGCCCGAATCAGCTTCGCCGTATCGTTCGCATGAATGCGCTCTGCCGTTGCCGCATCCAGCTTCCGCAGCATCCGGCTCAGCCAGCTGCTCCCGTGCCGCGCCGCACTCCGCCGCAGCCGCGCCCGTAGATCCTCGCGCCGCGCCGGCCCCGCAAATAATCCCTCTGTCAGCGCGCGCAGATACAACCCTGTTCCGCCGGTCACAATCGGCAGGCGTCCGCGCCCGGCAATCTCGCCTAAAGCAGCCCGCGCCCGCCGACTGTACTCACCTGCAGTAAACGGCTCATCCGGCTCAGCCACATCGATCAAGTGATGCGGCACGCGCGCCCGGTCCTCTTTGGTTGGTTTGGCCGTGCCCAGTTCCATGCCTCGGTACACGGCCACCGAGTCGCAACTCACAATCTCTCCGCCAAACCGCTCGGCCAGCGCCAGCGAAAGCGCCGTCTTCCCGCTGCCCGTCGGCCCCAGCAGAATCACAACAAGCGGCAGCGGCCTTTTGTCCATTGCACCGCTGCTCACTGAATCGCGACTCCTGCTTTTGCCTTCACTTGTTCACTCATTCACTTCGTCACTGTATTTCTGATCCCTGACCACTAGCCACTACCCACTGCCTTTACAGCCTCCACCATCCCGGCGGAAAGATCCACTTCGGATTGGTGTGCACCAGCCACCACAGGCAGATCGCCGCCGCCACGATCAGCAAGCCGAAGACCTGGTTGCGCCGGAAAACGCGCGTCTGCTCCTCGCGTGCGGCCTTCTCGGCCTGCTGCTCGTTGTACGGCTTGATGCGCCTCTCGACCATCCTGCCTCACGCGGTGATTTCCACGCGCCGCACCGTCGGCGCATCCCGCATCAGTATAGGGGAACGCCAAGTCCCAAGATTCGTGCCCCCCGTTTGACTTCTCCCGCCTCCATTGCCGACCATTATTTTTCTGGTCTTGGATGAGTTTGGTGGGAAGGAAAATTAAATGAAAGTCTTGATCCTTGGTTCCGGCGGCCGCGAACATGCTCTGGCCTGGGCGGTCAAACGCAGCCCGCGCGTCACTCAGGTTGTCTGTGCGCCCGGCAACGGCGGTATGGCCCAAATTGCCCGCTGCGTTCCCGTCGATCTGAAGAACCTGGCCGCCATGGTTCGCCTGGCCGAAGCCGAGGAGCCCGACCTCACCATCGTCGGTCCCGAGCTTCCGCTCTCGCTCGGCATCGTCGACGAGCTCCAGCAGCGCGGCCTGCGCGTCTTCGGCCCCACTCGCGCCGCCGCCATGCTCGAATCCAGCAAAGGCTTCGCCAAGCGCTTCTTGCAGCGCCACAACATTCCCACGCCCAACTACGCCGTGTGCTCCTCGCCGGATGAAGTCGAAAAGGCCATCGAAATCTTTCATCCGCCCATCGTGGTCAAGGCCGACGGACTGGCCGCGGGCAAGGGCGTCATCATCTGCGATTCGCGCAACACCGCCGCCGAGGCTGCCCAGGCCCTCTTCACGGGCGCGCTCCTCGGTTCAGCCGAGCAGCAATTAGTCATCGAGGAGTTCCTCGAGGGCGACGAGGTCAGCTTCCTTTGCCTTAGCGACGGAGAGCACGTCGCGCCGCTCGTCCCCGCGCAAGACCACAAGCGCATCGGCGAGGGCGACACCGGCCCCAACACCGGCGGCATGGGCGTCTACTCCACCGATTCGCTCCTCGACCCCGCCATGTCCGAATGGATTCTGCACCACATCGCCGAACCTACCGTGCAGAGCATGGCCGCCGAAGAGACTCCATTCACCGGCGTTCTCTACTGCGGACTCATGATGACCGCGCGCGGCCCACAGGTGCTCGAATTCAATGCCCGCTTCGGCGATCCAGAGACACAGGCAATCATGGTCCGGCTCGAAAGCGATCTTGTCGACGTGCTCGAAGCCTGCGTCGACGGCCGCCTCGCCGACACTCCTCTGCGCTGGTCGCCCGGTGCTGCTGCATGCGTCGTTGCTAGCTCTGGCGGCTATCCCGGCAGCTACAAGAACGGCTTGCCGATCACCGGTCTCGCGGCAGCGGCCCAGGTCCCGGGCGTTCAAGTCTTTCACGCGGGCACGGCGCAGGCGGGCGGACAAATTGTCACGGCCGGCGGCCGTGTTCTTGGCGTCACAGCCGCTGCCGACTCTCTCGATCACGCTCTGGCTCGCGCCTATCAAGCCATGGCGGAGATATCCTTTGAGGGAATGTATTACCGGCGCGACATCGGGCATCGAGCGTTGAAAGGGACATCATGAGCGCAGGAGTCACGCTGGAAGAGATGCTCGCCTGGAACGATCAGGCGCCCGAATATTGGAAGGCTCACTTTGACGCCAACCCGAATCTGCTCGATCTCCCCTGCGGCATAGGCGGCGCGGCCAATGTGCAGGAGTTTGTGCGCCACATCTGGGGCGCGGAACTGCGCTGGGCCCAGCGCCTCGCCGCAGAGCCTGAAACGCCCCGGGAGAGGATTCCCGCAGGGCCTCTCGATGCGCTATTCGACCTGCATCGCCAGGCGGTTGCAATCTATCGCAGGCTTCTCGCCGCGCCGGAACTAACCTGGGGCGAGCCCTACGTTCTCAATTTCGACTGGGTGCCACAGGAAGAGCGAACTGTCACCCGGAGAAAGATCGCGGTGCACGCGCTCTTTCACAGCCAGCGCCACTGGGCGCAACTCGCTACGCTGGTCCGCAACGCCGGGTTCCCCTCAAACTTCCGCGGCGACCTGCTCTTTAGTCCTGCGCTGCGCTAGGTCCGGGTGCCTCCTGGGGCCTCGGCGGCTGCTTCTGAAAGCACGACCGGCAAAGCACTGGCCTGCCTTGGGTCGGCTTAAAAGGAACGGTTGTCTCAGTGCCGCACTCTGAGCACGTGGTCCGTGTCTCGGGGCGCACACGCTGCGTTCCCCGGGCGCGCTTCGCCTTGCACTGCTTGCAATGCTTGGGGTCGTTCTTGAATTGTTTGTCGTGGAAGAAGAGCTGCTCGCCTGCTGTGAAAACAAACTCGGCGCCGCAGTCAACACACTTCAGGACTCGATCGGAGAATTCCATGGCCGGCTTCCCCCACAGGGACTTCCACCGAAATCGGCCATGGCTCAATTAGAACTTGCCGGTCCCGGTTCCCTGTCTTTCTTCGTCGTGCACTTCAAAGGGCCCGGACCGCACTAAAAATAGAGCGGTATTCGAACTCTTGCCCGCAATTGCGGACAACCAAACACTTCGCACGCCAAACGCGTGGTCGGCGATCTTTCGCGCTTCTCAGGCTTCTGAAGGGATTGCGGCGTCATGCCCGATGGCTCTTACATTGGGCGCAAGCCAAAAGGCAACCGCGGACATCGATCGACAGAAACTGGAGAATCGCTACAGCCAATTAAATCGCCGCGCCTGCCGTCCCGATTCTCGTTGGTTCTACTAGCGGCTTTCGTCTTCCTGCTTCGAAAGCCGCCGGGACGGCACATCTCGCGGCGGGTTATGAAATCAATCCTGCTCTTTACGAGCCTTCTTGCGGTTCCGCTTGCGCGCCAAAGCTGCCTTGACGCGTTTCTTCTCGCCGGGCTTCAGGTAATAGGAGTGACGCTTAACTTCCTTGATGATATCCTCCTGCTGCACCTTCCGCTTGAATCGGCGCAAAGCATTTTCCAGCGGTTCGCCTTCCTGAACGCGAACCTCCGCCAAAGGTTTCCACCTCCAAACCTGCCTGTAAGGCTCCTATCATCATAACCGAGTTTTGATTCGCGAGCCAACCGAACGTTTACGCCTGGACGCGCGCTTACAGGTCTCCGTCTCGAGCAGCCTCGCCGCCGAAGGCGGTTAAACTCACAAGAAGAGGTCGCCGCAGAGGTTTCCATGCTCCGAACCTATCAGGGACATTCGCCAACAATCCCCGAAAGTTGCTACATCGACCCCTCCGCCCAAATCCTCGGCGACGTCGTGCTCGGCGAGCGCTCGTCGGTGTGGATGAACGCCGTCCTGCGCGGTGACGTTAACTCCATCCGCGTCGGCTCCAACTCCAATATCCAGGACTGCTCCGTCCTCCACGGCCAGCGCAACCTCTATCCCGTCATCGTGGGCGACTGGGTTACCATCGGCCACAACGCCACCGTCCACGGTTGCGTTATCGAGGATATGTGCGTCATCGGCATGGGCTCCCGCGTCCTGAACGACTGCCGTATCGGCGAGGGCTGCATCATCGCCGCCGGCTCCGTGATTCCTGAACACACCGTTGTTCCACCGCGCACTCTCTGGGCGGGTGTTCCCGCCAAGCTGCGCCGCGAACTCGCCGAGAAGGATCGAGCCCTCATCCTCGAATACGCTCAGAACTACCTCGATTACGTCGAAATCTATCTCAGGAATCCTCCGCAAACGCTCTGACGCATGTCGTCCGATTCAGTCGGCACGTCAACGCCGCTGGCGTCCAACCTCGCAAAGATGAACGCGCCGTCATGTTCACGCGCTTTATTGTGAGAGTGCGCTCAATTTCGTTGACTTTTACCTGCTTGAAATAGTCGGATAGTAAGTAGCCCGGCCCTGCCGGTTCTCATTCGAAAGTCCATGCAAGAACACACGATCCTTCCCCATCTGCAGCCTCCACGCAGGCTAAGTGCATTCGCGCCGTTGGTCGCCGCGCTGGCTCTCGGTTTCTGCTTCGCTGTTCTAGCGCAGGCGCAAACGATGCCCGCGGCCAACGCGATCACCAGCGCTTCGCTTCCTGATGCCCCTCAACCCCAATCCGTCGATCCCTCTCAGCCGCCTAAATCCGAAGACGTAACTGTCCGCAATTCACCGCGTATCTTTCTTCACGATGAAGAGGCAATCTGGACCAGCCCTGTGCGTTTGCGCCCTCACGACCTCGAGTGGCTCGCCCCACTCGCGCTGGCTACCGGCGCTGCCATTGCCACGGATCATCGCGCCATGTCCCAGACCGTCTCGCGAAACACCGGCTTCAACAACGCCAACATCAACGTTTCCAATGGCCTCATCGGCGGTTTTGTTGCTGCTCCAGTCGCCCTATTTGCGGCAGGCCACCTCAAGCAGGACGACCACGCTCGGGAGACCGGCATCCTCAGTGCTGAAGCTCTGGTCGACAGCTTTGTTGTGGAGCAGGGATTGAAGCTGGTCTTCTGGCGCGAGCGTCCCTACGTTGACAATGGGCGCGGACGATTCTTCCAGTCCGGCGCGGGAATCGACTCGTCATTTCCTTCAGCGCACAGCACCTTAGCGTGGTCCACCGCCTCCGCCATCGCCGCTGAGTACCACTCTCCTTGGACTCAGGTTGCCGTCTACACAGGGGCCACCGCCGTCAGCCTTACTCGCGTCCTGGGTCAGCAGCACTTTCCTTCCGACGTGCTCATCGGCGCCACCGCTGGCTGGCTCATCGGCCACTACGTCGTCAAGAAGCACCACAAAATCTGGTTGCAATAGCCGTCGCTTCAGGTCCCTGACACCTGAAACCTGCTTCTCACACCGGCAGCGGATTCCTGTTTGCGAAGAATTTCCGTTGATGCCAGTACGGATAGACCGGCTGAGGATCGCTCGCCTTATCCAGCGCAGCCATCTGTTCTGTACTCAGGTTCCAGCCCACCGCGCCCAGATTCTGCCGCAACTGCTCCTCGTTCCGCGCGCCCACAATCACCGACGCAACCGTCGGCCTTTGCAACAGCCAGTTCAGCGCGACCTGAGGGACCGTCTTCCCTGTCTCCGCCGCCACTTTGTCGAGAGCGTCTACAACCGTGTAGAGATACTCGTCGGGCATCTGCGGTCCGCCGTCGGCGATCGAGTGCAACCGGCTGACCTCGGGCAGCGGCTGGCCGCGGCGGATCCTCCCTGTCAGGCGTCCCCAGCCCAGCGGGCTCCAGATGAGTGCGCCGACCTTCTGATCGAGCGCCAGCGGCATCAATTCCCACTCGTACTCGCGGCCGATCAGCGAGTAGTACACCTGGTGGGCCACGAATCGCGTCCACCCGTAGCGATCAGCCACGGCGAGCGACTTCATCAGATGCCATCCTGAAAAATTCGAGCAGGCGATGTAGCGCACCTTGCCCTCGCGCACGAACTTGTTCAGCGTATCCTGCACCTCTTCAATCGGCGTCATCGCGTCGAAGCAGTGCAGGTGGTAAATGTCGATGTAGTCCGTTCCCAGCCGCCGCAGACTGGCCTCGAGCGCGCGCCGCAGATGATACCGGGAGGAGCCCTCCTCGTTCGGGCCTGGGCCCGTCGCAAATCCAGACTTGGTCGAGATCAGCGCCTTGTCTCGCTTGCCTGCGAGAGCCTTCCCGAGGATCTCTTCCGAGCGGCCTTCAGAGTAGCCGTCGGCCGTATCGAACAGGTTGACGCCGGCCTCGAAGCAGATGTCGATCAGCCGCCGCGCTTCCTCGACCTCGGTTTCGCCGAACCCTTTGAAAAACTCGTTGACCCCACCAAACGTCGCGGTGCCAAAACTCAACGCGGAAACTTTGAGGCCTGAGCCTCCCAGCAATCGATATTCCACGGGTTTTAGATGCCTCACCTCGCCGCGGGATGCGGCAATCGGCGGCGTGCCGGTCCGTTCCTCTTTGCCACAACAATGCTACTCGGTGATGATGCGGTCGGCCCACTCCACGAGAGAAACAAAGATTGTCGGATTGCCAAACTTCGCTCCCCAGTTATCCAGGTCGGTCTGCACAACGGATCGTGCCCGGCAGCAAGCGCCGCATGCGTAAATCGGAACGTGGCGTGCAACGACCTTGTCGAGGGTTTCTTCAAGCGGCGGCCAGCCGACCGGCACCACCGCTCCTGCAACCGACTTGCGCATCAACGACACCGCTTCGCCCAGCAGAAAAATCTGCACTGAGTGTCCGGCTTCAGAGAGCGCCAGACCATGGAGAAACGGAAACGCCGCCCCGGTGGGATCGTCGGAACCCCAGGCGCTTTTCATCATCACGTTCAGCGGCTTGTGCGCCGGTTCCTGGCCCCAGGAAACCACTCCCAGTAGCGGTAACGCCATCATCTGCCGAAGAAAGGAACGCCGTGCCATAAGGGCCTCCTCACGATTGTTGAGTCAGTGTAGCAAGGATCCGGCGCGCTTCATTGCAGGAAGTTTAAAGCAAAATAGAAAAGCCGCCCATCGCTGCGGCAACGCATCAAGCATTGCTCAACCCAGGCGGCTCGCCTCTATCCTTTGACACCTGATCCCTGAAACCTGACCCCTGACTTAACAGCTCAGCACATCCTGCAGCTTGGTCAGGGTGCGATGCAGGTCTTTGTCCGTCCGGCGCTGCTCGTCGATCTTGCCGATCGAGTGCATCACCGTGGTGTGATGCTTATTGCCGAACTGGCGCCCGATCTCCGGCAGACTCGCCTCGGTCATCTGCTTGGCCAGGTACATGGCGATCTGCCGCGGAACCACCACATTGCGCGAGTTATTCTTCTGCTTCAGGTCCGCGACGCGCATGCCAAACTGTTCCGCGACCGCGCGCTGGATCGCCTCAATGGTGATCTTGCGCACCTGCATGTCGATGAACTGCTTCAGGCACTGCTGCGCTGCCGCCAGTGAGATGTCAATCCGGTTCAGCTGGCACCATGCGATCAGCCGCACCAGCGCCCCTTCCAGCTCGCGCACGTTGGTGCGCACATTTGAAGCCACAAACAGCGCCACATCGGTCGGCAGTTGCGCCTGCTCGCTCTCGGCCTTCTTCAGCAGGATGGCCACCTTGGTTTCAAGATCGGGCGGCTGGATGTCCGCAATCAATCCCCACTCGAAGCGCGAGCGCAGCCGTTCCTCAATCTCCGTCAGCTCCTTGGGCGGACGGTCCGACGCAATCACTACCTGCTTCATCGACTCGTGCAGCGCATTGAACGTGTGGAAGAACTCTTCCTGCGTGCGCTCCTTCTGCGAAATGAACTGAATATCGTCGATCAGCAGCACCTCCACCGTACGGAAACGGTCGCGGAAGCTGGTCATACGGTCGTTGCGGATGGAATTGATCATCTCGTTAGTGAATTTCTCCGCCGAGACGTAACAGATGTTCGCGGCCGGCTGTCTCCGCTTCACCTCGTGCCCGATGGCGTGCATCAGGTGAGTCTTGCCCATGCCCACTCCGCCATAGAGAAACAGCGGATTGTAGGCGCGCGAGGGGCGTTCCGCCACGGCCAAAGCCGCGGCGCGCGCAAATTGATTTCCGTTGCCGATCACGAAGTTGTCGAAGGTGTAGCGTTGGTTAAGCTGTGCCGCGGTCGACCAGTCGAACCGGCCCTGCTCGGGTGCGCGCGAAGCGTTGGCTGGCGGCGCCGTGGGCGCGTGCGACGCCACTGGACCAAATCCGCCGTCCTTGCGCTGGGGCGGAACCGATGGATCCTCATCGGCGGTCACGAAACACACGTCATCGAACTCCAGTGACTGAAGATCGATCGCTTCCTGAATCAGGTCGCCGTACTTGTCGCCGATGTGCTGGAACTCAGGTGAAGGCACGCGCACGTACAGCTTCCGCCCCGATGCATGGCTGAATCGGGTGGGCTTGAGCCACGTCTCGAATGATTGCCGGATGACCTTCTTCTCGAGTGCTGCCAGAATCTGGAGCCAGGGATTGAGTGCCGAAGTCGGCGTAGTCGCAAATGCCATCGTACAATCCTTGCCGATTCCTCCCGGCGTTGCGCCGGGCGGTTCGTTTGCTGAATTTCA
>JBEKAJ010000082.1:0-22313 GCA_050018295.1 Occallatibacter sp. | reverse complement strand
CAGGCGTATGGTGAATAGTCGTAATAGCCATACGAACAGACCGGCTGAACACCAACGCTGACATAAACCTGTGACTCAACCGCTGGCGCCAGGGCCAGGCCGGCGAGCAGTGCCGTCGTACCGAACAAGATCTTGATTCCACGCATGTGAGACCCCCTTAAGGTGTCTGCGGTTCCCTGGTTCGAGTGGGATGCTTTGGCGCCGTAAAGATCAACCCGGCAACAGCAGCCTACATAAGGGGTTAAATCCGTTCATGAAATCCCGTTACCTGATTGGGACCATCATCTATCTACCCTTACATACTTGAACCTAGTCGCAGGCATCGCAGATGTCTGAGCAATAGGAACCACGCGCTATGACCGATTGCCGCAGCGCCTCGTTGATGGGTGCCCGTCGCTTCGGCGGCACACTCGCCGCCGTTGGGTGTGTCTCAAATTGATCAGCTTTTTCCGGTGCAGTGTAGAAAACTCCGAATGCAAGAGTCGCAGGATCCCGCGAAAACCAGGAGAGGCCAATGACGGAGAGCAAGGATTCCCATATAGCAGATCTTCACACTAAGGCGGCTTACGCGCACGCAGCCGCAGCCCACGTGCATAGCACCGGCGATCACGCATCCGCCCAAGAGCTGGCCAGGAAGGCTTTGGGATACTCCTTGGAAGCCTTAAAGCACACGGAAGAGATCACGCAGACCGCGCCACAATCCATGCAGGTTTAGTCCGCACGGTCATTGGCGAATCGTCGAGCGGGAGAAGCACTCGGCGCAGTCCAACGAGAGTCACAACCCCGGGGATGCCCGGAGTGAAGGGGGATGCGAGATGCTGATCATTCTCATTATTGTTCTGCTGCTGGTTTTTGCCGGGGGCGGAGGATATTACGGCTACAACAGGTGGGGCGCAGGCGGAGGAGCAGGCATAGGGCTTGGCACAGTACTTGTGATCTTGCTGGTGTGCTACTTGTTGGGAGTGTTCCGATAGAGCGATCTGTGGCAATTGCGGCTCGCTGCCGGGAGATTGGCGACGGGGCGGAAAGCACTGTTCATGTGCGTGAAGTGGGCAATGAAGCCACTGCGCGGGGGCAAGAGATGTCTATCGTAATCAGCAATGCGCTTGCTTTGATGAGTTGGCACGATTTTCGGTTTTTGCAGGATTTCAGCGGTCGTGACTTAGCCTGGTTGCTGATTGGGGCG
The DNA here is from genome assembly GCA_050018295.1 of Occallatibacter sp. GTDB lineage: Bacteria > Acidobacteriota > Terriglobia > Terriglobales > Acidobacteriaceae > Telmatobacter. Next base: position 21,127 of record JBEKAJ010000082.1, on the reverse strand, counting down.
TCGCTGGCCCTCGTAGTGTTCTGGGTGATCTCACGGCGGAGGCGGCGCTGGTTTTAGAGGCCCCACATCGACCCCAGTCTCCCGCCAAATGGCCCGTGGACCATTCCGAGTCTACTATCCCAGTGTTGCCAGACCAAGCGGACCTTGTTGGCTTAGGAACTCGTTCTTAAAGCAGGTCTGGGCGCTATAAACCGAACCTTACCAAGGGACTGCGATTCATTTGGCAGTGTGCGAGTTAACGTCCGCGCAGTGGCGGGTTTCGCAGCGGCAATCGAGAGCCCTGGCCAAAGTGAGCAATTGTGAACAGACCCGCGCCGCCGGCAATGCGTTAAATCATTGCGCGGGAAACCCGAATTGGAAATCCCGGCTTAAGTCCATCATCGAGAAGTTACTGGAGCAGAAATGAAAAAGATCATGGTCCTGTTGCTTGCCGCTCTGTTTGCGATATCCGCGGTCACGCCTGCCTACGCCTACCACCACCGGAGACACCACAGATACCACAGAGGTCAACCGATCGTCGTGATTCCGTTTTAGCGATAAGGTGATTCCTGGGCGTGTTGACTCTTCCTCAGGCGACATACGTGTCCTGGGCCGAATGTCGGCACGAGGCGCAGGCTCTCACCACGGGAGCGCCCTCGGACCTGGGTGTACCTGGGTGACTGCGATATTCGCAGGTTTCGATTCTTTGCTCTTCCACAATTCGTCTTCTGGCCCCCGGGAGGTGGGCAGACATGAAGAAATGGTTTTGTTCCGTCGCCGGATTGTCCTTTGCACTGGCAGGCTCTCTGGCCGCACCCGCGCAAACTGCGGCAGTGCCTCCACCCAACATCCTCAACATCGAAACCATCAACATAAAACCCTACGCGGATGGGCCCTACGACAAAGTTGCTTCTGAGTACCCTGGCCTGTCGCAGGAACTCAAGGACCCGATGCACTTCGTGGCGATGGAGGCCCTAACGGGCGCACCTCGAGCGATTTATCTTTCCGGCTTCGACTCTTTCGAGGCGCTCCAAAAGAACGAGGAGTGGGTCCCCAGCGACGCGGCGGCCGACGCTAAGATCGAGGCGCTGGATGCGCGCCAGGCTGAATATATATCAGAGGTCCACCACACCCTCTGGCATTACCGCCCCGACCTCAGCAACAACGTCGCCGGAGCGGACATACCGCACTCCCATTACTGGGAGGTGATCATCTTCCATATGAAGCCCGGTCACGACGAGCAGTTCAAGGAATTGACGAAGCTTTATCGTGACGCCGACCTCAAAAGTGGACAAAACATACCCTGGTCAAGTTACGAAAGCATGATGGGCGTGACCGACTCCTATCTCATCCTGGTGCCGATGACGTCCCTCAAGGATGAGGATGCTGGTCTGGCGCACCAGAAGGATTTCGATGCTGCCCTGGGCGACCAAGGCAAGGACCAGATGAACAAGCTTACCGAGGAGAATGTGGCCAGCGTCGAGGACAATCTCTGGATGGTCAATCCGGAATGGAGTTACGCTGAGAAAACCTGGGTCGACGCCGATCCCCAATACTGGGGGGGTGAGCCGGCCGCAAAGCCCGCGCACAAGCCCGCCGGTGAGGCCGCGCCTGCACCAAAGGTTTCGCCTACGCACTAACCTGCGGAGAGCTTTTGAGTCCGCGTTTGCATTCAATCTCACGCGTGGGGTATAGGCGCAGACGATCCATTACGGACGTCCCGATGGCCGTCCCCGGAAAAGGAATTCCTTTATGACCCCACACACCCATACAAAGGAATCGCAAGCCGCCAGACTCCTGGTTCCAGACGGTTTCGCCACCGAAGATGTGAAGAACCTTTCCAGTGTGCTGAATGCGCTGCTGGCCGATGTCTTCGCACTTTACCTCAAGACCAAGAACTTCCACTGGCACATGAGCGGCCAGCATTTCCGCGATTATCACCTGCTCCTGGATGAACAGGCCAGTCAAATCTTCGAAATCACTGACGCCATCGCCGAGCGGGTACGCAAGGTCGGCGGCACTACCATCCACTCCATCGGACACATTGCCCGCTTGCAGCGCGTTGCAGACAACGACGAGGAGTTCGTGGGTCCCACCGAGATGCTGAGAGAACTCCACGCCGACAACAGGGCCCTGGTGGAGAGCCTGCGCGCGGCGCATGAAGTGACCAGCAAAGCCAACGAATACGCTACAACCAGCCTGATCGAGACTTGGATCGACGAGGCGGAGCGGCGTGCGTGGTTTCTGTTCGAGACCACGCGCTAAGCCATCGTCAACCCCCAAATATTGGGGGGCGAGCCGGCCGCCGGCCGCAAAGCCCGCGCACAAGCCCGCAACCGGGCCGCGCCTGCACCAAAGGTTTCTCCTACGCACTAAACAAGACCAATCGAAACACGAAGGGCGTCGTTGGGAAACGACGCCCTTCGTGCTTTTCATTCTCAGGAGCGATTCGACATCATTCGCATTTCCTGACAGGATTTTCTCTTTCCGACCCGCGCTGACACAACGCTCAGACACTCAAAAACTGGCTCGCAGCGATCTTCTCAGCAGCCTGAGCGGGAAACCCCAGGTGCGCAGGTTGCATACGATGTGCATGAGCCCGCGAAAAGGAGTGCATATAAGATTGCGCTACCTGGTTCCAGACCATCTTGCGTGCATAGAGATAAGCACGTTTGCGCATTGCGTGACGTTCCGCATCGTTGTCAAGGAGCTCAATCGCGGCAGTTGCGATAGCAGCCGGATCCTCAAAGGGAACCAGCATACCGCGCCCATCGTCGAGGAGTTCGGCTGCGTGCCAGTAGGGAGTAGAAATGATGGCCTTCCCGGCGCCCATGGCATATGCCAGAGTTCCTGAAACTGCTTGCGCCACGTGACAGTAAGGCGTGACGTAAATGTCGGCCGAACCCACCAGCGTAGCCATTTCCTGTGGGCTGAAAAACCGGTTGTGGAAGATCACCTCACGCTCAACCCCGAGCTTCCTGGCCAGGGCCTGCAGCTGATCCCGGTATCTGTCGCCCTCGCGGGCCCTGACATGCGGATGAGTAGCGCCCGCGATGATGTAGACAACGTTGCTGTGGCCGGCGAGGATGCGCGGCAGGGCGCGAATCACGCTCTCGAATCCCTTGTTGGGGGACAGCAAGCCGAAGGTGAGCAATACAAGCTTTTCCGCGACGCCGAGCGCATCCTTGTAAACCTCCGGCTCCACAAAAGATAGGTTGGGGATGCCGTGAGGAATCAGGTCGATCTTTTCGCCTGGCACTCCAAACACTTCCCGCAGAACGCGAGAAGAGTACTCGCTCATCACAATAAGACGAACAGAGCGCCGGGCAATTTCCTGCATGACCCAGCGCTGGCCGGCGTCTGGTTCGCGAAGTACTGTATGCAGAGTTGTCACGACCGGCATGTTGAGGTACTTAAGCAACTGCAGGACATAACTGCCTGCTTCGCCCCCATAGATTCCATACTCATGCTGCAAACACACTAAATCGACATTGCTTGCATTGAGGAAACTGGCGGTTGCCCGATACGACGATATGTCATCTTCGGCGATCTGGAATCGCACCCGTGTGGGGTAAGCGTACGAGGACTGCGGGTCGTTGACAGCCACGACCGACAATCCTGCGGCTCCGTACTCTGCAGTGATCGCGTCGCTCAGATCGGTTGTGAAGGTTGCAATTCCACACTGCCGGGGAAGGTGGTTTCCGATCATCGCTATCCGGGCGGGAATTGGACGGCTGGGTGCCTGTTGCTGAGTGAATGCCGGTATTCTTCCGAATGCCGGAATCCGCGCTTCGCGCAGAATCAAGGTCTCCGACTGCGAATTCAAGGAGATGTTAGGTGCAGACATCGCAGGCTCCTGACAACAATCGTGCTAACGACCAAGAACAGGGTTCCAATACTGCAAGTCGAGATCAGTGGCGAAGCGCTACAACAGCCGCCGCAGCTTCACTCGCGACGAAGGCCAGAAGGAAGAGTGCGGCGCCCATACCCGCCAATGGCTTTGTGGATTTGCCATCGGCGCGCATGGATGACCTCGCGTCCGGTCTTTCTTGTCCCATTGCTGCCACCCGGAAGCCACGGATGAATACGAAATCCTCGGCGGCGGACACTACCATGTCCCCCACAAGGGGTCCAAGCTTACGGATGCGGCCTATATAGCTGCTCATCATGGCGTGAATCTACTCCAACCAGGCTGGGGAGGATGTGCACTTTTGAACATTGAGAAAAGGTCGAGTGGGATCAAGTCATGAAGCCTGTGAGAGGGGCGGCGGCAGTGTGGAAGGGGTGCTGCCTTCGGGGGATAGAGCCGCACGATCTGGCATCACTGCCACCGCATTAGGGGTGGGCACCTGGTAAGAATGTTGCGGATGCAACGCTAAGAATACTGTGCAATATTGCTCGGTGACCTTTGAACGATAACGGAAGTCCGACGCTTCCCCGTTGAGGAGGTCCCCCTGAACTTCGCCCTCAAGCCGGGAGGGACACCCCCAAGGTTTTCGATAGGCCTCAATATTGCTCCAATCTGAGCAATTTTGACCAGCCCTCCCGCCCCAGCCTGCTCCACAGTTGACTCGTTCGCCGGCTTGCCTGGCCACGCCGCTCCGGCTGTCGTGGTGATTGATTGCAAAGGAGAACGTTATGCCCCACCTTACGCTTGTCCTGATGATCGTTGGCGCCTTCGTCCTCATTCTAGGCATGGTCATGGACGTAAGAGCCTACCTTGAGGATCGCCGCGAAGAAATGGCGCCATTCCGCCATTATTTCGGAATTGAATACGACCGTGACCTCCTCCGGCAAAGCTCCTGGTGCGACGGCGAAAACCTATCTGACCGTCGAACTCGCTTTGACGCCTTCAACGTGGGTCATTGGGACGGCACCGAGCGATATTCAAGGGGCAACGGCACAATCCAGCGAAATCGCGACGGGGATTGATCCAGGAGTCATCCACCCCGCAACGATAGATGGCATTCCTCTCAGCCTTTTCTTAAGGCCCATTCAATTCCACAGTGTGCAATTCTGTCCAGCATTTATGCGCCTGGCGGCCCATGATCGATTGTGTGGTAGGTTCCTTCCCGCCTGAGAAGGCTCCTCCATTCACTCTTTACTGCCGCGGAAATCCCGCATAGGAGAACGCAATGTTCAGTCACTTCACGAATGCCCAGCTTATCGTTGCTGCGTTTGCCGTCGTCTTCGTCGTTGTCATCGCCGTTGCCGCGTTTCTTGAAAACCGCAAAGCCAAGACCGCGGCCCTCCGCAATCGTTTCGGATCGGAGTACGACCGCGCTGTCCTCCAGCACGGCTCCTCGCAGAAGGCCGAGGCAAAACTTGCCGGCCGCGAAACCCGCGTCGACGCGCTGAACATCCGCGAACTCGGCGCCAACGAGCGGGAGCGATTCGTCGGCGAGTGGCAAACCGTGCAATCCCGCTTCGTCGATCACCCCAAGGCAGCGGTCACTGAAGCCGATGAACTGATTGCTGCACTCCTCGTGGCCCGTGGCTATCCCAGGGACACCTTTGAACAAAGCGCCGCGGATCTCTCCGTCACCTATCCTCGCGTCATGGAAGGCTACCGCGTGGCGCACGCCATCGCGGTCCGTCCCCGCGGGGCTGAAGCAAGCACCGAAGAGCTCCGCACCGCAATGATCCAATACCGCGCGATCTTCGATGAGCTCGTTCAGGCACAAAAACCCCTCGAAACAAGAACCGCCGCATAGCCTCAAGTTTGCGGCACGACGGGGCCTTAACCAGGGCCTGAGCAATGTGCTCGGGCCCTGCCGCGGATCCCCTGGAGGATCGCAAAATGGGACCACTCACAAGCACAAATCGATGCGTTCACAAGTCAGTGCTCCCCATTCTGGCGCTGCTGGGCACATTCACGCTGGCAGCCACTCCGGCATTCGCCGGTAGCCCGGGTTTCGAAACGATTCGAGCAACCTACTCCCAAGCCGGTAACGCGATCGGCGTAACGCTGATCGTTTACAACTACACCACTTCTGCGGATCTGCAGGTTCTTTCACTGGCATTCCAGCAGGGTCAGGATCGGCAATTGGCCGCCGTGCTCTCCAAAACGAAAGCGGTCGGTTCTTGCTCGATCACCGGAGATCTCAGCATCGACGTCGCCTTCATCCAAATGGTTGTAACGCCAACCGGGCGGGAGATCACCTTTATCGCCAATCGTCCGCTTCAATCCGATGAAGTCAGTCCGGACCCGGCTTCCCAGTCCTTCGACCTAATGGTTGGTCAATTCGAAATGAATGACACCGACAATACCAGGAGCACAGGATTCTTGTACCCGGCCAGCAAGCTCGTGGTCGATGAGCAGGGAGAGTTTCACTACGATCTGGCTAGCAGTCCCTGGTCGCTGATCAACGTTTTCGATTCGAATTGGGCTCCGGCGCTAGCTGCGCGCGAGGCTCCCGATGCAACCGGCCCGCCTAGCCGGTCTTCGCTCCCATAATTTGCTGTGCATGCGCGGAGCACTAGCTAAAGTAGCCTTCGGGATAGGGAGCATCGCGGATTTTTGCGCGTTGTAGCCGGGCATTTGATCGAGCAGGACCAAATTGAGCAGCGACTTATGTGCCTGGATGCGACAAGCTTTTCTCGGTTCCTGGTGTACTGTCGCCAACCGGAACTTTGCCACGCCGCCAAATGGTGAAGAGCTCAGGCGCTCCCCGGAGCATTGATTGTGGATAACTGGAACCACATTAGCCAACATGCTGGTCGCGGAGGGAAGACTCGAACCTCTGGGTCGCCGACCCGGTGATCTGCTGTCGAATCAAGAAGATAAATCCACAGCACCTTCCGCAGGATCACAGGGATCAGACTCGTCAACCCAAAGTGAGCAAAAGAGAACAGTACCGTTGTTTAGGCTTTGAGATCCTTCAACCAATTTCGTCTGGGAAGGTTCTCCGAACTCATGAATCTTAGACAAGTGGTGCCAGGGTCCCCGTGCAGAGGTGAAACGTATGGGAAGAATCCCAGACAAGACAGTTCTTCTGATCGAGAATGACCGCGAACAAACTCGCATAATCCGCGCAATGTTCGACGATCAGGGCTCACACTCTTTCAAATTGACCCACGTAGTGTGTTTGGCGGACGCCGAGACGTACCTCGCGGGGCATTCGGTCGACATTGTCCTGCTGGACCTGGGATTGCCCGATTCGAAAGGACTGGAGGCGGTCAGACGGGCGCGCGCAGTCGCGCCCCGCGTCTCCATTGTGCTGTTGTCCAGCCTGGACGACGAGCCGAAGGCAATTCAAGCCATTCAAGAGGGCGCGCAAGACTATCTCATCAAGGGCCAGATCGAGCCGCACAAACTCATGCGGGCCCTTGGCAATGCCGTTGAACGCAAGATGAACGAAGAGATCCTATTCAATGAAAAGGAACGCGCCCAGACCACGCTCGACTGCATCGCCGACGCTCTGATCTGCACCGACATGTCGGGAAACATCACCTTCTTCAATCCCATAGCGAGCTGCATGATGGGCTGGCCGTTGAAGGAAGCGGTCGGTCGGCACCTGACCGAGGCCTTCCGGATCGTGGACGCCACAACTCGCAAGGCAATCCTGGATCCGATGGCGAAGGCTGCATCGGAAAACCTGACGGGGAAACTGCCGTTGAATTGTATGCTCATCAACCGCGACGGTCATGAAATGTTCATCGAAGACTCCGTTGCCCCCATCCACGACCGCGAAGGGAAGGTTACTGGAGCGGTGATCGTTTTTCGCGATGTGAGCGCGGCGCGGGCGCAGTCGGAGCGGATAGCCCATCTGGCCGAACATGATTCTCTGACCGGGTTGCCCAATCGATTGCTTTTCAACGATCGGGTTGGTCAGGCGATCTCTCTTGCTCGGAGGCACGGGGGGCGAGTTGCCGTGTTGTTCCTGGATTTAGATGGCTTCAAACACATCAACGACTCCCTCGGACATGCGGCCGGCGATGAGTTTCTAAAGTCTGTGGCAAGGCGCTTGCTGAATTCTGTGCGCACTCCAGACACCGTAAGCAGGCAGGGAGGCGATGAGTTCGTCCTGCTGCTGCAAGAAGTGCAAGGACCGGAAGATGCCGCCGCAACGGCAAGAAGAGTGTTACAGGCGGTGGCGGAGGTTCAACTGGCAGACCACATTGAGGTTCACGTTACCGCAAGCATCGGTATGAGTCTGTACCCCGATGACGGCCTGGATGTGGAGACGCTCATCAAGAATGCAGATATCGCAATGTATCAGGCCAAGAAGAACGGGCGTCAGAGCTATCAGTTCTTCAGTCAGGAGATGAATGTCCCTGCAGTTGAGGATGAATCCATCGAGGAGAGTCTGCGGCGCGCCCTGGAACGGAACGAGTTGACGTTACACTACCAGCCCAAAGTCGATCTGAGGACGGGAATCATCACCGGTGCTGAAGCGTTGTCTCGCTGGGTACATCCCACGCGCGGAACGATTCTTCCAGGGCAGTTCATTCCCATCGCAGAGGAATCCGGCCTGATTCTGCCCATCGGCGCCTGGGTCTTTGGTGAAGCATGCACCCAGGCTCGAGCCTGGGCGGATGCCGGTATGCTCGCAAAGACGATAGCCGTCAATGTCTCGGGTGTGCAGTTTCAGAGCGGGAATTTTCTGGATGGGCTGTTCGCGGCCCTCAGCGACTTTGGCCTGGATCCGGGGTTTCTGGAGCTGGACGTAACCGAGAGTGTTCTGATGAACCATCCCGAGCGCACAGCATTTGTCCTCAAGGCCCTCAGGGATAAGGGTGTGCAGGTGTCAGTCGACAATTTCGGCACGGGCAACTCCAGCCTAAGCAGCATGCAGAAACTACCCCTCAATGCCCTCAAGATCGACCGGTCGTTTGTCCGCCAGATCACCACCGTTCCAGGTGGAACAACCGCCGTCGGAGAATTCATCGACATGGGTCGAAGCCTCAATCTGCGGGTCATCGCTCAGGGAGTTGAAACTGCCGAAGATCTGGAGTTTCTGTGGGAACACGAATGCGACGAAGCCCAGGGGAACTTTTTCAGCCGGCCCGTTCCGCCGGATCAGTTGACCAAGCTCTTCCAACCAAACTGAGCCTGCGCAATGGGCCAGCCGCATAGAAAAGAGATTTGGGCACTGTCAGCTATTCTCAATCAGTGAGGAGTCATGTCGGTCGTCCTAGGCGGGTTCCAGGCCGTTGGTCGACCATCCGGAAGATTCATAGAATAGGTCATGAGAAATGGCCACGTAGCCAGTTGTCTCTCGCCAAAGTGTGCCATGACGGCATAAGCAGGAGGTAGGAATGTAGACCGAATGCAGCAGCCTTGCTGCATGGAAGATGGAGGCAGGCCCTCTGGGGGCGGGTTGCAGGATCAGCCCTCAAACCACCCGGCGCTGCGTGGGGATAAGCTCCCAGGTGGTGAACGGACCGGGAAAAGGCGAGCTTGACTCGTCAGGTGTGGGCCAGGAAGGCGAACGAAAGTGAACCGCGGATGTTCTGTCGAAAGAGACTAAACCGTCATCTAAACCAGGCCGATTTGGCAGCCTGGGATGAGTCCAGCGGGAGCCTGTCGATTGGCTGGACGGTGACCGGCAGATAAGCGGCGCGAGCCTGGCACAGGCTTTCATGTGGAACATGGGAACCTGGCGCTCCGATGCAAAGGGAGTGACTCGAGCGGAGACCCCGCAAGAGTTCGAGTACCGAGGCGGAGCGCAGGGGCGGACCGATTCGTAGTAGCGACGAAGCCCGGTAACTCGGGTGGAGCGAAGGGAGCGGCCCGGCCCGTCTCAGACGTGGATCAACCCGCGAGGGGAGGAGTTCTTGACTGAGGCAAAGCCATACAGTATTTCCAAACACCTTGTGCTGGAAGCGTGGCGGCTGGTGCGAGCCAACCGTGGCGCTGCCGGGGTGGACGGCGAATCTCTGGCGATCTTCGAGAAGGATCTGAAGGGGAATCTCTATAAGATCTGGAACCGGATGTCGTCGGGGAGTTACTTTCCTACTCCGGTGCGGCTGGTGGAGATACCCAAAGGCGATGGCAAGTTACGTCCACTGGGAATACCCACGGTCGCCGATCGCGTGTCGCAAACAGTGGCGAAGATGGTCTTGGAGCCGTTGCTGGAACCTGTGTTCCATCCCGACTCCTATGGCTATCGCCCGAATAAATCGGCATTGGACGCTGTAGGCCAGGCGCGCAAGCGTTGCCTGGAGATGGATTGGGTTATCGATCTCGATATCCGGGACTTCTTCGGGAGTCTGGATCACGAGTTGATGATGAAGGCGCTGCGGCACCGCACGGGGGTGCAGTGGGTTCATCTTTACGCGGAGCGATGGCTGAAAGCGCCGTTGCAACGGGAAGACGGCTCGTTGGAGCCTCGCGTGAGCGGCACGCCGCAGGGCGGAGTTATCAGTCCGCTGCTGGCCAATCTCTACATGCACTATGCGTTCGACGAATGGATGCGGCGCAACTTTCCGCAGGTTCCGTTCGAGCGCTATGCCGACGATGTCGTGATCCACTGCGTGAGCCGACAGCAAGCCGGGTTCGTGTTGGAAGCGGTACGCAGCAGGTTGAAGGACTGCAAGTTGGAGTTACATCCGGAGAAGACCCGGATCGTCTACTGCAAGGACGACCGGCGCCGGGGCGGCTTCAGTGCGCATGAGTTCGACTTCCTGGGCTACACCTTCCGGCCGCGAACAGGCAGAATGCGGGGCCGAAGGCCCTTCGTGGGCTTTCTGCCAGCGATCAGTAACAAGGCGGCCAAGCAGATCAGAGAGACAGTTCGGGACTGGCGGCGAAGGGCGTGGGGAACCTCGCTGACGCTGGCCGACGTGGCGGAGCGGCTCAATCCGGCAGTCCGCGGATGGGTGGCCTACTACGGGCGGTTCTATCGCTCGAAGTGTCTTGATGTTCTGGGCCACTATCTCACCGAATCTTTGGTGCGATGGGCGATGCGGAAATACAAGCGATTCCGGCGCAGATGGGGCAAGGCATATTGCTGGCTGGGGGCGGTTGCCTCCCGCAACAGCGACCTGTTCTATCACTGGCGCCTGGGGTTGAGACCAACGGCTGGCCCTATCACTGGCGCCTGGGGTTGAGACCAACGGCTGGCCGGTAAGAGCCGTATGAGCCGAGAGGCTCACGTACGGTTCCGTGAGCGGCCTGGGGTGAAATCCCCCAGGCCGACTCGACATGCCTATCTGTTCTTAAATCAAACCGATCGTGACCTGCCTCTCCCGATTCCAGGCTCCGTCGCGAGTCTCGAGGTTTGATTCAAGGCTTCTTTCGCTACCGTATCTTCAACTTCGTGTGCTCGGTTCCAGAACAAGGGACGCATCAAGCCAGTAGCTATATCGGCTCAGATTTCCCCGGGCGGGTCAAAACCATGGTAATGAAGTCAGCGCGACCAACGGGACCGGGACCCCTCAGATAGCCGGAGCGATGGACAGGTCTTCGTCCGTGACGTAGAGAGGCCGGCGCCTCGGCTCGACGTCGAGAGGTCACGCTATTTCCTAAAACCCCGTAAACGCCGATGCTATTTGCCGACCGGAACTGCCGCAGGCGTCTGTGTCTGCGCGGGATGAGGGCTCATTTTGTTGACGAGAGCGTCGTCGGCGGCCTGGGTGATGCTCTTGGCCTTGCCAAATTCAGCTTCGGCTTCCTCTCTCTTCCCCATCGCCCGGTACAGCCGTCCCAGCCGCCAGTGAACATTCACGTCGTTCGGCGCCAGCTTCAAGGCAGCCTTTAACTCCTGTATCGCCTGGTCGCGGCGGTCGGCATCGGCTGCGATCGTTCCCAGATCGAGACGTGCCCGTTCGATCCCGGGGTCGATGCGGATCGCCTTTTCCAGCAGCGGAGCGGCGAGTTCCGGATGGCCCAATTCCAGTTCGCTGTCTGCCAAGTAAGTGAGCGCTTGGGCGTGGTTTGGGTTGTTGTCCAGTTCGGCCTGCAATTCCCGGGCAGCTTCCGGGTACTGCCGTTTGGTCCAGAGCAGGTAGCCGAGGCCAAAGTGCACGTCGGGCATCGTGGGGTCAGCTTTTACAGCCGCGCGGAAGTCCTCAATGGCGCCGGAAGCGTCCTTCATCTCGTCCAGAGCCTCGCCGGCCAGCATATCGGCCTCGCCTGAGTCGGGATTGAGCTGAAGGATTTCGCGATAAGTGTCGAGCACGCATTGGTACTGCTTGGACCAGAGGCAGCTGTGCGCCAGCGAAAGGCGCAACGGCAGGTTCTGCGGCTCCCGAGCCGCCGCCTGCTTGAGATACACAGCGGCTTGCGTATATTCTCCCAGCCCGTAGTAACACATGCCGACCAGAATCGTCAGACGCTGATGATCGGGCGACGAGGGCGGCGCGGCATTGAACAATGGTCTGAAGGTCTGAAGCGCTTGCTTTGTCTCGCCGGCTTTGAAGAGCGCCAAGCCGAGATTCAGGCGCAGGCCGGGTATCGTGGAGTTCATCGCCAGCGCCTTGCGATACAGCGGCACTGCCTGATCGTAGTGCTCCTGCCGGGCTTCCAACAAGCCAAGGTGAGCGTACGCCTCCGGGCTCGATGGATAAGCCTTCAGGTATGCGCGCCATGCGGCCTCAGCCTCGACATTGTTGCCTTGTTGCTCGAGCGCAAGCGCCGTTTGCCGCTGTTGATCGGGCGCCGTTGCTGTCTGGCCCACGCAGCAGGCGGCGGCCATGGCCAGCATCATCGTCCATATCAGGCAGATTCGCGGTTGCGTTGCGGGTCGCACTCTTGTCCCTTGTCTATCTTATCGGAGGTTGGGCAATGGCAGCCGCCAAAAGAAAAGGGCGCGGCGGGGGTTGCCCGCCGCGCCCTGGTTGTGGGAGCGTCTAGAACTCGATCTTCGCTCCGAACTGCATTGTGCGCGGGTCAGAGGCACTGGTCACCTGGCCGAAGTTGCCACTAGGATATCCTGAGCTAACCCCGCTCCACTCGGTGTGGTTGAAAGTGTTAAACGACTCGAACCGGAGCTCCAGCTTCGCCCGCTCATTTGGCGTCAAGCCAAACGTCTTGAACAGGCTCAGGTTGGTATTCTCCAATCCGGGAAGGTACATGACGTCCTTGCCGGCATTGCCCCAACCATTGGTCGTGCCCCCAGCCCAGGGAGCTGTGGGAGCGGAGAAGTTGCCGGTAAACCACTGCGCACGCGTCTTGGTCCTGGACACGCTGCCCGTCAGGTTCGGTCGATTGCTTGTCCCGCCGCCGAGCCCGATCGTGTCCGCACCACCCCAGGTGACGGCCTGCGGGATTCCGCTTTCCGCAATCGTCTCGCCCGAGATGGTCCAGCCGCCCAGTATGTTGCGTTCCGCCGTATTGCCGGAATGTTGGAAGAACGGGGCATTGTAGATGTAGTTGGCGGTGAAAATGTTGCGCCGGTCGTAGGTTCCCGAACCGCGGTCGTACTTGATGCTGTACGGGTTGGACAAGTCTCGCTGCAGATCGTCGCTTTGAATATCGATCTCATGCGACCACGTATAGCCCAGGTTTACAGTGAGACCGTGCTTATTCGCCATGTTGACGGCCGCCTGCAGGGAGTTGTAGTTGAAGTTGGTCGAGTTGTCGTCTTCGTCGATGCCGGCGAAACCAGGGTAGTTTCTGTAGAGGTTGGCGTTGGCGCCCCCGGCGACCGCCTGGCGATTGGTACTGTTCAGCGGCAACGTATTGATCTCGCGCTTCACGTCCTGGTTCCAGCCACCGGTTCCGACGTACTGAACCACGGCAACCAAGGCAGGCGCAAGCTGGTGCTGAATCCCCAGACTGTATTGCGCTGTGCCCGGATTCGGATAGTGATAGGCAAGGGTTCCCATGCTGGCCGGGAAGATGGGCGTTGAGGCAGTCGCGCCGTTGAGAACGCTCGTAGCGGGCTGGGTGAAGTACACGTCATCCGCCGTCGGCTTGTAAGCGAAAGGAGGATTAGTGTCTGTTCCGTAGATGTCGTTGCCCTGCACGCGCTCATAGAAAGTTCCGAAGCCGCCGCGCAGAACCGTTTTGCCGGTGCCAAACAGATCGTAGGCGAAGCCGATACGAGGCTGCCACGTCTTGTAGTCGTTCTGGACGACGCTGCGCGGGAAGCCGTTCACGCCCGCAAGCTCAACGCCGTCGAGATAGTACGGCACCGCAGCTTTGGTCGGGTTGGCGAAGCCCGGTCCGCTGGGATTCATCTGGCCTGTGCTCGCGTTGGGCACCTGCTCGTTGGTGGTGCTGAAGTCCGCGGGCACAAAATTCCCCGCCATGTTTTCTTTGTTGTAGACGTGCGGCAGACCGTCAAAGCGAACCCCCAGGTTCAGGGTCAGCCGGCGCGTCAAGCGCCAGTTATCCATTCCGTAGAACGACCAGGTGTTGTTGATCCAGTGGAACATTTGCATGGACTGGAGCTGCTTGAAGCTGTCCGACAAGCCCAGCAGGAAGTTGACATACGAATCGCCGGAAAAGTCTGGGCCGAAGGTGTAGTCGCCCTGCGTATCCGCCTGCTGTTGTTGGTTCTTATCGTTCCGCATGTAGGCAAAGCCGAACTTCAGAGCATGCCGGCCCTTGGTCCACGAGACATCGTCGCGAGGCTGGTAGTCCAGGAAGGCGTTGGCCCACGGCCAGTAGTTAATCGTCCAGTTGGTGCCGAAGGGCGAGCCCAGATCGACCGACGGCATGCGGCTTTCAAGATTGTTCGCCGCCGGGAAGTACCCGGCCTGCGTCCATCCGGACGGTTGCTTATAAATGCCCACCGGCTGGATCTTAATGTAGTTGCCGTTCACGTTCATCGATGCTTCGTTCAGCAATGTCGGCGAGATGGTATACGTCAGCTTGATCACCGTGCCCCAGCTTGGGTTGCCGAACACGTTCCCTGTGGTCGGATAACTGTCGTTGCTCCACATGTCGGGGTAGTAGGTCTGCGACATCTGGTCGTGGATCCAGTGCCCCATCAGGTGCATCTTGCTGGTGAAATCGTGATCGATGCGCACCACGTCCTCGCGCACGTACGTCGGCTGCTTCGGCGACGCGGTGTACTGCGGCGCTCCGTTGGCCGCGGTTACGTTGGACGCCGGAATTGCTCCTGTCGCCATGAACCGTACAGCGTTTTGGTCGATCATATTGGCCGGAATCACACCGCCCGGGAACGAATTTCCCGGAACCAGGCCATCGCTCGTTTCCAAGGCGGTTAATGCTACGTTGCTCGGCAGGTTCGGAACGCACGGTGCTGTCTGGCCCGAATTGCAGACGCCGCTGCTCGGCGATTCCGTGAAGCCTGTCGGCACCTTGTAGGTCAGCGCAGAGTTAGCGGTCGGAATGTCATTGGACGGCACCGCATTCTGGAAACTGGGATTCGATCCCTGAATCAATTTGCGCCATTCCTCGGTCCAGAAGAAGTAGGTTCTGCTCTTTTCCTTCGGATAAATCGCAGGGATAAACAGCGGGCCGCCCACATCGCCGCCGTAGATATTCATCCGCAGCTCTGGAATTTCGTACGGGGGGGGGGACAACTTGGAGAAGTACGGAACGGCATCGAAGTCGTCGTTACGATTGAACTCCCACAAGCCGCCGTGGAAGGAATTGGAGCCGGATTTCAGCACAATCGTCGTCGTGCCTCCCGAACTGATTCCATAATCTGGCGCGTAATTGCTGTTGAGCGTCTGGAATTCGGCGATCGCATCCGGCGAGGGCATCACTCCCAATCTGCCGCCGCTCCCGCGGTCATACACTTCGCCGCCGTCGATCAGAAAGTCGTTGTGGCCCGTACGCATGCCGTTGAAGCTGACGGAAGCGCTGCTCCCCTGCGCCGCGACGCCATTGAATGCGGGCAGAGTGTTTGAGACGCCGGTGCCCAGCGTGGTGAGCGAAGTGATACTGCGGCCGTTGGTGGCCAGCTCGGTGATCTGTTGACCCGATATCAGGTTGCTGACCTCGTTGGTCTCGGTCTGCAGGCTTATAGCGTCCGCCGCGACTGTGACCGTCTGGTTGCTGGCGCCAATGGCAAGTTGCACATCCTCTCGCACCGTCGCAGCCACGTTCATGACGATCCCGGTCTTCTCGTAGACCTTAAAGCCCGCGGCGGACACTTTGAGAGTGTAGATGCCACTGTTCAGATCCGGAAATTGATACAGCCCTGCGCCGTTGGCCGTGGCTGTACGAGTTTCGCTGGTCTGGGTGTTGGTGACGGTTACCGCTGCATTGGCCACCACCGCTCCGGTCGGATCGGTGACAGTTCCGGTGAGTACCGCGTTCTCCTGGGCCCACACTCCCACGCAGGCCAAGATCAGGAACAACGGGAATAGGAAAATCCAGTATCTCGCTTGCCTCATGTGTTCCTCCTTTGAAAAAATGGTGCTGTCGTTTGGTTTACGCCGCTGCCCGTCCGGCGCGAATGAAGCCGGTCTGGGCATGTCGTGCTCTTGCCGCGACGTTTCGGGTTCAAATTGCTGCACAGACGGCTCCTGCTAAGACGCCTGTCGAGAAAGAATCCGTGCCTCTCTCGCTCACTTGTTTCCACTCAGCCCATCCTCGTGACTTCGCCACTCGACTTTCGATGTGACCCGTCGCAAGCATTCAACAATGCAGATTTACAGGGCCTAATGCACTTGCAGTTCTGCGTTCTGCTGGCCCCGGCGAATTCCCCGGGGATCTGGATACACGCATTCTCTGCTTCTGAACTCGATCCGCCGGAGCAGCGACTTATCGGGCTCGATTCTCCATAAAACGGAAAAAGAAATCAGTGCGTCTACACTTTCCCGGATTCCACCTCAAACGTTTGAGTAAAGTAGAATCCGAGCTCCTTTTTCATCGCGATAGGAAACATACTCAACCTTTGGAGCGAGAAGAAACCCGCACCTTTAGGATGACAAACGAACCCACCTTTCGGAGCCGGGAGACATTTGAGCCCCAACAAAGGACACTTGTCAAGGAAAAATTTCCTACTTAAACGTTTGAGTTTGACCAGAATCCGCCAAACCTGGCGTATAGAACGGTAATATACCTCAAATAAAGCGTTTATCTTCTGTCATATAGGCGATTGGTGGCGCTTGAAGTCGGCAAGTTAAACGATTGAGATCGATAGACAACCAACTCCCAACGGCGGGAGGCAAATGCCTCAAGTTCGGCGATTTTCCTCGGCTACACCGGGCGATTCCTGACGAGCAACGTCAGCAAGCCAGCAAGAGGCGCAGAATACCCCAGGCACTCGCACGACCCTTGGTGCGGCTTGTTTTGGAGGGCGTTTTCCGGAGCATGAAGGCGCAGAAAACAGATGGCAACACCATGTTCGGATTGCGCGCAGATGATCGAACCACGCTATCTCAGGCGTCTCTCAGCAAGAGTGATATTCGCTCCGGCTCCCCAGCCCCAAAAAAGAGTGACTCAAACTACATGGGATCACTGAGTTTAGTGCGCAGCTTGAGCGGCCGCGCGGCCGGTCGGGGCCGGTGCGGATCCTGCCGGCTCCGCACAGGGCTTGCCGTTACATAACGCACCGGTGATTCCTTGCCGTTCCGTGATCGTGTAGATGCGATCCACCGCAGGCAACCGCACCGTTTCTCTTTTGCCCGAGGGCCAGTGAATCTCAGCCGTTCCAGCATCGCTGGCGTCGCCCAAGCCGAAGTGGACGCGGAGATCGTTCGACGAAAGATAGCTGCCGCCGCTCAGAACGTCTCCGCGCTGACGCATTCCGGCCGCACTCAGGTAAACCGTCGCGCCGACAGCGTCGCGGGGGCTCCCGGGACCGCCGATCAGCTTCAACTCCACCCAGTGATGCCGGTCCGGATTCACATTGCGAAGCAGCACCGGAACGCCGTCCATATTATTGATGACGACGTCGATCTTGCCGTCGTTGAAGAGGTCACCAAACGCCGCGCCGCGGCCCACGCTGACCACCGCAAGGCCGGTTCCCTCGACGGCGGGCACCAGCTCGAATTTGCCATTGCCCAGGTTGTGATAAAGCAGCGGGCGCTGGGCATAGCTGCTGCCCCACTCTGGGTGCTTGTCGACCTCGGGATAGACGTGCCCATTCACAATCAGCAGATCCTTCCACCCGTCATTGTCGTAGTCGAGAAATCCGTCGCCGAAACCAACAAACGGGATCGAGGACTCCGCAATTCCCGCCTCAAAGCTGACATCGGTGAAAAAGCCCGTTCCGTCGTTTTGGAAGAGGACGTTGTAATCGTCGGCAAAAACTGTATTGACGATGGAGAGATGCCCATTGTTCTGATAGTCACCGGCGGCAATGCCCATGTTTGCGATCTCGCGTCCGTCGTTGTTGAGTGCATAGCCACTTTCGTAACTCTGATCGTCGAACGTGCCGTTTCCTTTGTTCATGTACAGATAGTTTGGCGTGGAATCGTTGGCCACGAGCAGGTCGGGCTTTCCATCCCCGTTTACGTCGACAAACAGCGCGCCCAAACCGTAGTACCCGTTGGGATCGTCCACGCCCAGCTTTTTACTTACGTCGGTGAACGTTCCATCGCCGTTATTGTGAAAGAGATGGTCATGCTCGCCTGGCAGGCCGCGCGGCCCACACATCACCTGCACGCCGCGATACTGGCAGAACGCAAAATTGACCGCTTGGGTCCCCGAAAGTGGAGGATTGGTCAGATCAATCTTGGCGTAGCCGGCCACGAACAGATCCAATCGCCCATCGCCGTCGTAGTCGCCAAAAGTCGCGCCCGTGGACCACGTGCCGATGGTTACTCCGGCCTTCTCCGCCACATCGGTAAAGGTTCCGTCATGGTTGTTGTGGTAAAGGCGGTTCTTCCCGTAGTTGGTTACATAAAGGTCGGGCCAGCCGTCGTTGTCGTAATCTCCTACGGCGCACCCGTATCCCCAGCGGTCATTGGCCACCCCGGCCTGGTCGGCAACCTCGGTGAACGTTCCGTCGTGATTGTTATGAAAGAGAGCTGCATGCGGCGGAACGGCTTTGCCCGCTAGGGCATCGTAGGTCGAGCCATTCACGAGATAAATATCGAGCCAGCCGTCATTGTCATAGTCCAGCAGGCACACGCCGGGGCCCTTAGCCTCCAGGATGAGACGCTTTTCAGGAGTTCCCGCCGTGTGATGCCAGCGTGTCAGTCCAGCATCCGCAGCAACATCCTGAAAAACAATCGGACCCGTCTTTACAAAACCGCCGGCGGTGATCGGACGGTGCTGGCTATCGAAGACGGCTTCTTGAGGGCCGGCGTTGGCCATTCCCCCCCCGGTCGCTCCTGGAGTCCCACTCTGCTGGCGGTTATCGCTCGCTGGCTGCGAAGCGATGTGTGTGTCCGGCACCTGCTGTGCGCATAAGGCGGAAGTTCCTGCCGGGATAAGAATGAATAAGGTACACGCCGCATTAAGTCCACCCAAAAGCCAGCTTCGACGCGAACTGAACCCACGCAGGAAGCGCAATGGGCACGTCTGGACAGAATCGAATCTCAAAACTTAATCTCCTCTTCCGAAAAATGGTACATCGAGAAAGGCGAAGACCAGACAAGAATGCAATATTCGTGCACCAATTGGCGCGAGGGCACTTGGGCAAATACCAAGTGGTCGGATTTACGAGTCTGTAAGCTATTGAAAGTATTGGTCGGGGAGAGAGGATTTGAACCTCCGACCCCCTGGTCCCGAACCAGGTGCTCTACCAGGCTGAGCCACTCCCCGACGTGTTGGTTAGTCCCGCTGTTTCTCTATCTTACAGCGCCGTTCAGGGCGGCGCAAACGAGCATGTACTGAGAACATTTCACTGCCGTGATAGCGGGCCCGCGTACAAGGGTGCGTCGGCACCATCACCACGAAAAGCAGTGCTGGCTGCGAATGAATAAGGGCTTCTTAAAGGATGTACCGGGACAGATCGTGGTCCTTCACGATCGACGCGACCATCTGCTTGACGTACTCGTCGTCGATGAGGAAAACCTTCTCAGGGCCGGAGGCGGTCATTCGCTCCTGGTAGGGTAGAGGCGCAGAGGCTTCACTCTGGATGGCCGCAGAAAGCGTTGCGGAGGCATTTTCGTCTGGCGCGCGACGGGCCACGTCGGGCGCCAGAAAACTGACATCCTCGAGGACCCGCTCCATGATGGTATGCAGACGCCGTGCACCGATGTTCTCGGTGGTCTCGTTCACCTTAAAAGCGAATTCGGCCATCTCGCGCAAAGCTTCTGGCGCAAACTCCAGTCGCACTCCCTCGGTTTCAAGCAGCGCTGAGTATTGCTTGGTGAGCGAGGCCTTGGGCTCGGTGAGGATGCGCAAAAAGTCGTCGACGGTGAGCGACTGCAGCTCGACGCGAATGGGAAAGCGGCCCTGCAACTCGGGGATCAGATCGCTGGGCTTCGAAACATGGAAGGCGCCGGCGGCGATGAAGAGGATGTGGTCTGTGCGCACCATGCCATAGCGCGTATTGACTGTCGTGCCTTCGACAATGGGCAGAATATCGCGCTGCACGCCCTCGCGCGAGACGTCCGGTCCGTGGCCGCTTTCGCGCCCGGCAATCTTGTCTATCTCGTCCAGGAAGATGATCCCGTTGGATTCGACACGCTCTAATGCCGCTCGATTCACCGCATCCATGTCAATCAAGCGGCCTTCTTCTTCCTGCACGAGATAATCGAAGGCATCAGTGACCTTCATCTTCCTTTTCTTGGTGCCGCCTCCGAAGATGTTCGGCAGCATATCCTTCAAGTTCATCTCTATGTCTTCAAGGTTCTGGTTGGAGATGATGCCGAACTGTGGCGAATTGCGTTCGCGCACGTCGAGTTCGACCATGCGGTCATCGAGCTTGCCTTCTCGGAATTGCTGGCGGAGCTTTTCGCGCGAGCGCTGGTGGCTTTCGGCGCCGGGAAGAGAGAGTTGCCCCTCCTGTGTGTGGGGCGCGGCCGGCTGGGGCGGCAGGAGCACGTCGAGCAATCGCTCCTCGGCGTTCATCTCGGCCCTGTCTTCCACTTCCTCCAGGCGCTCCTCGCGGACCATGTCGATGGCGATTTCGACCAGATCGCGGATCATCGACTCGACATCGCGGCCCACGTAGCCCACCTCGGTGAATTTTGAAGCCTCGACTTTGAGGAACGGCGAGTTGGTGAGCTTAGCCAGGCGCCGCGCGATCTCTGTCTTGCCCACGCCAGTAGGGCCGATCATGATGATGTTCTTGGGCATAATGTCATCGGCCAGATCGGGCGGTAGCTTTTGCCGCCGCTGGCG
This sequence comes from Occallatibacter sp., assembly GCA_050018295.1. GTDB lineage: Bacteria > Acidobacteriota > Terriglobia > Terriglobales > Acidobacteriaceae > Telmatobacter. The sequence goes on along the minus strand of JBEKAJ010000082.1, from coordinate 39 downwards.
ATTGCGCAGAGCAATGGCCACGGCGCGCTTGGCCGCGCG